>CAZODJ010000001.1:0-5223 GCA_964578555.1 uncultured Candidatus Kuenenia sp.
GCCTCGAGCACCTGCTCTGCCAGAAACGGCTTCACCACCGCAATGACTTCTTTCACGGTGCACCACGCAACCAGCCAGTTGAGGAAGGCGAGGGGGTCGGCGAACGCTCGAGGAGCGTTGGGCGTATCCTCGCCCGCGACGAGACTTTTGCCGCCCCCGAGCCGGGGCCACACGTATGATGAGCGGCTCTAACTGAAGAAATTATCGCCATACAGATTGATCGGCGGGCAGGTCGTAACCGTGATGTCGCCGTTGACCCGCGTCTGGCAGGCGAGCCGCATGGTCTCCTCGTTGCCGATGTAGGCCAGCGACACGGCCAGTCGTCCTGACTCGATCAGCCCTTTCGGGCTCGTGTTTTCCATGCCCTTGGTGATGAGCACCCGACAGGTGCCGCAGGTTCCGAATCCGTGGCAGTTCACCACCTTGTTGATGCCCGGATAGAGGCTCACGCCCGCCTGCAAAGCTTCTTTGCGGAGGTTCGCCCCGGCCGGAACTTGAATTTCCTTTTTTTCGTTGGTGAACGTGATCGTGGGCATCGGAATCTCTCGATGGTTGGCCGGCGGCTGCCGATACTATGGTCGCAACGCCGTTACTGTAGCCGGCACCTCACTCCCCTTCCAGACATCGCACCCAGCGCCATGGCGGAACTCACCAAATACCAGCGATCGATCGTCAAAAACTACTACGACAACCTCGACACGGCCCTGGTGCAGCGGCTGGGTGAGCAGGTCACCGACCTCTACCTCGCCGAGGGCAAGAAGCGGGCCAAGTTGTGGGAGAGCGTCGCGAATTCGCTCGCCAAGGTCGGGGTGCCGCAAAAGCGGATCGACCGCGTGGTGGCCAGCGACGACGCCCGCCAATTGGCGACGTTGTTGCAGGAACTGTGGGCTAAGGATTGACCCCCGGAGGGCTCTGCTTCATCCTGTGAGGCTTCCCCTGGTTGTGGAGCCCACGATGAGCCAGTCCGACAGTCGCGCCCCTGCTGCCCCCCCCTCCTCCGCAAATCCTGCTGACCGGGCTGCCCTCCTCGAGTCGCTGCGGTGGCAGAAGTTCCCCGTGCTCGACGACGGCTTCGTGGCCTTGGTCGACTGCATGGGAGACGACGGTGCCGTGGTGCAGGCCGCTCGCGTGAGTTACGGCGAGGGTACGCGAAAGGTGAGCGATGACCGCCAGCTCATCCGCTACCTCATGCGACATGCCCACACCACGCCGTTCGAGATGGCGGAGATCAAGTTTGTCGTGCGGGTACCGATGGACTGCTGGCGGCAGTGGATTCGCCACCGCACGGCGAGTGTCAACGAATATTCGACCCGGTATTCGTTGGCCATCGACTCGATGCAGACAACCCCGGGCAATGAGTGGCGGACGCAGGCCACGAACAATCGCCAGGGCTCGGCCGGCCTCGTCGCCGAAGAACAGGGTGCGCAGCTCACGCAGGCTGAGAGCGATCTGCAGAACAATGCCCGCCGCGTCTACGAGGAGCGGCTGTCGGCCGGCATTGCTCGCGAGCAGGCCCGCAAGGATCTGCCGCTGTCCACCTACACCGAGGCCTACTGGAAGATCGACCTCCACAATCTCTTCCACTTCCTCGCCCTGCGCATGGATGCCCATGCCCAGCTCGAGATCCGTCGCTATGCCGAGACGATCGGCCACGAAATCGTGGCGAAGCTGTTCCCGCTCTGCTGGGAGGCCTTTCTCGACTACCGGGTGGAGGCGACGCGGCTGACGCGGCTCGATCAGGGCGTGATCCGCCGTCTCGCTGAGCGTGGCAGCCCGCTACCGGCCTCGCACGACGTCTTTCTCGCGGTCCAGGATCCTTCGTGGATCGGCCTGGAGCGGTCGCGGGAACGCGACGAATGCCTGGCGAAACTCATCGCCCTCGGGCTGGTGCGTCAGTAAGGGCCCCGCGTCATCACCACCTCGACTTCGTCGCCGGGCTCATACCGCCCGCCATCGGCCGGCAGGGCGATCATGCCGTTGGCGGTCGCCAGCCCGACCAGGTCGCTCGATCCGGTCCACGGCAGGGGCGTCGCGGTGAGGCCGTCGGCCGAACGCACGAGTGTGCAGGGCAGATAGACGGGCCGTCCCGGCGCGGCCTTCGTGGCCACCGTAAGCCGCGCGCGGCTGCGCGGGAGATGCCAATCATCCCGTGGTAGACCGGCAAGCATCTGAATGGCCGGTCGCGTAAAGAGGTCGAAGCAGACGAGGCTGCTGGCCGGATTGCCCGGCAGTCCGAAGACAAGCGTCGGCGCCGCGCGGTCGCGGCGCAGGACCCCAAAGTAAACCGGCTTGCCCGGCTTGAGCCGCACCTTGTGAAACACTTTCTCGACGCCGCACTGCCGGAAGATCTCCGGCACGAGGTCGAGGTCGCCGGCCGACACGCCGCCCGAGAGCACGAGCACGTCGGCGGCAAGGCCCTGGGCGACCGCCGCACGGATCGCCTCCGGCTTGTCGGCGGCGATGCCGAGCGGAATCGGCTCCGCGGCCAAGAGTCGCACAGCCGCTGCGATCATCGGGCCATTGGAGTTGCGTGTCTGGCCGAAGTTCGGCACCGTTTCCGGTGGCACCAGTTCGCTCCCCGTCGAGAGGATCGCCACGCAGACCTGCGGCGTGGCCACGACGTGGGTGGCTCCCGCCTCTGCGGCGAGGCCGACCGCGCCGGCGTTGAGCGTCGTGCCGGCCGCGAGCACCGTCTGACCTCGGCGAAATGCCGCCCCCTGCCGAGCGATGTGCTGGCCGGCACGGAACCGCTCGTCCCGCAGCCGAACCTTCATCCCTGCATGCGCCGCCGACGTGTCGTCGATCGCCAGTTCCACCGGGACGATCGCATCGGCGCCCCGGGGAATCGGCGCGCCGGTCATGATCCGGGCACAGGATCCCGATTTGATTTCGAGCGACGTCACGTCGCCCGCCGCGAGGTCGACGACGACGTCGAGCTCCACGACACCACCGGCAGCCGCCCCGACATCGTCACCCCGCAGGGCAAATCCATCCATCATGGCCCGGTCCCACGGAGGCGAATCGACATCGGCAACCACCGCCGCCGCGAGAGCACGGCCGCAGGCATCGAGTAGCCGCTGCCGACGCGGCGGCAGCGGAGTCGCCGCCTGTTCGATCAAGGCGAGGGCGTCGGCGAGGTCGATCATGCCCTCACCGCATCCCCAGGAACGCCCGCAGGAGGTCGTAGCCCGCCGGCGTCAGGAAACTCTCGGGATGAAACTGCACGCCATAGACCGGCAGCGTCATGTGGCGGATCGCCATGATCTCCCGGCTTCCATCAGGGGCCGTCGACCAGGCGTCGACCTCGAAATCACGGGGCAGCGTGGGTGGATCGATGATGAGGCTGTGATAGCGGGTGGCCTCGATCGGGGTCGGGAGGCCGGCGAAGAGCCCCTTGCCAGAGTGCTCGATCTGGTCGACCTTGCCGTGCATCAATTGCTTGGCCCGCACGATCTTTCCCCCGAAGACTTGGCCGATCGACTGGTGGCCAAGACAGACGCCGAGGATCGGCATCCGGCCGGCGAACCGCCGGACCACGTCGCAGGAGATGCCCGCCTCGTCGGGCGTGCAGGGCCCCGGCGAAATGACGAGGTGGCTCGGCGCCTTGGCCGCGATCTCCTCTCCCGTGATCTGATCGTTGCGATGCACCTCGACGGGCAAGGCGGGGGCGATCTCCCCGAATCGCTGCACGAGGTTCCAGGTGAACGAGTCGTAGTTGTCGATGAGAAGCAGCATGGCGTGAAACATTCACTCGAGCAGTGTCGAGGGGTGGCCTTCGCGGTCGACGAGCGGCATCACATGGGGCTTGTAAATCTGGGTGTAGGCCTCAGCGAGACGGTGGGCGTCGAGGGCCTCCGGCGATGCCCAATGTTCGACGAGCGTGAACCGCCGGGGCTCGGCGGTGGAGTGGTAGACGTCAAACCTTTGGCAGCCCGGCTCGGCCCGACTCTTCCGCATCGCACTGGCGAGGAGGTCGCGGATCTTCGACACGTCGGCCGCATCCTTGGCGGTCAGAAGCACGGTGAGGCAGATCATGAAAAACATCTCGTGGTGGTGGCGAGGACCCCTAGCCTACCACCACCACGCCCGCGGTCGCAGCCGCCTCCTGATGGCGACGGGCCAAGACCCGCAGATAGGGCGGCAGGTAGGCGGCCCGGTGGGCAAACGAGCCGGCCGTCGCCGCCGGCCGGGTGTGATCCGGCTCGCAGACGTCGTCGATCGAAAAGCCTGCCGCGCAGATGCCGCCGAGCAGTGCCGCAAGCGAATGGACAAACTCGTGGGTGCCTGCCTCACGCAGCCGGGAAGGCGGTGCAGCGGGCAACGGCGCCGCTGACGTCTGCGGGTGGAGCAGTTCGTAGCGGCCCGACACTGCCGGCTCGAGCGTGGCCTGCAGGCTCGTCGGCGACTTGTGCTGGCTGACGTACAAGCCATCCGGCTTGGTCACCCGCGCCACTTCGCGAAACACGCGGCCGACATCGGGCACATAGCAGGTGCTCACCGGGTGGATGACCAGATCGAATCTCCTGCGGCCGAGCATGGAAAGATCGTCCATCGAGCCCTGAAGAATCTGAAAGTCGATCTTCCGTTCGCGGGCCACCTGCCGATCGAGGTCGAGCATCGCCGCTGAAATATCGAGCACGGTCACCTTCGCTCCAGCCGCCGCATAGAGCGGCCCGTGCTTGCCGCCGCCGGCAGCGAGGCAGAGCACCTCGAGGCCATCGAGTCGTTCGGGGAGCCAACGCCGCCCCTGCGGACCGCCGCCTCCGAGCCAGCTTCGCGGATCACCAAACGCCTCGTTGACAGCCGGCCGTGCCAACGCCGCCTGCTCCCGCGCCAGCCGGTCCCAGGCCCGCGCGTTGTGCTCGTGCCTGGGACGGTGGCAAAGCTCTTCAAAACCGTTCATGGCCGCACCGGCGCTCGATGGCAATCATGTGGCTGGCTTCAGCAACCCCTGCCGATGCATCACTTCCAGGGGTGGCCCCGGCCGCCACTTCTTCCGCCTGGCATCGTAGACGGCGGGCACGAGCGTCGGCTCTCCCGTCTTCGGGTTGTCGAGCACATCGCCCGCGAGCGGCAGCGTGAACACCTCTCCGCTTTTCGTGCAGACATAGCGGATCTGCGGGATCATCTCCTCCGCGACGGCGGGCGCGCGGGGCGGAAACACGAACGGGGCAATCAACCAGGTTGCCACCGCAATCGCGACGACGGCAATCCAGATTCGGG
>CAZODJ010000001.1:5323-11560 GCA_964578555.1 uncultured Candidatus Kuenenia sp.
GTGTGCATGAATGGTGTCCATGACGGCGTTGAACGATGCTCACTCCAAGTCGTACAGGGCATCGGCCTGCGCGGCATCAGCCGGATCGCCATCGCAGATGATGCCGATCTTGTGGAAGTCCATCTGTGAAAGTTGCCCGGGGCTGGTCCAGGGGCCAGCGCGGAACTTCCGGGAGAAGGCCTCGACGTGGCCATCGACGAAGACGACGTTGGCCAGATCACCACCGTGTCGAAAATGAATCGCGGGGTCTGCATCGCTCGGCTTCAAGAGACCACCGAGGTTTTCCCGCAGGGCAAACGGGGCCAGAAAATAGACCATCGCACTTTCTGCAAATGCGATCGTGCGCTTCGTTTCGGCAACCTTGCCAATCGCATGGCGCCGGTTGCGATCCTCGAGCCTCACGCTGGGCCACGCCGACCAGTCCCACTTTGTGCCGGGCCCCAAGGCCACGTTGTAGTCGTATCCCGTCGACATCTTTCCGTACCGCAACTGCTCGACGGCCGCGGGGCCGAAGGCTGGACACTGGTAGGCCTGCACATTGCCCTCCATGAAGGGCGTGAGGGTGCCGTTCGCAAAACTGAGCCGATCCGTCAACACGGGCTGGTTTTCATCAACCTCACCAAACCAGTAGCGGCTTTTGCCGAGATAGGGGTTGTTGCTGGGGTTGGCGAGCGTGTCGGCAATTCGAACATCGTCGTCGACCTTCAACGGTGGCAGTTTGTTGTTGTTGGCACTCACATACCCGTGCAACGCGATCCCCAATTGCCGCAGGTTGCTTGCGCAACTCGTCCGCCGCGAGGCCTCTCGGGCCGATTGCACGGCCGGCAGCAGAAGCCCGACGAGCACGCCGATGATCGCGATCACGACGAGCAGTTCTACCAGTGAAAACCCGGCCGGCTGCCGGAATGAGCCCGCGACAGGCCTGCGGCCCGCTGCGCATGACAGGCATGCATTCATGAAAACCTCTCTTGCAGCCGGGCCATGACACACCCCGGGCGCAGCAAGGCGCGGCAGAGGCATGACTACTCGACCGTCAGTTCAACCAACAGTTTCATCAGACCGCACGCGCGGCCCGTGCCCGTGATGCCGCCCTCGCAGAATCACGCGCTCCTCTCGAACACTGGTAGGTCTTCTGACTCCCGGGCTCGACCGGTTGCAGCCTTCTCGCCTGCGGGCCGCTCAGGCGGCAGACAGGCAATGGCTCATTCGCAAACGGTTTCTCTCCCGAGACTGTCTGTAACAGCCTCGGGAATCGCCCGGACACAGCGGCGGGGCCGTCCCGGAATCACACCGGAGTTCCCTGTTTGCCGTCCGGAGCAACTGCTCGCGGACGGCCACCAGGCTCGTGTGGCGGAATGTACCGGTCGCGCCGATCGTGTCAAGCATTGCCGCATGGCCCCGCACAACCGGCAGGGTTTACCACGGCTCATCACGGAGTGGAAAAATGAACCGTTTATGCAGGAGATCCGCATGAAGCTGTGACGGTTGTGACGCTCCGCGCCGCACCGCTTGCCAGCATGGAACGCACGGCAATCTTTGCCCACACGTCACCACAAGTCGTGTGATGAAAAATACTTGGAGCGTGCTCAAGCCGCTTTCACTCGTTCGCCGATAGCCCACATGTCCCCCGGGGCATCACTGTGCCCGTCGGGCAACCAGGGGGCGGCAGCAACCTGCGATCGATCGAGTCACGGATTGGCTCGACAGGACTGCCGTGGAACAGTTGGTGGATCACGACCTCGGGATGACACGCCTCGCGAACGGGACGATCGATTCTCAAGTGATCCGCAAGCAAAGGAGATGTGGCTCGATGAAGCGTATGATGTTCCTCGGTGCGCTGGTTCTCGGTGTCACCGTTTGTAGCCAGTCCTATGGTTTCGAGCTCCTGAATCGGATGCTCGGCCATCACGGCTGCTCGGATTCGTGTTGTGAGCCCGGCTGCGATGCCGGTGCTGGATGTTGTGAGCCCGGCTGCGATGCCGGTGCTGGCAACGGATGCTGCGAGCCGGCCTGTGGGGCTGGTGCTGGTAACGGTTGCTGCGAGCCCGCTTGCGGTGCCGCTGACAGCTGCTGCGATACGTCTTGCTGTGGCACCCGCTGCCGCAAGAAGCACGACCTCTTCGGCGGGCTGAAGGGCCTGTTCGAGAAGTGCCGTGCGAAGCATCGTGGCTGCTGCGACAGCTGCTGCGGTGAGCCCGACTGTGCCGGTGGCAACGGCTGCTGCGAGCCCGCCTGCGGTGCTGGCAACGGCTGTGCCGAACCGGCTTGCGACGCTGGTAATGGCTGCTGCGAGCCCGCCTGCGACGCTGGCAACGGCTGCTGCGAGCCGAGCTGCGGTGCGGCCTCGTGCTGCGGTGTCCGGAAGTGCAAGACCCCGATTCGCGACCTTCTCCGCGCCATCCATGAGGCGAAGAAGAGCCGTCGGTCGTGCTGCGGCGACAGCTGCTGCGAGCCCACCTGTGCCGGTGGCAACGGCTGCTGCGAGCCGGCCTGCGGTGCTGAGCCGGCCTGTGGTGCGATGATCGAAGCGGCTCCTGCTGCCCCGACTCCGGACGCCTCGGCTTCGGCCAAGGCTTCGTCCAAGGTCGTGGCGGTGAGCCGGACGGTCGCGGTCAAGTAAGCGTAAGGCTGTTCGGTCGAACGGAGATCTGTTGCCCGACTTCGGCCAGTGAGCTCCGCCCGGGAGAATATCCCGGGCGGAGTTTTTTTATGGCCGCATCCGGCCCAGGCCGGTCGCCGGATCATCCAGGCTGGCCGTGAGCGACCGCACGTCGCCCGCCAGACGATCGCCAGCTTCCAAATACCCCTGCGTTGTCGCTGCCGCCGTCGCAAAGTCGTTGATCAGCGGATCGACAAGGCGGGCCGCCGGAAGCCGTGCGGCGAGGGCCGTGATGTCACGGTGAAGACCGAGCCGCACCCACATGAAGAGCAGCCACCTCAGCAGGAGGCCCCAGAGGATGATCCACACGAACGATTCCTGCAGGAACCCCAAGCCATCGACGCGGCGGCCCTCCCAGAGGTGGCCGTAAAAGTAATTCCAGCCGGCCCGGCCGAGTACGATCACGATGAGCGACGTGAAGAGGCCTTCAAACGTCCACCGCAGCAGTGGGCCGTCGACCCGCCCCCGGCGGTCGCTCACCAGCCGTTCGATGCCGCTGGCCAGCCAGCGGCCCGTCCGCTCGAGAAGCGTGCCCACGGTTTCCCCGGCCTGGTGGTCATCCAGCCGAGCCCGCCCTACCAACGGCGCCGAGATTTTGGCACGCCCGGCCAGGCCCGCGAGGATGCTTCGCGACTGCTCGACATCGGCCTCGGTGAGCCCGAGCTCCTCGACGGCCTGCCATGAGCCATGACCGGCGACATACTCGGGCGCATGCCCCGCCAGTAGTTGGCCGATGAGCCCGCCCCCGGGCCGCAAGCGAGTCCAGAAGGAACCGATGGCCGACACGACATGGAGGAACATCGCGAAGGGACCGCCGTGCCACCGGTCGACCACCTCGTCGGTAAGCAGACGCTGCCAGGCCGTACGGTTGGTCTGAAGCTTGTCCTCGATC
Source organism: uncultured Candidatus Kuenenia sp. (assembly GCA_964578555.1). Lineage (GTDB taxonomy): Bacteria > Planctomycetota > Planctomycetia > Pirellulales > UBA1268 > CACORA01. The sequence goes on from CAZODJ010000001.1 coordinate 8,875, forward strand.
GCGGCTGCGAGGATGCGTTCCAGTCGCATCCGTTCGGTGCCTACGCCAGCAGCAAACTGTGTCACGGCATCGCGGAACGGCTCCAGCTGCACTCGTGCCTGGCCGACGAACCAGGCCGTCAGATCGATCGCGCCGGTGCGGCGCACCCGACGGGCCGCACGCCCCACGAGTTCCGCGTCGATCGCCGTGAGCAACTCCTGAAAGCCCGGCTCCGGCACCAGACCGGCGGCTGAACGCTGGGCAGCCTCCAGCGCATCGAGCCGAAAAATCCGTGGCACGGCAAACCCCTGCGACTCGAGTTCCCGTCGCCAATCCTCGCGGATGTCGGGGTCCCGAGAGGCGTGTGTCTGCACGAAGAGCAGCGGCCGCCCGGGCGCAAAGGCCTGCAACTCGCGGGCGACGATCCAGGAGCGGTATTTCTGGGCCGTCGCGACAAGCAGGAGCACGTCACAGGCGGGCAGCACTGCGGCAAGCATGTCGCGATTGCGATTGGTGTCGCTCGGCCGTGGCGAGTGAGCAGCCGCGGCCTCCGGTTCGTCGGCCTGCGTGTCAGGGTCGGGACAGTCGACGAGCACGATATTCGCGACCGCCGGGGAATCGCTCCTCACCACGCGGCCGCGCATGGCGTCGACGGGAAGCCAAGAACAGTCGACGTCATTGGCCACCACCACGATCGGTGTGGTGGTTGTCGGCCGGGCGACATCGCTCGCGGTGGTCACCTCGCAGCCCGCCAGCGCGTTGACCAGCGTGCTCTTGCCGGTGCCGGTGCCGCCGATGACGCCCACCACGAGCATCCGCGACAACTCCCGGCGTGTACGGTCGAGCCGCGGAGCAACGTGCGCCCATTCCGTCCGGATCCGGCGTGCAGGTGGCCAGTCGGGTCCGGAATCGGCCCACCGTGCCAGCGACTCCACGAGGTCGTCGAAGTCGGTGAAGTTGGGGGCCGCAGCGGAAGGATCGCCGGCCTCTCCGCCGGCAGACGTTTCACTCATCGGGGCAACTCCCGGGCACAGTGCACGAGCAGGTGACGGGCCCGCGCGACCTCCGGCCGTGAGCCGGCCGCCGCCAGCCGATCGATCTCCTCGAGCCGATCGCCAAATACGACATCGTGCAGCGTCTCCGCGAGCACGCGGCTCCGCTCGGCCGACCAACCGGCAAACAACGACTCAATGAGCGGCTTCAGACCCGCGACGGTCAGCCCCAGGGCTCCCTCGCCGGCGAGCGTGGCCGCGCCTCCCACCACCACGTCACCCACGTGGTGCACGAGCGTGGTGAGCCCGCCGGCAGTCGCGGCGGCGGCGGGCACGGCGGCTGCACCAGCCATCGCGAGGCCCACGGTGATCGCTGGCCGTGCCACGGCACCGACGTTCAGGCCGGCGAGGATCCACCGCACCATGTCGGGGTTGTCGCGGGCGAAGGCATCGAGCTTGTCGCGGGCGAAGGCGCGGTAGTCGTCCGAGACGATCGGCAGCGCGGCATGCCGCCGCTCGAGGTCGGCATACCAGCCGCTCCGGTCAGCCTCGACGAGTCGGTCGCCCAGCGTCGCCGCCAGCCGCGGGTGCGTGCGACAGATCTCGTCGAGCCGGTCGATGAAGTCGCCCAGGGCCCGCTTGAGAGCGGCCAACTCCAGGGCTGCAAAATCCTCCCGCCGCTCCTCCTCCGTCCGGGCGAGGCCCACCCGCCGTGCCGCCCATTTCACGCCTCGCCCCGCCACGTGATACACCCGGCTCACGGTGAGATCGAAGCCTGAGCGACGTGGTTCGAGCCACTTCCAGATCTCATTCCAAACGATCTCACGCGGGGCCGTCGGCATCTCGACTCGCACCCGGCTCTCGTCGGAGAGCACACGGCGGGCCTCCTGCCACTCACCTGCCGCTGCCTCGAAGGCACTCAGCCAGGCGCCAGCGCCGCCTGCAGGGTCGACGACGACACGAAACGCCCCCTCCATCGACGCGAGTTTGATCCGCTCGAAGTCGCAGGCGGTGAGCCGCTGCCGCAGATCGACTGCCGTGCCATCGGGAGTCAGTTCCGCAAGCGGGTGAAACTCGATCCGGCCGGCAGTGGCGGAGTCTCTGTCGAACGGCGCCGCGTAGACAGCCGCGGGCTCGGCCCCCGTCTCGAGCATGAACGTGCGGAGCCAGCCGGCGAGCACCTGCCGCTGGGCCGGCCAATCAACCATGTTGAAGACGACAATCATCGTCTTCCCGGCGGCCGCAGCCGCGGAGAAGAAGTCACGGACCGTGGCGTCGTTGTACTTCTGCTGGGTGAGCACAGCCACGATGACGTCACAGGCATTACGGATCAGTTCCGCCCGCCGCCAGTTGTCGCGAAGCGTGCCGTCGATGTCAGGCGTATCGAGAAGCACGAGTCGCTGCGGCTGATCGCCCCCGGCATCCTCGCGCCACACAAGCACGTTGGCCTCGGTGGGGTCGAGAGCGTCGTCTTCGCCGCTCCAGGGCCGCGGTGCGAAGCCTGGGAAGAGCGCGGCCAGGTCGATCCGCTCGGCAAGTCCGCGGGGCAGGCTGACCACCGGATGACGGGTGCGGGCTGCCTCCGGCACAGAACGACTGATCTCGCACCCCACGAGCGCATTGGCGATCAGACTCTTGCCGGTATTGGTGCCACCGCAGACGGCGGCCACGAGCAGAGGCTCCTGGTCAATCTGTGGCTTGAGCTTGCCAAAGAG
>CAZODJ010000001.1:11660-71781 GCA_964578555.1 uncultured Candidatus Kuenenia sp.
CGGCGGCCACGAGCAGAGGCTCCTGGTCAATCTGTGGCTTGAGCTTGCCAAAGAGTGCGCCGTGCCACTCGGTGGCCGTCGGATCAGGAACACCGAGGGCACAGGCGAGCGGTTCGAGCGACTCGAGACACGAGCAGATTTCGGCAACGCAATCGCTCCATGCGGCGAGCGACGCCGGAGCAGCAGATCGCTCGGAAGAAGAAGGGATGTCATTCACGGACAAGACTCATCATCAGACCGAAACAGCCGCGGCTGATTGCCGCCTGGTTTGGTGTGTCCTAAACTATTGAACTGGCGACGTTTCGACACGCTCCGTGCCCGGAGGGTCAGTGTGTCTTCCCGCGTGCGTCACCGCAAATCCACCTTCAAGGCCAATCTTTTCCGATGCTTGAACGTCGACCACTCTTTCCCGGTGTCATCGAGATCAATCACCAGGCCGGCTATCGGATCGGCTGCAGTGTCTATCTCGTCTTCGACGACCGTGACTGGGTGCTCATCGACATCGGTTATGAGGAGACGGTGGACGAGATCATCGAGCTGATCCGACAGCTCGATTTCCCGCTGTCGCAGTGCCGGGGGCTGGTCGCCACCCATGCCGACGTCGACCACATTCAGGGGCTCGCCAAGGTGAAGGGCATCCTCAAGGCGCCGGTGCTCGCCCACCCCAAGGCCGTGCCAACGCTCGAGGCGGGCGACCTGATCAAGACGTTCGCCGAGATTGCGGCGCAGAATGTTCACATGCCGATGCCAACCGTGACGGTCGAGCGGCAGATCAAAGACGGTGACACGATCGAGGTCGGTTCGCGGCGTCTCGAGGTCTGGCACACGCCGGGTCACACCGACAGCCAACTCGCCTTCCGACTCGACAACCTCCTGCTCTCGGGCGACAACATCTATCGCGACGGCTCGGTCGGCGCGATCGACGCCCATCATGGCAGCGACATTCCGGCCTTCATCAAGTCGCTCAAGCGGATTCTGGCCAGTGACGTCGAATGGCTCCTGCCCAGCCATGGCCCGGTCTTTCGGAAGGATGATGCATTGCTCGAAAAGACGATCGCCCGGCTCGAGGGCTATCTGAAACTCGCCGACTTCGGCACCTGCGCTCCCCACTGGCCGCTGATCGACGAATGGGATCGGGAACTGGCGGAGGGGCGGATGCCTTCCGCCGCGGTGTAGCCGACTCCCACGGCCGACGCCGTGCTCTACCGTGCCAAGCGGGTGGGCTGAAACCGCATCTGGCTGGCAAACCCTGTCGATTTTTCCATCAAGAACGGTCCTCCAGCCAACCGATACGAACGGTGAGATCGGTTTTTCCGGTTTCATCGTTTTTCAGGGGGGACAATCCGATGACACGGCACCTGTTTGCCGCCGCCATTGCGGCCGGCGCGGTCTTCTTTACGGCTGGCAGCGGCCAGGCCCAGCAGCCTTTCCCTGGCACGCAGGCGTATGGCCACCAGTGGGGTTCCTCGTACAACACCCACGACTGGAACCGACTCTACCACTACCCCTACGTGTGGTATCCGCAAAACTTCTACGCCGACGGCTACTACCAGAGCGCCAACGATCTTTACTACCGCTATCCGCAGGAGATGCGGGTGCCGGTCTACAACAAGAACTGGCAGAACTACTACCCGAAGAGCCGCCGCTACCACCAAGGCCACCATTTCCACCTGGATGTTTTTTGACGGGCGAAGCCCGTCAAAAAACGTTCAACGAGACCGGCTACAATCGCGGCCATGGATGGAGCCCAGCCGCCGCCGTTTGAGGATGACCGGGAGGCGGCTCGATGGTGGGTTGAGAACGTCTACGCCGGCGACGACGCCGTGCAACTCTCCGTGCGGGCCGTCGTCACCGGCATGGTGATCGGCGGCGTGATGTCGATCAGCAATCTCTACGTCGGCCTCAAGACGGGCTGGGGCCTCGGCGTCACGATCACCGCCTGCATCATCGCCTACGCCGTCTTCAAGGGGCTCGAGCAGGTCGTGGCGGCCTGGCGAGACCGTCCCTTCTCGATCCTCGAAAACTACACGATGTCGAGCGTGGCCAGCACTGCCGGCTACATGTCGAGCGCCGGCCTCGTCTCGGCCTTTCCCGCCCTCTATCTCACGACCGGCCGACTGCTCGAGTGGTGGGAAATCATGGCCTGGATCGCCGCCCTCTCCTCGCTCGGCGTCTTCATGGCGATCCCGCTCAAGCGACAGCTCATCAACATCGACCAGCTTCCCTTCCCCTCCGGCATCGCCACCGCCGAGACGCTCAAGAGCATGCACGCCTCCGGCGACGGTGCCGTGACGAAGGCCCGCGCGCTCTTCGCCGCCGGTGCGGCCGGCGGCCTCACGGCCCTCTGGCGGGATGGCTTCGCGGCCATTCCCGCCCTCAGCCGGTTCGCCTTCCCCACCGAGTTTGCGGCGTTTGGCCGCGACCTGCTTGCCAAATACACGATCGGCATCGAGGGCTCGCTCATCATGCTCGCCGCCGGCGCGATCATGGGTCTGCGGGTCGCTACCTCGATGCTCGTCGGCTCGCTGCTGCTCTATGGTGTCGTCGGTCCGATCCTCGTCGAACGGGGCATCGCCGAGCCGGGATACCGCGGTATCGTCTCCTGGACGCTCTGGCCCGCCACGTCATTGATGGTCACCTCGGGCCTGCTCTCCTTCGCACTCAAGTGGCGGACGATCCTGCGGGCCTTCGGCGGCCTGGCAAAACTCGTCGGCACCACCGCCGGCGCGGAGACCGACGACCCGCTCGAGCGGATCGAGGTGCCGGCGTCGTGGTTCATCGTCGGCACGCTCGTCACCGGCTCGGCCTGCATGGCCCTCGGCCATCTCTTCTTCGGCATCAGCTGGTGGATGGGAGCGGTGGCTGTACTCGTCACGTTCTTCTTGTCGATTGTCGCCGCCCGGGCCACCGGCGAGACCGACATCACGCCGATCGGGGCCATGGGCAAGATCACGCAGCTGGTCTACGGCGTGCTCGCGCCGTCGAACATCACGACCAACCTCATGACCGCCTCGATCACCTCTGGCGCCGCCTCCAATGCCGCCGATCTGCTCACCGACTTGAAATGCGGGTATCTGCTCGGCGGCAATCCCCGGCGGCAGACGATCGCGCAGTTTTTCGGTGTGCTCGGCGGGTCGATCGTGTCGGTGCCCGCCTACCTCTTCGTGGTGCAGCGCAATCCTGAGCAGCTTGGCTCCGCGGCCCTGCCCGCGCCGGCGGCGAAGGTGTGGGCGGGTGTCGCAGAACTGCTCGCCAAGGGGATCGAGGCCCTGCCGGCGGGAGCACTCTGGGCCATCGCGTTCGGTGCCGTGGCCGGCGCGGTGCTCACGCTCCTCGAGGAATTCGCCCCCGAGCGACTGCGGCCGTGGATTCCCTCACCGACGGGGCTCGGTATCGCCGGCGTGATCCCGGCCTTCAACTCGATCTCGATGTTTGTCGGAGCGTTGCTTGCCTGGCTCTTTGCCAAGGCGAGCCCGCGGGCCGCGGAGGCCTACACGATCCCCGTCTCGAGCGGCCTCATTGCCGGTGAATCGCTCGTCGGCGTGGCGATCATCCTCGCCATCGAAATCTTCAAGCTCATGGAGGGGTAGGTCGCAGGCCTGGCGACTGCACGGAGGCCGTAAGCGTGGCGACGGCTGCCTCCACCTGCGACACCTCGATCCATTCATCAACGGTATGGGCCTGAGCGATCGAGCCGGGGCCAAACACCACGCACGGCACACCGGCCGCGGCATACACGCTCGCGTTGGTGCCATAGCGAGCTGCCAGCTGCCGCGGCGTGCCCCCCAGCGATAGTGCCGCCGCGGCGAGCCATTCAGCCAGCGCTGCCGCGGCCGGATGCTCGGCCGACATCCCGCCACTTTCCAAAAATGGCTCGTCGTGCTCCACGCGGGCTTGGCCGGAAACGGCCGCGATCCGCTCGATCACCTCGTCCCGTGCGGCGGACGGCGACTCGCCCGGCAGCACCCGCCGCTCAACCTCGAGCACCACCAGATCGGGTACGAGGTTCACACCACTGCCGCCATGGATGGTGCCAAGGCTCAGCGTGGGTGGGCCGCACGGGTGGCCGGGATTGCGGGCGAGCAATTCCTGGGCAAGCGACTCGATCGCCAGGATCACCCGCCCCGCCGGGTAGATTGCATTTTCGCCCCGTTCGGGGAATGAACTGTGGCAGGCGCGGCCCCGCACCCGAACTCGCCACCGCACCGCCCCCTTGTGTTGCGTGACGATGTCGAGATCGGTCGGCTCGGCGATGATCGCCGCCGTAGGCCGGTCCCCGACAAACTCGCGGGCGGCCGCGTCACCGGGCGCCGCATCGGCAGTCGGGTCGTCCCACAATCGTGCCAGCGCCTTGGCTCCGGAAAACCCAAACTCCTCGTTCACCGTCGCGGCAAAGAGCACCGTCGCATGGCGGGCGGCGTCGGAATCCCGCAGGCGATCGATCGCCACGAGCATTGCCGCCATGCCCCCCTTCACATCGCAGGCACCGCGGCCGGAGAGTCGGCCGTCGTGCACCGCTGGTGTGAAGGGCTCGATCGTCATGCCATCGGCGGGAACCGTGTCTTGATGGGCGTCCCACAGGATCACCGGCGCGTCAGGCACGGTTGCCTCCAGCCGGGCCACCACGTTGTCCCGTCCGGGCGACACCTTCTGCCGCAGGCACGGCAGGCCAGCCGCTGTGAACCGCTGGACGAGGTATTCCGTGACTCGCCCTTCGAGGTATTCCGGCCCCGACACATCCCGCCCCATCGGGTTCACGCTCGGGCGGCGAACGAGGTTTGCAAGAGTGGCCAGTGGGTCAGACATCCTCGTCACCCTACCAAACCAGTTCATTTCTTTCCCTTCCCAGGCGACCGCCCCTACGATTCGCCGGTGTCTGCCGAAGGCTGCCGGTGCTTGATCGAGAACTCCCTGACCATGTTTCAATCCTGCGATGTGCATGCGGTCGTGTGGATGGCGGTCGGGCTGGTGGCCTTCGCCGGCTCCACGTCTGGTGCCGAGCCACCGTCCGCACCCGACGAGCACCAGGCGACGCTCGATGACCTCGCCTGGATGGTGGGCGACTGGGTCGTGGAGCAGGAGGACGAGGGGCCGACCAGTGCTGATGAATCGCACCAGACGATTGCGGTGCATGTTCGCTGGAGCCCCACGAGGGCGTTTCTCATCCGCGAGATGACGATCCATCACGACACAACACGAGTCGCCCACTACACACAGCGGATCGGCCGTGATGCCCGCACCCACTCCCTCCGCTCCTGGCTGTTCGATGACCAGGGGTCACACGGCGAGGCGTCCTGGACAAAGAAAGGCGACGCACTCGTCGCTCGTTCGACCACCGTGCTGCCGGATGGCAGCGAGGTTTCGGCACGGACGGAATACCGTCACGACGGCAATGACCGCTGCACGTGGGAATCGGTGCACACCCACGATGGCGCCGCCGACGTGCAGCCACTCCGCCTCGTGCTCGTGCGGGCGTCGGCGCCCCTGCCCGCCGCCACCACGACCGCCGATGACGATGACGTGTCCCGCAAGGCGGCGATCATGAATGGCCCCCGCTGGCAGCAGGCGGTGTTCGAACTGGGGCAATGGCTGGCGACACAATCGATCTATTCGTCGGAGGAAGTGCTCCGCATCAAGGCCGGCTTCAATGATCGTGTGGCCCACGCGTCCGCGGACGACCTTGCAGAGATGCTCGACGACCTCGACGCCAAGCTGCGCATCGTCGACAGCCCGGAGGCGCGCGATGCCCGCGACTGGGTGGGCCACTATCTCTCCGCCCTGTCAGATCGCAGGCGGGCACGAGCGCTGGCCGACGTGCCTGACATCACGAAGATGTCGGTGGCCGAACTCCAGGCCGAAATCGAGAACGTCACCCAGAAACGATCCGGCATCCAGCAACGCCAGGCAGCCTTCGAGAGTGGGCGTCGGGAACTCGTGGAGCAGGCTCGTCAGACTGGGCAGCGGGCCGCAGCCCCACCGTCGGGCGGCCGGGCGGTGGCGGTTTCGCCACCCCGCCGTGATGGCGAGCCACCTTTTTCCTCGACCCGCGGTCCGGGCATGACCATCTATACCGGGGGCGGCTTCGGTGGCGCCGGAGTCGCCATCAGTGTCGGCAACTTTTAGCCCCAAAAACGCCCACCTCGTCCGCTGAGGCGTCTGGCTGTATAACCTTGGGGCAGCGACGGTGACTTCGTGACGAATTTCACGAAGTGGCCTCCCGCTGCCGAATTTCATGTTTTGTCGGTCTCGCAGACGTCTTCCTCCTAGCCCCGCCAGCCTGTCATGGACGCGATTCTCCCCGTCCTCCTGTTCGTCGTGATCGCGGCAGCGGTCTCGGTCGGCCTTGTCGTGTTCGCCGAACTCGTCGGGCCGAAGCGACACGGGGCCGTCAAGGACATGCCGTACGAGAGCGGCATGGACCCGATCCATGACACGCGCCGCCGATTCGACGTCCGCTTCCACCTCGTCGCCATCACGTTCCTGGTCTTCGACGTGGAACTGCTGTTCCTGTACCCATGGGCAGTCGCGAGCCGGTCGGCCGCGGGAATCGACGCCGCCGTTGCCAACGGATTCGTCTCCGGACGGGGCCTGGTCTTCATGGCGGCGATGGTCTTCACCGCACTCGTGATCGTCGGATTCGCATACGACTGGAGAAAGGGGGTGTTTCGATGGCGGTAGCCTCGTCAAACCTGGAACTTCCGGAGAACGTCGTCGTCAGCAAACTTGACGAACTGGCCAACTGGTGTCGCAAAAACAGCCTCTGGCCGATGCCCTTCGCCACCGCCTGCTGCGGGATCGAGCTGATGGCTACCGGTGCCAGCAAGCACGACCTCTCCCGCTTCGGCGCCGAGGTCTTCCGGTTCAGCCCGCGGCAGTGCGACCTGATGATCGTGGCCGGCCGCGTCGTCATGAAGATGCTTCCCGTGCTGCAGCGGATTTGGCAGCAGATGCACGAGCCCAAATGGTGCATCTCGATGGGTGCCTGCGCCAGCACCGGCGGTGTCTTCGACACCTACGCCGTTGTCCAGGGGATCGACCGCTTCATTCCGGTCGACATGTACGTGCCCGGCTGCCCCCCGCGGCCGGAGCAGCTCATCCAGGCGATCATCGATCTGCAGGATAAGATCCAGCGAGAAGGCACGATCACCGGCCGCGAGTTCGACACCCGCCAGCGTCAAGAGCGGAAGCGGGCGCTCGTCGAGATCACGGCGCCACTCACGATCGACGCATCCCGCAATCCCATCGTGCAGCGAGAACTCGCCGCCGCCGCCCTTCCCCGTTCCTGATCCCCCGCCTGCTTCCATGCCGCACCAGCCTCCCGCCGTCGATGATGTCGTCGCTGCTGTCCGAGACCGGTTTGCTGCCGCAGACACGAGCGTGTTCCGTGGACAGACGCGGCTGGTCGTGCCCGAGCCGCAGTCGTTCGATGTGCTGGCGTTTCTCAAGGAACGGGGATTCGACCTGCTCGTCGATGTCTCCTGCGTCGATTATCTCGACTATCCCGATGCCAAGCATCGTTATGGACTCGTCTATCTTCTTGCCAACACGGCCACCAACCAGCGGCTCACGATCCGCGTCTTCGTCGACGATCCCGAGCCAACGGTGAAGAGCGTCGTGCCACTCTGGGAAGGCGCCAACTGGCTGGAGCGGGAAGTCTGGGACCTCTTCGGCATCCATTTCGCAGGCCATCCCGACCTCCGCCGCCTTGTGATGCCCGAGGAGTTCACTGCCCACCCGCTTCGCAAGGACTATCCGCTCCAGGGCCGCGGCGAACGCCACAATTTCCCCGTCATCACCCGAGATCACAGCTAGCCGATGTCGATCGCACCTGCCGAATTCGCTATTCCGACCCAGAGCCCGACGGCGGCTGCGCGGAGCGAGGACTATCTCTGGACGCTCAACTTCGGCCCCCAGCATCCGGCCACGCACACGACACTGCGGCTCGTGCTCAAGCTCGAAGGCGAGCGGGTCGTCGACGCGATGCCGGAGATGGGCTACCTCCACTCCGGCTTCGAGAAGATCGGTGAGCACCTCACGTTCAACCAGTACGTGACGGTCACCGACCGGATGAATTACATCTCGCCGATGGCCAACAACGTGGCCTGGCACCATGCGGTCGAGACACTGCTGGGCATCGAACTCACGCCGCGGTGCAAATACATCCGCACGATCATCGCCGAACTGGCCCGCATCAGCGACCATCTCCTCAGCAACGGCGCCGTCGGGCTCGATACCGGAGCGTTCACGTTCTTCCTCTACGCGTTCTATCAGCGAGAGGTGATCTACGACATTTTCGAAACGCTCTGCGGGGCCCGGTTTACCAACTCCTACACCCGCGTGGGCGGCGCCTCGCAGGATTTCACGCCGCTCGTGATCGAAAAGATCCGCACGTTCGTGAAGACGTTTCCCAAGACGCTCGACGACATGGAGCGGCTGCTCACCCGCAACCGCATCTTCGTCGACCGCACGAAGGGCGTGGGCGTGCTCACGAAGGAGGAGGCGATCAACCGCAGCGCGAGCGGGCCAGTGGCGCGGGCCAGTGGCGTCACCCGCGACCTGCGGAAGGACGAGCCCTACCTCGCCTATGAAGATTTCCAGTTCCAGGTGGCCTGCGCGAGTGCCGGCGACTGCTACGCCCGGTATCTCGTGCGAATGCAGGAGATGCGGGAAAGCCTCAAGATCGTCGCGCAGGCGATCGAACACCTGCCCGGCGGGCCGGTGAATGTCGGCATCGACCAGCGGATGGCCCTCCCCACAAAGAAGCAGGTCTATTCGTCGATCGAGGGCACGATCTCCCACTTCGAGCTGTCGATGAGCAACCGCGGCTTCGAGGTGCCCTGCGAGGAATCCTATGCCGCCATCGAGGCGCCCAACGGTGAACTCGGCTTCTACATCGCCGGCGACGGCAACGAGACGGCGTACCGCGCCCGGTGCCGCCCGCCGAGCGTGCTCCACTTCGCAATGTTCCCGCACCTCATCCGCGGCCACACGCTCTCCGACGTCGTGGCCGTGCTCGGCAGCCTCAATATCATCGCCGCGGAGCTCGATCGATGATCGCCCAGAAAAAAATCCTCACCGACGAGATGATCGCCCAGATCGAGGCGCTCGCACCGCGGTATCCTACGCGGCAGGCACTCACGCTTCCGGCGCTCCACCTCGTGCATGCGGCACTGCGACAGGTGCCGCTGGAAGCGGTGGTCGAGATTGCCGAGGTGCTGGGGCTGGCGCCGGCCGAAGTGCAAGACACCCTGACCTTTTACCAGTTCTTCCATCAGGAGAAGCCGCACGGAAAGGTGCGGGCCTTCGTCTGCCGATCGATTTCCTGCGCCCTGCGGGGGGGTGATCAGCTGCTCGAGCATCTCTGCCACAAGAACGGCGTGAAGCCCTACGGCACGACGGTGGATGGTGAGCTGACGATCGAGCCGGCGGAGTGTCTCGGCGCGTGCGATTTCGCCCCCTGCATTCTCGCCAATGACGACCTGCTCGCGAACATGACGCCCGAGGCCGCGGAAGCGGCATTGAAAAAGCCACGCGCGAGGGCCACCTGACATGCCGGCATTCAAACCTGTTCTTCTGGAAGCTGTCGGCGTGCCTGACGGCCACCTGCTTGCCAGCTACAAGAGTCGTGGCGGCTATGCCCCGCTCGAAAAAGTACTAGCGGAAAAGCAGCCTGTCGATGTCGTCGACATGGTCAAGGCGTCGGGGCTGCGGGGCCGGGGAGGCGCCGGCTTTTCGACTGGGCTCAAGTGGACCTTCCTTCCGAAGGACCATCCAGGGCCGATCTATCTCTGCGTCAATGCCGATGAGAGCGAGCCCGGCACGTTCAACAATCGCATCCTGATGGAGGATGACCCGCACCAGGTGATCGAGGGCATCATCCTCTCGTCATTCGCGACGCGGGCCTCCACGGCTTACATCTACCTGCGGTACGAGTATCCGCGGAGTTGGCACCGACTGCAGGCGGCAATCGACGAGGCATATGCCGTCGGCTATCTCGGCAAGAACATCCGCGGCACGAATTTCTCGCTCGACATCTATCTCCATCGTGGTGCCGCAGCCTACATCTGCGGTGAGGAGACTGGCCTGATCGAAAGTCTCGAAGGCAAGCGGGCATGGCCGCGGATCAAGCCACCGTTCCCGGCCATCGAGGGCTTGTTCCGCAAGCCGACGGTCGTCAACAACGTCGAGACGATGGCCTGCGTGGCCCAGATCGCCCGCCGCGGCGTGGAGTGGTTCAAGTCGATCGGTGTGCCGGCCGATCCGAACAACCCGCGCGACCCCGGCTCCTACGGACCCAAGCTCTATTGTCTTTCCGGCCATGTCGAAAAGCCGGGCTGCTACGAGGCGCCGCTGGGCATCACGGCCCGTCAACTGATCGACGAATTCGGTGGTGGCGTGTGGAAGGGCCGCAAGGCGAAGGCTGTCATCCCAGGCGGCATCTCGATGGGCCTGATGACCGAAAGCGAACTCGACACCCCGCTCGACTTCGCCGGCCCCGGCAAGGTGGGCTGCCTCGGGCTCGGCACCGCGGCCGTCGTCGTGATCGACGACCAGACGAGCATCGTCGACGTGCTCCACAACTCCTGCCGGTTCTTCGCCCACGAGTCGTGCGGCCAGTGCACGCCCTGCCGCGAGGGCACGAGTTGGAGCCTGCGGATGCTCGAGCGGATCAAGGCAGGCAAGGGACGGCTCAAGGATCTCGACCTGCTCGCCGAGATCGGCAGCACGATGGGGATGATGCCGGGCAGCACGATCTGTGGCCTGGCGGACGGCGCCGCCTGGCCGATCAAGAATGCGATCAAGAAGTTTCGCAGTGAATTCGAAGACCACATCAAGCGAACGAATCCCACGGGCTGGATGGTGACCGAGCCCGTCCCGGCCTTGCAGATCGTGGAGGCGCACTAGGAAGTCTCATGCCCGTAGTCATCGTTGACGGACAAGAAATCGAGTTTGGGGCCGAGGAGCAGCTCAACTGCATTCAGGCCGCCCGGCTGGCTGGCAAGGAGATTCCGCACTATTGCTGGCATCCGGGCCTGTCGGTGGTGGCCAGTTGCCGCATGTGCCTAATCGAGACAGGCCAGCGAGATGCGAGCACAGGCACAGTCACGATGGTGCCCAAGCTGGTGCCCGGCTGCCAGACGCCGGTCAAGGACGGCACGGTAATCGTCACTGAGAGCGACAAGGTGACGGAGAGTCGGGCCCGGGTCGAGGAGGCGCTGCTCATCGACCATCCGATCGACTGCCCGATCTGCGACAAGGCTGGCGAGTGCCTCCTGCAGGACTACCACTTCGAGCACGGCCAGGCCGAGCGGCGGGCCGATCTTCATCCCTTCCACAGCCGCAAGCGGGACGTCGGGCCGACGGTGTCTCTCTTCGTCGACCGCTGCATCATGTGCACACGGTGCGTGCGGTTCACCCGCGAGGTGAGTGGCACATCGGAACTGATGGTTACCAGCCGTGGAGCGAAGGAAGAAATTGATGTCTTCCCTGGCTTCCCGCTCGAGAACAAGCTCGCCGGTAATGTCGTCGATCTCTGCCCGGTCGGCGCGCTCGGCGACAAAGACTTTCTATACCAGCAGCGGGTCTGGTTCCTGAAGCGGGAGCCGAACGTCTGCGGTGGCTGCGCCGCCGGATGCTCCATCTTCACCGAGCACAACCAAGACACGGTCTACCGGCTCAAGCCGCGCGAAAACATGCACGTCAACAAGTGGTGGATCTGCGACGAGGGCCGCTATGGCTGGCACCATCTGCACGATTCCGCCCGCGTGCTCGAGGCTGGCCGGAAGGCAGCAGGTGGCTCGCATCGCGGCACCGGGTTGAATGGTGGCGTCGAGCCGGTTGAGTGGGCCGATGTCGTCATGCAGCTCCGCAGCGACCTGGTCGCGGCCGGCCGGCTCGCGGTGGCCGTGTCGCCACAGCTCACGGTTGAAGAAGCCTGGATGCTCTGCTCGGTCGCCCGGTCGATCGATCCGGAGGCCTACCTGGCCCTCGGCTTCGTGCCGACGAAGGACGCAGACGAATCCTTTCCCGGCGGCTTCACGATTCGCGGCGAGAAGTGCCCCAACCGCCGCGGTGTCGAGCAGGTGCTTGGCCTGTTCAACGCAGCCAATACCGGGTGGGACGATCTTGTCGCCCATGTCGCCGGTGGCGGGGCCAAGGCCGCGTGGATCACGGCCGGCCATCCGCAGCCCTGGATCGAGACGGCCACGGCGGCGGCATTCGCCGACCTCAAACAACTCGTCGTGCAGGATCTCTTCCATTCACCGTTGATGGAACTGGCAACCTGGCGGCTGCCCGCGGCCGGCTTCGCCGAGCGGGCCGGCACGTGGGTGAATGTCGCTCACCGAGCCCAGTGCTTCCGCCAGGCGATCCGCCCGCCGGCTGGCGTCTGGCCGGAAGGCCGTCTTTATTGGAACATGCTCGGCCGCCGCGGGCTCTATGACCCGACAGCCATCCGTCACGAACTCGCCGCCTCATCGGCCGCCTTCGCGGCACTCGCCGATGGCATTCCCGCGACCGGCATCGACCTCCGCATCCATCAACTCGCATGAACGCTCTTCTCCCATCTCCGGCAACCATCGCCGCCCTCGTGAAGATCGGCCTGCTCATCGGCGGCCTGATGACGGCCGCGGCCTACCTCGTGCTCGTCGAGCGGTGGATGGCCGCCTGGGTGCAGGATCGTAAGGGCCCGAATCGGGTCGGCATTCCGCTCACGAAGATCCGCCTCTTCGGTCTCGGACAGCCGCTGGCCGACGGTCTGAAGATCATCCTCAAAGAGGACTTCACGCCGAAGCATGTCGACAAGGTGCTCTACAACGTCGCGCCGCTGCTCATCCTCGCCACGTCGCTGGCGATCTTCGCTGCTATCCCGTTCGGCAGCGTGCTGCCGCCGCTGGGCATCCCTGGCTTGCCCGATCCGGTGCCCTTTCTCGTGGCGCCGAGTCTCGACGTCGGGGTGCTGTGGGTCTTTGCCCTCTCGAGCATCACCGTCTACAGCGTGCTCCTCGGTGGCTGGGCCAGCAACAACAAATATGGCTTCCTCGGGGGCCTGCGGAGCAGTGCCCAACTGGTGGCCTATGAAATCCCGCTCGGCCTCGGCCTGCTCGGCGTCGTGCTGGCGGCCGGGTCGCTCCGGCTTGATGTGATCATGAGTGCCCAGGCTCAAAGCGGCGTGTGGTATGCATTCGCACAACCGCTGGGATTCATCGTGTTCTTGGTGGCAGCGTTCGCCGAGGCGGCCCGGCTCCCGTTCGACCTTCCCGAGGCCGAGCAGGAACTCGTTGGCGGCTATCACACGGAATACTCGGGCATCAAGCTGCTGCTCTTCCTCGTCGCCGAGTTCCTCCACATGGTCACGGCCTCGTTCCTGATCGTGATCATGTTTTTCGGCGGCTGGCACTTCTGGGGCCTCACCGGCTCGGGTGACGAGGTGACCTGGGCCGGGGCATTGATTCGTTTTGGCGTGCTCTCCGCCAAGATTTTTGCCGTGATCCTGTTCTTCATGCTGGTTCGCTGGAGCTGGCCGCGGTTCCGGTTCGATCAGCTCATGAACCTCGCCTGGAAGGTGATGCTGCCGCTGGGACTGGCCAACCTCGTCACGGTAGCCACGATCGAGGAGTTCCGCCCGCAGCTGATCGCCGCCCTTGGGTCAGGTCCGGCGCAGTGGCTGGCCATCGCCGCCCCCTGGGCAGTGTTCTTCATCGGCTGGATCGCCGCTGGTCTCCTCACGCCATCGGGCACCGACAACCGCCCTGTCCGCACCCACGACCCGTTCGACATCGAGCACGAACTCTCCGGAGCATGAGCCTGCCATGAAGCCGACCGATCCCGCCGTCACCTGGCTGGAAGAGAAGCCGCTCGGACTGGCCGAGCGGCTCTATCTGCCGCTTTTTGTGCAGGGCCTCGCCACCACCGCGCGGCACTTGGTGAGCCCGAAGGTGACGGTGAGCTACCCCGAGCAGCGGCCGACCGTCGGCAACCCGCTCATCTACCGCGGCGTGCACCGGCTCAACCGCGACGACGAGGGCCGCGTGAAGTGTGTCGCCTGCTTTCTCTGCGCGACCGCCTGCCCGGCCCATTGCATCGACATCGTGGCCACCGAAAGCCCGTGGCCCGATCGCGAAAAATATCCCGAGGCCTTCCAGATCGACGAGTTGCGATGCATCTTTTGTGGCATGTGCGAGGAAGCCTGTCCGGTCGATGCGATCGAATTGACGAGTCTGCTTGATCTCACCGGCAAGAGCCGCGAGGAGATGATCTTCGACAAGGAAAAGCTCCTGAGCGTGTACGACATGACGAAGGACGCCGAGCCGATGAAGTCGGCCCAGTACAGGCAAGAGCTCTCTCAGGCTCACGGTGCGGGAGGCGCGGCGTGATGCTTGCAGCGATCGACCCGCTCTCCCCCGGCGTGCTCCTGGCCGCTGCCGTAACCGCCTCGGCGGCAAGTCTGTGGCTGCTCTTGCCTCGCGGCCAGAGTGGACGCCGTGAGCGAACCGCCCGTTGGCTGGGAGCGGTCCTCGGCGTCGCAGCCCTGGCCGCCTTCATCATCACCGGCCGCCGGCTCGGTGGGCTGGGCGAGGAGTCGGTGTTTCTGATCGTGTCGCTGGTGGCGGTCGTGTCGGCAGCGGCGACCGTCGTGTCACGGTCGCCGGTCTATGCGGCGATCTGGTTCGCCCTGTCGCTAGCCGGGGTGGCCGGCGTGCTGCTCGTGCTCGGGGCGCAGTTTTTGGGCGTGGCCACGATCGTGGTCTACGCAGGGGCGATTCTCGTGATGTTTCTCTTCGTGCTCATGCTGGCCCAACCGTCGGGGCTGGCTCCCTACGATCGCGTCTCCAACGAGCCGCTCCTGGCGGCGGTCGCCGGCGCGGTACTGCTGGGATTGTTGTCGCTCTCGATCGGCAGGCTGTCGGCCGGTGACACGGCCGCGGCGGCCGACGTCGCCCCCGCCGTGGCGGTCGACGCCCTGCAGGCCGACCATGTCGCCCGGCTCGGGGGCGAACTGTTCGGCCGACATCTGGTCGCCATCGAGGCGGCCGGTGTGCTCCTGCTGATCGCGCTGATCGGCTCAATCGCGATCGTGGCCCGTGGCGAAGAGTCCAGGGTGCAGGAAAGGCGGGCTGCCTGATGTCGTCGCTCCCGCTCCTGCAAAACGCCCTGCTCGTCGGGGCCATCCTGTTCAGCCTTGGGCTCGTCGGCATCCTGGCCCGCCGCAACCTGATCGTGATGTTTCTCGCCGCCGAAATGATGCTGCAAGGGATTTCGGTGAGCCTCGTCGCCTGGAGCCGCTACCACGGCGATTGGGGGGGCCAGATCCTTGTGATCTTCGTGCTCACGGTGGCGGCCTGCGAGGCGGCGATTGCGCTGGTGTTCGTGCTCGGCGCCTTCTCGCGGACCGGTCGGCTCGACGCGGCGGCCTGGCAGTCGCTCCGCGAGGCGACGCTCGGTCGTGTGATCGACCGGGAACTCCCCGCCGTCGACACGCTGCCCCAGAAGTTTCCCACGCTCACGCCGGCCGGCGTCCTTCCCGAAACCGACGAAGACGAACTGCTCCAGCGGGAGCACGTCTGACGCCGCCCTTTCAAACCCCTCATGCAAGACATCTCTCCCGCCACGCTCCTCGTCCTCGTGCCGCTCCTCCCACTGGTGGGCGCCATCGTCACGGTCGCCTGCGGCCGCCTGCTCGGCAGCCGGGCCCACCTGCCGGCTGTGATCTCGATCGCGGCGGCGCTGGGCTGTGCGGTCGTGCTTCTCGCTGGTACAGCCCGGCTCGTCGGCGACAGCCATGGCGGCCCGGCACGGCCGGTCGAGATGATCACCACACTCTGGCAGTGGGCGACCGTGGAGGGCTCCGAGCCCTTCTCCATTCCGGTGGCCCTGCGGCTCGACCCGCTCACCGCCACGATGCTCACAATCATCACGAGCGTCGGCCTGCTGGTGGCAATCTACTCCATCGGCTACATGCACGATGATCCGGGCTACCCGCGGTTCTTCGCCCTGGTGGCGGCCTTCGTGTTTTCCATGGCGATGCTCGTGGCGGCGAGCAACTTCCTGCTCGTCTACGTCTTCTGGGAGGCGGTGGGTGCCTGCAGCTATCTCCTGATCGGCTTTTGGT
Organism: uncultured Candidatus Kuenenia sp.; assembly: GCA_964578555.1. GTDB lineage: Bacteria > Planctomycetota > Planctomycetia > Pirellulales > UBA1268 > CACORA01. The sequence goes on from CAZODJ010000001.1 coordinate 27,772, forward strand.
TTCGCAAGCCAGAGGCGGCGAAGGCGGCGAAGAAGGCTTTTCTCGTGAATCGTGTCGGCGACTTCGGCCTCGCGGTCGCCACGTTTCTGCTGTGGATGACCTACGGCACGCTCAACTTCCACGACACACTCTCCGCCGACGGCGTGATCATGCCCGGCATCCTTGGCCAGACACGGCTGGCGGATGCTGCGGGCTACGTGGGCGGGACCGTCGGCACGGCCATCTGTCTCCTTTTGCTCTTGGCCGCCTGTGGCAAGAGCGCCCAGCTGCCGCTGCACGTCTGGCTGCCCGATGCCATGGAGGGCCCGACGCCGGCCAGCTCCCTCATTCATGCCGCCACGATGGTGACCGCGGGGATTTACCTGATCGCCCGCAGTTGCCCCCTCTTCATGGCCTGCCCCGATGCATTGACCACGGTGTCGATCGTCGGCGCCACGACGGCGCTGGTCGCCGGACTGATCGGCACGGTGCAAAACGATCTCAAGCGGGTCCTGGCCTACTCCACGATCAGCCAGCTCGGCTACATGTTTGCGAGCCTCGGCACCGGCACGCTCCTCGGCTTCACGGCCGCCATTTTTCATCTGCTTACCCACGCCTTTTTCAAGGCGTTGCTCTTCATGGGAGCCGGTTCGGTGATGCATTCGATGGGGGGCGTGATCGACATGCGACGGTTCGGTGGCCTGCGTCGCGTCATGCCGATCACCGCCGCCACGTTTCTGGTCGGTGCGTTCGCCTTGGCCGGTGTCGCGCCGTTCGCCGGCTTCTTCAGCAAGGACGAGATTCTCGCCAGCCTCCACTCTCGCGGCTGGCCCGACGCCCATCATGAGGATCACCACGCCGCGGCGCACAAAGGGGACGCAGCTCATTTTCACCTTGCAGCATGGTCTCCTGATGATGGCCAGCGAGAAAATGAGCTGCGTCCCCTTTCCCGGATCGACAGCCCGGCCACGTTCCGCACGCTTTTCTGGATGGCCTTGTTCACGGCCGGCCTGACCGCCTTTTACACGTTTCGTGCGGTCTTCATGACGTTCACCGGGCCGACCCGCGTGCCGGAAGAAGCGGGCCACCATGCCCATGAATCGCCCCCCGTCATGACGGTGCCACTGATCATCCTCGCCATCGCCTCCGCCGTGAGCGGCTGGCTGCTCTTCAGCACCCATGCCCTGGCCAACTTTCTCGCCGCGACTCCGTCCTTCACCGCGCCGGCCGTCGTCGCCACCGCCGTCAAGCCTGCCTTCCACTGGGATCTCGCCCTCCAGGGCACGCTGGCCGCGGCGATCGGCATCGCGCTGGCCGCCTACGGTCACCTCGGCCGCCGTAGCGACGGGCCGCAGATGGAGCGTTTTCTCGGACCACTCGAGACGCTCTTTGCCCGGAAGTTCTTTTTCGACGAGATCTACACGGCCCTCGTGGTGAGGCCGCTGGAGGCGCTTGCTTTCGTGTCAGCTCTGTTCGACCGCCGCGTGATCGACGGCCTCGTCGACCTCGTCGCCGGGATTCCCTTTGCCGCGGCTGCCGTCGTGCGGCAGTTCCAGTCGGGCCTGCTACAGCGGTATGCCCTCGCCGGTGTGGTCGGCGTGCTGGCGATCGTCGTCGCCCTCGCATGGCAGCTCCGCGGCTGACGCGCTTCCTTCCAGGCATCCCCCAATCATGAACGGTCTCTCTCCCGCGAATCACCTCCTGCTCGTCATCCTCATGCCACTGGTGGGCGCGGTCGTCGCCTGGCTGATGGGCAGTCGCGGGCAGCAGGCGGTCCGTCAAAGTGCGGCATTCACGGCCGTTGCCACGCTCATCGCCGCCGGCTGGCTCGTCATCCGGTTTCTCGCCCGGCCCGCCGGCCTTTCAGCCCTCGAGCCCTTCGCAGTCATCGAGGTGCCGTGGCTCGTGGAAGGCATGTTCGACATCCGCCTGTCGCTCGGCCTCGACGGCCTGTCGATCTGGCTCTTCGGGCTCTCCGCCCTGCTCTCGCTCACGGCTGTACTGGTGAGCTGGGATGCGATCAAGGAAAAGCCGGTGGGCTTCTATGGGCTCCTGCTCCTCCTCGAGGCGGCGATGCTCGGCGTCTTCGCGGCCCGCGACATCATCCTGTTTTACGTGTTCTTTGAGTTCACCCTCGTGCCGCTCTTCTTCCTGATCGGCATCTGGGGGCATGACGAACGGCGGAAGGCGGCCGTGAAATTCTTCGTCTACACGCTCGCTGGCAGTGTGCTTTCCTTTCTGGGACTGCTGGCGATCGTGCTCTGGCATGCCTCGCAGACCGGCACGATCACGTTCGACATCGCGGGCCTCACCGCAGGGCTCCAGGCCCATCCGCTCCCGATGACCGCGGAAGGGGGCTGGCTGCAATGGCTCGTGTTTCTGGCCCTCTTCGCCGGATTTGCCGTGAAGGTTCCGATCGTGCCCTTCCACACCTGGCTGCCGCTGGCCCACGTCGAGGCGCCGACCGGCGGCAGCGTCGATCTGGCGGGCGTACTCCTCAAGATCGGCATCTACGGCTTTCTGCGATTCTCACTGCCGATGCTGCCTGAGGCATCGGCGGCCGCCGCGCCGTGGCTCGTTGGCCTGGGCGTGTTTGGCATCCTCTACGGGGCGCTTGTGGCGCTCGTCCAAACCGACCTCAAGCGGCTGATCGCCTATTCGTCGGTGAGCCACATGGGCTACATCGTGCTCGGCCTCTTCGCGCTCGAACCCGTTGCCGTGGAGGGAGCCAACCTGCAGTTGATCAACCACGGCCTCTCGTCAGCTGGCCTCTTCGCGCTGGTCGGCATGATCTATGAACGGTTTCACACCCGCAGCATCGCCAATCTGGGAGGCATCGCCGCCAAGGCGCCCTGGCTCACGGTGCTCTTCCTGCTCTTCACCTTTTCGAGCATCGGTCTGCCGGGCCTCAACGGGTTCGTGGGAGAGTTCATGATCCTCGCCGGCTCGTTCCAGCGGGCCTGGGCCGGTGTGGCCGAGTCGTTCTTCCGGCCCTACCTCTTCATGGCCGTGTCGGCCGTGGTCGGCGTGGTGCTCGGTGCCTGGTACATGTTGTGGGCGGTGGAGCGGGTGTTTTTCGGCCCGTCGCGTGAGCCGCCTCGCAGCCACTCCAACGATGGTCACGGCAGCCATGCCCATCACCACGGTGTCCATGACGACGCCGACCGCTGCGACCTCCGCTGGCATGAGGCGGCCGCCCTGCTGCCTTTGGCCGTGTTCGTGGTCTGGATCGGCGTCATGCCACAGACGTTTCTGAGTCCGGCTGCCCCGGCCATCGAGCAGTCGGCCCGCGCCGCCCGCGAGGCCTTTGCCGACCGTATGAATCTGCCGCCACAGGATCACGCAGCCGGATCGAGCATCGCTGCCACCTCCTCTTCCCTCCCGCCCTCGCCACCCACGCCATGACCACATCCCTCGAAACCTTCAAGCTTCTCGCTCCTGAGATCGCGCTCATCGTTGCGGCGCTGGTCGCCTTGCTGGGAGCGGCCTTCGCTGGGCTCCGCAGCGGCTGGCTGGTGGCGTTGATCGGCATTGCCGCGGCCATGGGTCTGGCAGGGGGCCTGCCAGCCGGTGGCACGTCGATCATCTCGGGGCCGATCACGATCGACGGGTTTTCGAGTTACGTTCGCTGGATCGTGCTCGTTGCGGGAGGCATCCTCGCGCTCGTGCAAGGGGGCGACCTGTTTCGTTCGGCTGTCGTCCGCGGCAGCGGCCTGTCCCGTGGCGGCACCTGCGAAGAAGCGGGCACGTTTCTCATCCTGCTGGCCGGCCTTTCACTCGTCGGCATCGCCAATGATCTCGTGCTCCTCTTCATCGGCCTGGAACTCATCTCGATCCCCACCTACATCCTGCTCGCTCTCAAGCGGACCGACGCCCGCGGCCAGGAGGCGAGCCTCAAATATTTCTTTTTGTCACTCGTGGCTTCGGCGGTGTTCCTCTATGCCGCCACCTGCTTCTACGGCCTCGGTGGCTCGACGAGCCTGCCGGCGATCGGCGATGCCCTGCGATCCTCCGACCCACGACTCACGGGGATGGCGGTCGTGCTCTTGCCCGTCGCCGTCGGCATGGCGATGGCCGGTGCCGCCTTCCGGATGGCGGCCGTGCCGATGCACTTTTACGCCCCCGACGTGTATGAGGGGACAAGCCCCGGCAATGCGGCAGTGCTGTCCACGCTTCCCAAGGTGGCCGGCATCGTCGTGCTGGCCCGTGTGCTCGGCCTGGCAATCCAGCCGCTGGGCATCGCGGGCGAGATTGGTCCAGCGGCGCAGATCCACCTCTCCTTTCTCTGGCATCTGGCCGCCATTCTCGCCGCGATCACGATGACAGTCGGCAACGTCATGGCGCTGGTGCAGACCAACCTCCGCCGGCTCCTGGCCTGCTCGTCGATCGCGCATGCCGGCTATCTGCTCGTCGGGATCGCCGTGGCCGCGGCCGCGGCCACCACGCGGGCCGAGCGGCCCGTCGATGGCGCGGCTGCAGCCGACACGATGTGGACGATCGGCCTCGGCGGCATGTCGGCCACGCTTCTCTACATCGCCACCTACGTCGTGGCGACGGCCGGCGTCTTCGCCGCGCTCGCCTACCTCGGCCACGTGTGGCCAGAGTGGTCCAGCGGCAGCGGGCCACGGCCGCCCCGCGAGGAGATCGCCGATGTCGATGATCTCAACGGCCTGTCCTCCACCAATCCCGTCGCTGCCTTCTCGCTGGCCCTGTTCCTGCTGTCACTGGCCGGCATCCCGCCGCTGCCCGGATTCTGGGGCAAGCTCACGCTCGCGACGGCAGCGCTCGAGGTCGATTGGACGAGCCCTGTCACGTTCGGCAGCCGGCGGGCCTGGTTCGTGGCGCTCGCCATCATCCTCGTGCTCAACGCGGCGATCGCGGCGGCCTATTACTTGAGGATTATCGCCGCGATGTATTTCCGCTCGACGAAGAAGGGGGTCCAGGCGGACGGTGGCCTGGCAGCCGGCGTCGGCATGCTGGTCTGCCTCGTGCTCGTGCTTATGATCACGGTGCAGCCCAAACGGCTCTTCACCCCGGCCATGCGGGCCGGGGCAGCGGCGACAAATGTCCTTACGGCCGCCGATGAACCTGCGGCCGTTGACGAAGCCCGCCTCGCCCAAGCCGACTGATACCACCATGAGCACCACTCCCGACGAGGCGGCCATCCACGCCGCTCTTGCTGACTTCGCCGATCCTGAGACCGGCCGCCCGCTCACGGAGATGGGCCAGTTGCGGAGCGTCGGCTACGGTTCCGGCTCGATCGCCGTCGCCGTCGGCCTCACGACGCACTCGGCAATTCTCTGGAACCAGACCCGCGGCCGCATCGAGGAGTCGCTGCGGTCGCGGTTTCCGCAGGTGCCATCCGTGAGTGTCACGATCGTGCCGCACGACAGGCCGCCCGGGAAACTCGGCCAGATCGGGGTCGAAGCCAAGAGCGTGATCGCGGTGGGAAGTGGCAAGGGGGGCGTGGGCAAGAGCACGATCGCTGCGAGCATCGCCATCGGTTTGGCCCGGGCCGGCAGTCGCGTGGGCCTGCTCGACGCCGATGTCTACGGGCCGAGCGTGCCCCACCTGCTCGGCCTCACCGGCCGCCCCGCCATCGACCAGGGCAAGATCGTGCCGATGATGCACGCTCCCGGTGGCCACGCCACGCAGCCGATGCCGGTGATGTCGATGGGATTCATGGTGCCGCCCGGTGAGGCCGTGGTCTGGCGGGGGCCGATGCTCCATGGCGCGATCACGCAGATGCTGCGCGACACGCTCTGGGGCCCGCTCGACTATCTCGTCATCGACATGCCGCCGGGCACGGGCGACATCGCGCTCACGCTCTCGCAGGCGCTGCCACTCACCGGCGCCGTCGTCGTCTGCACGCCGCAGGACGTGGCCCTGCTCGACGCCACGAAGGCGATCGCGATGTTTCGGAAGGTGAATATCCCGGTACTCGGCATGGTGGAGAACATGAGCTTCTTCATCTGCCCCGACACGCAGAAGCGGTACGACATCTTTGGCACCGGCGGCGCGAAGCGGACGGCCAAGGATCTCGAGATCCCGTTTCTCGGCGAGGTGCCGCTCCAGATCCCGATCCGCGAGCATGGCGACGCGGGCAAAACGTCGGCCAATTTTGATGACCCGGCGGCCCGGCCCTATCTGGAGGCGATCTGCACCCGGCTGGTCGGCAATCTTGCCGCCGCCCACGCCTCCCGCCCCCCGATGCCGTCGCTCCCGGTCCTCTGACCCACCGACCGGCCTATCCTGCGACGATGACTTCCGGCACCGAATTATCGCCTCAACAGCTCGGCACGGGCAGAGTTGTTGTCAATGTTGCCGCCTATCTGTTCACCCCGCTCGACAGGCTGGCCGAGCGACGGGAGGAACTGCGATCACTCTGTAAGACCGAGCACCTCAAGGGCACGATTCTGTTGAGCCCGGAAGGCATTAATCTGTTCGTGGCCGGTTCTCGGGACGGTATCAACAGTCTGATCAGCCGGCTGCGAAGCGATCCGCTGATGGCGAGCCTGAAGACCAAAGAAAGTGTCAGTGACCGCCAGCCCTTCCGGCGGCTGCTGGTGAAGGTGAAGAAAGAGATTATCGCTTTTGGTGTGCCTGGCGTGACACCGGCAACGTACGCATCGAAGAAACTCCCTGCCAAAGAACTCAAGCAGTGGCTCGACGAGGGCCGCCCCGTGACGTTGCTCGATACCCGGAACGACTACGAGGTTCGCCTGGGGACGTTTGCCGGTGCGCAGCCGATCGGGATCGACCATTTCCGTGATTTCCCAGCGGCCGTTCGGAAACTCCCAGAGGCAATGAAGCACCGGCCGATCGTCATGTTCTGCACCGGAGGCATCCGCTGTGAAAAGGCGGGGCCGTTCATGGAGCAGGAAGGATTCCAGCAGATCTATCAGCTGGATGGCGGCATTCTGAAGTATTTTGAAGAGTGCGGCGGCGAGTATTACGACGGCGACTGCTTCGTGTTTGACCAGCGAGTCGCCGTCAATCCGCAGCTTGAAGAGACGGCTGCCACCCAGTGCTTCGCCTGCCAGTGCCCACTGACCGTGGAAGACCAGCAGTCGGAACACTATGTCTACGGTGCGTCGTGCCCCTTTTGCCGGAAGCCGGCCGGTGGAGCAGCTCCTGTTTCACTCGCCACGCGAAAGGCAGCGCTCGCGGCTGTCGCGGATCCTCTTCCCGGAGCAGGCCCGTACATGAATACACGGCCGCTCAATGTGCCGGCACAGTACGATCACCGAAGACTCATCGACCTTCTCTGTGGCCTCCACCCCCACATTCCTCACGAGGAGTGGCTACGGATCATCGACGAAGGTCTGATTTGTGATCAGCGGGGGCCGCTGACCGCGGCGACGATTGTCCGCAGTGGACAGCGATTGAATCGGCTCGAGCCCAACGTGATGGAGCCGGCGGTCAATGCGGCGATTGGTATCCTGGCCTGGGAAAACGACTACGTCGTTTTTTCCAAACCCGCTCCCTTACCGATGCACCCTTGCGGTCAGTTTCACCGCAACAGCATGACCCACCTGTTGAGCCTGGCCTTTCCGGATGAGCGACTCTCGCCGGCCCATCGTCTCGACTCCAACACGACTGGTGTCGTGGTGTTTTCACGAAGCCGTCAGGCAGCAACGATGATCCAGCGGCAATTCGAGCAGGGCACGGCAGAAAAAACCTATCTCTGTCGAGTCGTGGGGCAGCCTGTCTGGGATGCAACAGTGTCGCGGCAGCCAATCTCCTCCCAGCCGGCAGAGCATGGCTTTCGGGTTGTTGACGAAGTGCACGGTGATTCTGCGGAGACGGCATTCCGTGTGCTGCATCGGTTTCCGAACGGGGAAACGCTCATCGAAGCCATGCCACGCACGGGACGGACGAATCAGATTCGTGTGCATCTGTGGGATCTGGGATACCCGATCGTGGGTGACCCGGTCTATCTGGCGGAGAGGCAGCTTGGAAATCGGCAGACGCTCGCCCCAACTGACCCGCCAATGTGCCTCCACGCGTGGCGATTGGCGTTTCAGCCCGCCGCTGGTCTGTCTCGGGTAACGTATGAAGCCGCCCCTCCCGCCTGGGCTGATCACGCAATGCACCAGCCCCTCTGAGCCAGGCGGTGTCGTATGAGACTGCAGAACTTCAAGCACACGATTCGCCGTGGCCCACATGCGGCAGGACGTCGGATCCATCGCGGATGCGAGGTGGGTCGATTCCGACCGCCCGATGGCCGCCTTGAATACGCCCGTGACGGAGCCCGCTCAATACAGCCACGCCCGCAGGGCATCCCGGCCACGATAGGCCGGCTGCGGTGTGAAGAGTGGCACGTGTGCAAGCGATCGGACCTCGGCGGCTCGTGAGCCAAGCATCGCCCACCGGGCAAGGCCCGCCCGCCCGACGCTCGACGCCGGACCACAGCCCCAGGCGTCGCAGGCACGGTGCCAGAGCGTGTCGAGACAGCGGCGACGGACGTGCATCGCGTCGAGGCCGTACCAGTCGCCCGGCTGATCGAGTACGGCCGCGCCATGCTCGGCGGCGGCAGTCACGACCTCGGCATCGAGTCGCTCGACCGCGTCTTTCAAAGCATCAAGCGAAAGCGGGCAGCCCGGCACGTAGAGCGTCCGCAGCGCCCGGTACTGCAGCGGGCCTACACGGTCCACGCTTGCCAGTGGCAGCCGGGTGACGGCGACCGTCGCACCCCGCGCGGAGAGCCGGGCCAGGCTCTCCCGCACCCACTCTGCCACCTGCTCAACCGAGAATCCGTAGAGCAGGTCATTGCCGATATCGGTGACGAGGGCCTGCAACGGCCGGCCGTCACCGACCCCCTCGCGATCGAGCGCCCGCCAGAGACCAGAGCCGAGGATCGACGGCAGCCGTCGCATCAGCACGCGACTATTGGCCCCGTATGACCGGCCATGACCGGCCGCGACAAAGAGGTCGACCGGGCCCGGCTGCCGCGCGGTCGCCACCGCCACCAGCCGCGCCAGTCCGCGGGAGACGTTGCTCGCCCCGAGCACCACCACCGCCGCTCCGCCTTCCAGAGATGTCACCGGCGATGGCTGCTCAGAGCCGTCGCGCGGTGCCGATAGGGCCCGCATCGTGTGATCGCCGAACTCGCGCATGATCCCAGGGTAGCAAAGAGCGGCAACGCGATCATCGTTCGACTCAACGACCAGGCGATGGCTGTGGTAGGGCGTTGATCGTTCTACCGAGCGAGTTTCTGCCCGAGGTCCCGCAGCTTCCCTTGGAGGCTTGCGATATCAATCTGTTGGACAGGAAGGCGGCCGGCTACGGCCATGGCGGCCGCGACTCCGGCTGATTCCCCGAGAATCATCCACACCGGCTCCATGCGAATCGAGGTCATCGCGATATGGCTGGCTGACAGGCAGACCGGCACCAGCAGATTGGTGCACTGCTGCTGCCGGGGCACGATCGCCCGATAGGGAATCTTGTAAATTCCTCGATGAACCTCATCCAGCGTGAGCATCGAATAGTAGCCGCCCGCAAGGGCCACCTTGCCGTCGAGTGGATAGGTGGCATAGGGCCATTCATCGACGCCGTACGAGGCCAAGCCCACGGAGTCGTCAGGGTCGGTCCTGCCCTCCATGTCGGCCTGGGTCACCACGGTGGATGCCTGCATCCGGCGGGCTTCCCGCACGTAGAGCTGATGCGGATAGCCCGCGGTGTCATCGAAGATGCCCGGTTCGAGGCCGATGGAATGAGCGGCGGTTTTCCACTTCTCGTTGACCAAGGGATCCATCCGCATGAAGTGGGTCAGCCCACGGACAAAATTCTGCTGCTCCTTCCAGATGCGGGCACGGGTCGCGTAGTCGCCATCGGGATACGCGGCGTTGCTCCCAAATGCCGTGGCCGCCCAGAGAGCTCGGGAGAGGTTGCCCGTGCCAATCTGGAAGGGATTTCCACTGGCATCCTCGAAGACTCCGAGCTTCCGCATCCTCCGGCCGATGAACATGTTGATGCCGTCCCGGAAGCCACGACGGTAGACCTCGAACAGCCGCGGGTCGTAGTCATCGGGAGCATCCAGCGGCAACTGATCGGGCTGCTTGCTGTACTTCCAACGAAAGCCGTAGCCCACGGTGAGCGAATCGGCCGCACCGATGGGCCGATCGGGCATCTCCTGCAGCAACGGCAGGAGCCCGCTTTCAGGCCTTCCCGGCTCGAGATAGGGATCGATGTCATACACGGCCAACGGCTCCTGCACGCCGGCCAGCGACTCGCCATAGGTCTCGCGAGCCTCCCGGCCGAATGTGTAGCTGACGCCCGCGCGGGCCATCAGGTCGCCTTCGTACGAGCAGTCGACAAAGACCTGGGCGTTGACCTGCAGGGCCTCGGACAGCGTGGGCTCGGCAACCGGGCAGCCCAGCCGGTCGGGCGGGGCCTCCTCCAGAACGATGCTTCTGATGGTCGCCTCTCGGCAGTCCACCGCCTGCACGCGATGCTCGAAGACCACCGTCACGCCATACTTCTCGAGCAAGGCCGCAAAGGCTCGCCGGTACTCGGGGTCGTTGCATCCCTGCTTGAGAATGCCGCGTGTTGTGCCCCCACCGCCTCCTGCTGCCCCCAGTCAATGTGGCTCAGCCCGCCGCCAGTCATCACGCCGCTCCACGAAGGCTATTTTAGGAATCCAGCCCCCGCTACTAGCCTGATGGCTAATCTGCCACGGAATCCTCTCAGGGCCACCGCCCTCCGCCGGAGAGCGTCTGGTAGCACGACACCGCCAGCATCGCGAACATGATGCCGAGGTAGGGCTCACCTTGAGTGTAGGCGACCCAGGCCAACACGCCCCCCACGCCCACGCCAAGGATGTTGGCAATGCGGGCCGCATCAGGCACACCGATCGTAAGCAGCCCCTCGCGCACCATCTGACCGCCATCGAGCGGCGGCACGGGCATGAGGTTCAGAAGCGGCCAGAAGATGTTGACCTGCAGCAGAAAGTACATGAGTGCGAAGAGCAACGGCGACTCAATCCGGTCGCCGTCATACAGACCCAGTCGGCTCCCGATCGCTTGGATCGGAAACGGCACGGCATACCCGGCCATCTTGAGCACGGCGATGAGCACGGCGACGAACATGAGTTGCGCAAACGGACCGGCCGCCGACACGAGAAACTGCTGCTGTGGCAGCCGCGCCCCACGGCGGCCCCAGAGCGTCGGCACCGTGAGGCCGCCAAAGTGATAGAGCACGACCTGCGTGGCCTGCCCGAAGAAGCGATAGACGAGGGCGTGGCCCATCTCGTGGATGAGGATCGAGATGAAGACAGCACCGATCCAGAGGATCAGGTAGCGGAGAAGCGCCTGCTGATCACCGGCCGCGAATGCCTGGCTGATGCCCCAGCCGAGTAAACCCGCGGCCAGCCAAAACCAGACCGACACGCGGACGGGAATCCCGGCGAGTGAAAATCTCAGATCGGCGGGCGTCGGCTGCGGTTCGGCGAGAAGCATCGCGACATTATGCCGACTGTGGTGATTCGTGGCCTTGGGAAAAAAACTGCTGGCCCAGCGACTCAGGCGAGGCTCGGAATTGGTGTTTTTTGAATCACACAGGCCAATTCGTGCAGGCCCATGGGGTGGTCGAGGCGCTGGGGATCACCCAGCCACCGCCAGCCGGCGGTTTCGGAAAAGAGACGCTGCATGGCGGACAGATCGCAGCCAAACGGGGGGCCTTCGGGCTTGTCCGTCTGCATGAACAGGGCGCAGAGGAGTCCGCCGGGGAGGAGCCATTGCCGCAGGCGTGCTTCGTAGGCGTGCCAGAGGGATGGATGCAGCGCACAAAGGCAGGTCTGCTCGTAGATCGCAGCGAAGGGTTCGGCAGGGGTGAATTCCAGGAGATCGGCCTGCGTGACAACTGCCTCGAGTTGCTTCTCGCGCAGCGTCGTCTGAAGGTTGTGAACGGCAGCCTCCGCGAAGTCCACGGCCGTCACATCAAACCCTCTCGCGGCCAAGGCCACCACCTCGTGGCCCCGACCGCAACCCGGGATGAGGATGCGACAGGGTCGCAGGATCTCGGCCTCCAGCCAAATCCCGAGCATCGGGCTGGGGCCACCACGATCCCAGCCCGTCCGGCCTTCGTCGTAGCGGGCTTGCCAGTAGGTGCTGGTGAGGGCGTCTGTCCGTGCCGGCTCAGCTGGCACGGACGATCGGTTGACCACATCGTCCATGTCACGCCGCCTGGGTAAATGGATCGATCTGCTGTTCTTTTCCACCAGCGGGTCGACGGCCACCGGCAATCGAAAGCACTGCCGCGGCAGTCCGTTCGGCGGAACCAGGGTGGGCCACACCGCGGGCGATTTCCTCGAGCCGCGCTACCACGTGATCACGGGCGCGGGAATCGGTGAGCCACTCGATCACGTGGCTGGCGGCAGTGTGGGCCGGATCTGCCACACTGAGATACTCGGGGAAGGCCATCTCTGGGTCGGCCAGCGGCACACCCGCGGGCGGCCACAGCACCGGTCGCGTCTGCCCGATCGGCGCGCGGCTGGCCAGCAGGTTGACCAGTGTGATGAAACGGGCCTGCCGAAACCAGCTTTGCACCACATAGGCCAGGCCGCTGATGCGGTAGACAATGACGGTGGGCACGCGGGCCGCCAGCAATTCCAACGACACCGATCCGCTCACGGCGATCGCCGCACGGGCCTCCGCGATCAGGCTGCGGGTGCGGCCAGCTTCGATCGCAACGTCCAGCCCACCGAGTTCGCCCTGCATCGCCCCGAGCATCTCGCGAGCCCGCGCGGCATGCCGCTCGTGCAACGCGCCCACCACGAACCGCGCCCCGGGCACACGGCCTCTCACCACAGCGGCGGCCCGCAGAATCGAAGCGAGATTGCCCTCGATCTCCTGCCCCCGTGAGCCGGGAAGAAGAAGCACGAGCGGACCGGAGACGAAGGCGTCGGCACTCGCATCGAGTTCTGCGGCAGCCCGGCGGCTCGCGCCAGCGGCTTCCTGTGAATCATCCTCCCGCAGAAAGCCCCGATCGCGAGCCCAGGGGACAGCACCAGCGTCGGTTTCCAGACCAGCCTGGTGGTTTGCGCCGGCGGACTGCGAGTGCCCTTCCTCCAGATAGCCCCGGGCGCGAGCCCGGGGGCCGGAAGAGCCAGGGGATTCACGGCCCACGAACTCGTCGAAGAACGGATGGCCGACCAGCGTGCTCGGGATGCCCTGCGCCGTGAACCAGTCATGCTCGAAGGGAAGCACCGAGAGCACATGATCCACGAGCCGCCGCATCTTCTTCTTTCGCCAACTCGCCCAGGCCCAGATCTGCGGCGGGCAATAGAAGAGGACCGGGATGCCGTGCCGCTTGGCTCGCCAGGCAAGCCACCAGTGAAAGCCGGGGAAATCGACCATCACGCAGACGTCAGGGCGAGCGTCGAGGAAACTCCGCTCGGCCCGCCGCGCCAGGTCAACGAACCGGTGAATATTGAGCAACACCCGGAGAAACCACATGACCGCCAGCTGCGTCATGTCGGCCACGAGCGTGCAGCCTTCAGCCTCCATGCAGGGCCCACCCAGACCCGCGCACTCCACATCGGGCCGCTGCGACCGGATCGCGCGCACGAGCAGCGCCGCATGATGGTCGCCCGAAGGCTCGCCCGCCGAAATGAACACGCGCATGAAAATACTCCGCGAAGCCCGCAGGCCCCGCGGAGTATTTCAAGTTCCTTCACATGTCCCTAGCCCACTTTTCCAGGGGCTTCGAAGGTATCAAGGAGGGCGAGCGAACGGCGAACGCTCGACGAGCCTTGGGCGTATCCTCGCCCGGCGAGAAGACTTTTTCCGTTCGCTCGCCCGGTCCAGGGTAGTTGGCTATTTCGCGGCGGGCGCGAAGCCTTTCTCGACATTCCCAAACACCATGGTCACCCGCTGCTCCGGCGACGCCTTTTCGACCTTGCCCTTGCAGTTGTTGCAGCAGAAGCCGACCTCGACACCATCGATGTCGACCTCTGTGCCAGCCTTCACAGGCCCGCCGCTGAACGGACAGCCCTTCTGTGTCAGCTGCCCGGTGCTCACCATCTGCTGGTGGGCCTTGGCGGCAAACTTCGCCGAGTCTGACTCGAACGCTTTTTCACAGTTGCCACAGCAGAAGTAGACCTGCCCGCCACTAAAGGCGACGTGCTTCTCGGGATTGCAGTTCTTGCCCGACACGGGGCAGGCGGCATCCTTGGGATCCTTGACGGCGGCCGAGACGACCGCGGCCGAAAAGCAGACGGCCACCAGGGCCGCACAGCGAGCAAGACGCATGTTCATGGTCAACACCTCCGGACACGTGGGAAGAAAATCAAACGGCTTGAGCACATAGAATATGTGAGCGAGGAGGCTCGGGCAACGTTGAATCGCGGGTCAGCCCGCCGGCTTGCGCCTGGCGGCTTTATGGGGTAGGCCTCCCGCCTGGCGGCTTCCTATGCCCTGCCACAGCAAGCCCCGGGCGCGAGCCCGGGGGCTGCGGCGGCTTGATGGGGAAGGCCTCACCTCTTGCGGCTTGCTGTGGGATCGGATCGCGGCTCGGGGAGGCCGGTCGCCACGACCGCACCGACCATGATGACGGCCGCCCCAGCGACGAACACAGGCGCGAAGCCGATCCCGTCCACCGCCATGCCCACGAGCGGTGACAGGATGAAGGGGGCCGCCAACGCCGCCCCCACGATGCTCACATACCGCGGATGCTCGGCCGGCCGCGGTGCCAACTCCAGCGCATAGTTGGTGAAGATTTTGAGCGAGATCGGATTGAGCCCCAGTGGCAGATAGACCAGCCAGAACAGTTCGACGGCTGTGCCCGGTGCCAGCATCGAGAGCAGGATCACGATCGCCGGTGTGAGGCTCGACAGCGCGATCAGCCAGATCAACACGATCCGCGTGCCGCTCCGATCGGCGACCGGCCCTGCCACGAGACTCGCGACACCCGTGGCCACGTTCTGGGCGACGACCCACGTCAGCAGGCTGCCGATCTGACTGCCGAGATGATCGCGGGCGAAGGCTTGATAGTGCGGAAAGAGCATGAGCACCGCCGAAAAGCAGCCGGCGGCGAGACAGAGGCGCACGAGTGACCGGTCCGCCAGAAGTGTTGCACGCCAGGTCGCCTGACACACCGACGAGCCCGACTGGAGGTCTCGGTCTCCCGTCGCCCCCGGCTGTCGAGCCTGATGAAGCGGGTCGGCAGGTTCGTCGAACAGGATCGGGATCACCGCCGCCACGCCAAAAAAGGCGGCTGTCATGCCGAAGATCTTTGGAAACCCGTCGGGTTCAGCAAGCCACGGGCCGAGGAAGAGAATCGCCGCCAGAATGGCGACCACGCTCCCCACCACCACGCTCACCAGCATCGCCCGGCCACGGTGGCCGGGGCTGATCAGCTTGCCCTGGAGCGCCGCGACGGTGAGTTGATTGAGCCCGTTCGATGCCGAGAAGAGGGCGTAGAGCACGAGGAAGAGGCCGGCCAGCAGGCGAGGCTGCCACGACTGCAGGGGGGTCCAGGCGACGGCGAGCAGGGCAAACCACACCGCCATGAGAAGCGTTGTGCGGATCAGCGTCCACTTCTTCACCGGCAGCCGCGCAAGACGCCCGGCCGCGAGCAGCGGCGGAACACTCTGCCCACCGCGGTTGAGTACCGGAAGAAGGCCACGGAGCAGGCCGGAATCGGCCACGGCATCGAGCACGGCCGGCATGATGATGGTCTCTGTCTTGAAGATCCAGCCGACGCGGAGGACGACCTGGTAGGTCTCCATCACCAAGGTGTTGCGGGTCTCCCGCCGCAGAGGATCGGCCTCCGTCTCGCCGGCTGCGTTGCAAGCGGTGTCTGCGGGGGTAGGATGCTGCCTCTGTCCGGCGTTCATGGCCCCCGCAGCATGAGGTCTTGAGATGCGTTTTTCCATGAGAATGTGTTCCGTGCGAGAGGTGTGTCGTCTGGCAACTTTTCTTGCCGTCACCCTGACAGCGGCGGCCATGGTCGCCGTGGCACCGAGTGCCGCGGCTGACACCGCCACGCACTTCGTCTGGTTCGGCACCTACACCAACGAAAAAACCGGCAGCGAGGGCATCTACGTCTCTCGGTTTGACGCTGCGAGCGGCACGCTCTCCCCGCCCGAATTGGCGGCGGTCGCCAAGAACCCTTCGTTCCTCGCTCTCCACCCCACGCTGCCGGTGCTCTACGCCGTCTCCGAGGCACCAGGGCCCGATGGTAAGCCGGCCGGCGCCGTCATGGCGTATGCCATCGATGAAGCGGCTGGCCGCCTGACGCTGCTCAATCACCAGTCATCGGGTGGGAGTGGCCCCTGCCATCTGTCGGTGGATCGTTCTGGAAACGTGGTGGTCGCTGCCAACTACGGCGGCGGTAGCACGATCTGCCTGGGGCTGCGGGCCGACGGAAGTCTCGAGCCGGTTGTCACCGATGCGATGGGTGGCTTCATTCAGCATGGCTACGATCGGGCTGGTGAGGCTGGCATCAACACCAGCCGGCAGGAAAAGCCCCATGGCCACTCGGCCGACATCGCCCCCGACGGACGGTTCGCCTTCGTCTGTGACCTCGGCCTCGACAAGGTGCTCGTCTACGCGCTCGACACCGACCGGGCCACGATTCACCCGCACGGCTCCGCCTCGGTGAAGGCCGGCGCTGGTCCGCGGCATTTTGCCCTCCACCCGGGGGGCAGGCACGCCTACTGCGTCAACGAGCTCGACCTGACGGTCACGGCCTTCGCTCTCGATCCGCAGGCCGGCACACTCACTCCCGTCCAGTCGCTCTCCACGCTACCGGAGGGTGTCACCGACCGCACTGGCTTTTCGTGCGCCGAGATCGCCGTGCATCCCTCGGGGCGATTTCTGTATGCGTCCAATCGGGGCCATGACACGATCGCCGCCTACGGCATCGACGCCGCAACCGGAAAGCTCTCGTTTCAGGCCGCGGTGCCGGCCCGGGTTCAGACCCCCCGCCACTTCGCCATTGCGCCAGACGG
This sequence comes from uncultured Candidatus Kuenenia sp., assembly GCA_964578555.1. Classification (GTDB taxonomy): domain Bacteria; phylum Planctomycetota; class Planctomycetia; order Pirellulales; family UBA1268; genus CACORA01. The sequence goes on from CAZODJ010000001.1 coordinate 44,705, forward strand.
AAGGTATCTGCTCACGGAGGGCCAAAACTCGAATACCGTGGCGATCTTCTCGGTCGACCCCACGAGCGGCATGCTAGAATTTTTGGATCGGACGATTGCCGTTCCGGCCCCTGTTTCGGCCGTGTTCCGTCCGCTCCAGTGAGATCGCCTGCCGCCGATGATGACCTGCCTGCTCAAGTCGAAGATTCACCGCGCAGCGGTGACGGCCGCCTCGGTCGATTACGAGGGGAGCCTGACGATTGCCGCCGATCTCGCCGAGCGAGTGGGCCTGCGGGCCTATGAACGGATTCTCGTTGGCAATCTCTCCAACGGCGAACGGTTCGAAACGTATGTCATTTACGGGGCGGCCGGTTCGGGCGTGATCGAACTCAACGGTGCCACCGCCCACCTCGGCAAGCCGGGCGACCGCCTCACGATCATGTCGTTCACCTGGCTCGACGAGGCGGCAGTGAAAACCCACAAGCCCGCGGTCATCGTGCTCGACGAACACAATTCCATTGTTCGATAGCGACAGCCTGCCCAAGGCGGTCGCTGCATCACCGCACGATCGGTCGCTTCGCCACAAGCAGTTCCAGATAACTCCGCCGCTCCTGCTCGCCGCAGCCCAGTTCAGTCGCCAGCGACTCGATCACTCCCCGGGCCTGCGGCACCTCCCCCTGGCGTGCCTGTAGCTCCAACTCGACGAACTCTCCCAAGCCGTCGACCTGGTCGATCGCCACATCGACGTCGCTGCCATGCCAGGGCACACGGGCAGGTCGCCGCCGCTTGGCCACTTCCATCACCGGCCGGAAGCCGAGCGACTCGAGCAATTCGGTCCAGTCCTGAATCGTCCGACTGCCGGCCGGACCGACTGCTGCCAACGGCAGTTCAATCTCACGGCGGGTCTTCGTTGCCGAATCGATTCGTGGTCCCTTCCAGGTGATCGCCACGTCCGCCCCGACCCGCCGCAGGCGGAGGGCCTCGTCGGTCTTGGCAAAATCCCGGCTTGGGTGGGCGAAATACCGATCAATCTGCTCGATCGGTTCGCCGAACCGGGCCGCCAACGCGATGAGCCTTCGCTCGAGCCCCGCCAGATCACCGGCAGGAAACTTCATCTCGACTTCGTACACTTTGGTTCCGCCTTGAGAACGCCACGAGCAGACCACGAAAACCTTGTCGCACCATGATACCTCGCCTGCATGCCGTCGCCGCCATCGCGTTGTGGCTCCCTGCCCTCCTTCCAGGTCTGGTCCTTGTCGGCTGCAGCGATCGGGCAACTCTCCACCCGGCCATCGGTCGCAGCGTCGGGCTGCTGCCGCTTGTTTCGGTGGCCGATCCATCGCGGGCGGCCCCGGAACTCGCCGGCAAGATCACGCTCTTGAACTTCTGGGCCACCTGGTGCCCCCCCTGCCGTCGCGAACTCCCGGGGCTGGCGCGGTTGGCCAGCCGGCTGGCCAACGAGCCACGGTTTCAACTCATCGCCGTCGCCTGCGACGAGCAGGATCCTGCCGAACTTGGACCCTATGTGACCCGCTTCCTCACCGGACAACGGACCGACCTCGACGCCTGGATCGATCCCGACTCCACCGTGCAGACGCTCTTCGCCGAGCAGTACGGCTTTGGCTCGCTCCCCACGACCTACCTGATCGGTGCCGATGGCCGTGTGCAGCGTGTCTGGGTGGGCTACCGCAGCCGCGACGAGGCCGAGATGGCACAGACGATTCTGGCGGCGCTCAAGGATGCTGTGCCGGTGCCTCCAGCCGCATCAACTGCTCAATGAAGGCCGCGGCGGCCGCTGCCGGATCGGCGGCCAGCGTCACCGCCGATGCCACGGCGACGCGACGGATCCCGAGCATCGTCAGTTCGGGAAGCCGCTCGAGCGTGATGCCACCGATCGCAAACGCCGGCAGGCCGATCGTGCCCACCACGCCCCGGAGAAACTCCGGAGCCGCGAAGGCACTGAATCGTTTGGTCGCCGTCGGAAAACAGGGGCCGATGCCGAGGTAGTCGGCTCCCTCCAACACCGCCGCTTCGGCCTCAGCAAGGGAATGAGCCGTGCGGCCGGAAAGGGCCTGCGGGCCAACCACGCGGCGGACCAGCGGCAGCGGAAGATCATCAGCACCGGTGTGAACGCCATCGGCGTTGACCGCCGCTGCCACGTCGGCCCGATCGTTGACGAGCACGAGCGGCCGCTCTCCGCGCTGGTGGGCATGCCGTCGGGCGATCGCCAGCGCCGCCCGCGCCCGCCCGACGAGCAGTGGCACGGAAAGCGTCTTGTCACGAAGCTGAATCATCCCGACACCGGCCGCGAAGAGCGACTCGACGAGCGTTGAGAATCGTGCCTCATCCTCCCGGCCATCGACGAGCACACAGAGTCGGATGCCGGCCAGCCGGTCGGCCGCCCGCGCCGCACCGACCGCCGCCCGCTCGAGCGTGTAGAGCCGGTAGCGAATCCGCTCGAAAGCGCCGGTCGTCTCGGGAGCGATCAGCGCCGCGCATTCCTCGAGGCTCCGGAGTGCCTGGGCCGCCCGGGCCGCATTGGCCGCCAGCAGGTCAGATGGTGTGGTTCGCCCCAGGGCCGCTGCCGCCCGGGAACCGGCTCCGACGTCTCCGGCAACATCCCGGAGCGCGATTCGCAGACGGAGATCGCCCTGCATGAGAATCGCGGCAAGGTCGTGTCGCAGGTCCTTGGCAACCTGCGTCAGAAACGGGTCGTCGAGCAGAAATCGCAGCGTGTCCTCGATCACCCGAACCGCCTCGCCAGCCCGGTTGGCCGAGGCGTCGAGGGCCCGCCATGCTCCGGCGCTTGCCGCCGGACGGTCGCCCGCGGTGGCCTGTTCTGCACGTTTTGGCGTCGGATTGATCGCTCCGTCCATGCCCTTGTTGTAGCCGGCAAACGCCTTGGAAAAACGGGGGGCGATCCCTACACTCCCCGCCCCCCGCAGGGATGTCGCATGGGATTGGCCCGCTCGCTCACGCTCGTCTGGCCCGGAATGCCCTGGCTGTGGCTGCGCGGCAGCGTCGGAGGCCTGGTGCTCGCGCTGGCCTTCGCCGTGCTCCTCGACATGGCGATCGTGACGACGTGGATCTGGTCGGAATTGGTTGACCTCCGGATCTCGATCGGGATCTGGACGGCCACGATCGCGGTCTGGATCGTGTCGACGGCGTCGGCGGCCTCCTCGTTCCCAGCCCCGATTCCCAGGGATCCCGATGCCGCCACCGACACCCTCTTCGTGAAGGCCCGCGATGCCTATCTGGCTCGCGACTGGCTGACCGCAGAAACGAGGCTCAGGGCCGTTCTCGCCCTCGCGCCCACAGACGGCGAGGCCCAGCTACTCCTCGCCACGCTGCTCCGGCGGGTGGGCCGCACCGCCGAAGCAAAGCGGGCCCTCGAACAACTCTCCCGCAGTGATTCCGGGGCTCCCTGGCAAACAGCCATCGCCCGGGAGTTCGTCCTGCTCGATCAGGCGGGTCGCGATGAGCAATCTGACACCGACCGCGATGAGGGCGACGTGCTCCCCATGCGAAGTGGCGACTCCGCAGAAGCGTCCGCCGAACGAGCCGCCTGATCACACCCGACCGGGCCGTGCGGGAATCTCTCGAAAACGCGGTCGAAGCGAACGGAAAGAGACTTTTACCGGCAGCTTGCCTAGAATCTTTCCGTGCCTTTGGCGTACGGTTTGCACTGACAGGACGATGGGATGGGAGGCCTGCCGGAATGGCATGCCCCCGCGCAACACCAGGGACTTTCTCATGTACGAGCGTTTCACAGACCGGGCTCGCAAGGTGATGCAGCTGGCCAATCAGGAGGCCCAGCGGTTCAACCACGAGTACATCGGCACCGAGCACGTTCTCCTGGGCCTCATCAAGGAGGGCAGCGGTGTGGCTGCCAACGTGCTCAAAAACCTCGACATCGACCTGCGAAAGATTCGCATGGAGGTCGAGAAGCTCGTCCAGAGCGGCCCCGACATGGTCACGATGGGGAAGCTTCCACAGACCCCACGGGCCAAGAAGGTCATCGAATACTCGATGGAGGAGGCCCGCAACCTCAACCATAATTATGTCGGCACCGAACACATCCTGCTTGGTCTGCTCCGCGAGCAGGAGGGCGTGGCCGCCCAGGTGCTGATGAACCTCGGCCTGAAGCTCGAGGATGTCCGCGAGGAAGTGCTCAACCTTCTCGGCCACGGCATGGAGGAAGGGGGCGAACGGGCCGGCATGGGCGGACGACAGACGGCTGGTGCCGGCGGCGGCGGCGGCAGCGAATCGTCACCCAAGGGAGGCAAGAGCAAGACGCCCGCCCTCGATAGCTTCGGCCGCGACCTCACCGAACTGGCCCGTCAGGGCAAGCTTGATCCCGTGATCGGCCGCGAAAAGGAAATCGAGCGGGCCATCCAAATCCTCTGCCGCCGCACGAAGAACAACCCCGTCCTTCTCGGCGAAGCGGGCGTCGGCAAGACCGCCATCGTGGAGGGTTTTGCCCAGCGGGTCATCGACGGCAACGTGCCGGAGTTGCTCGCCGACCGACGGATCGTGGTGCTCGATCTGGCGATGATGGTGGCGGGAACGAAGTACCGCGGCCAATTCGAGGAGCGGATCAAGGCCGTGATGAACGAGGTCCGCCGGGCCAAGAACACGATCCTCTTCATCGACGAGTTGCACACACTGGTGGGCGCCGGCGGCGCCGAGGGGGCGATCGATGCTTCCAACGTGCTCAAGCCGGCGCTTGCCCGTGGCGAGATCCAGTGCATCGGGGCCACGACGCTCGACGAATATCGCAAGTACATCGAGAAGGATTCGGCTCTCGACCGCCGCTTCCAGATCATCATGGTGGAGCCGGCCAGCAGGTCCGAGGCGGTAGAGATCCTCAAGGGCCTCCGTGACCGCTATGAGAGCCATCACCGCGTGACCATCTCCGACGCGGCCCTCGAGGCGGCCGTCGAACTCTCCAGCCGCTACATCACCGGCCGCTGCCTCCCCGACAAGGCGATCGACGTGATCGACGAGGCGGGCGCCCGCGTGCGGCTCAAGGCGATGACCAAGCCGCCAGACCTCAAGGAGATCGACGACGAGGTGGATCGCCTCAACAAGGAGAAGGAGGAGGCGGTCGCCAATCAGGACTTCGAGAAGGCGGCGGCCCTCCGCGACCAGGCCGACAAGCTCAAGAAGAAGAAGCAGACCATGACCCGCGACTGGCGGGACAAGAGCCGCGAGGCCGACGGCGTCGTCGATGAAGAGGTGGTGGCCGAGGTCGTCTCGAAGATGACCGGCATCCCTCTCACCCGCATGAGCACCGAAGATCAGGCCCGCCTGATGGGCATGGAAGGCCAGTTGCACAAGAAGGTCATCGGGCAGGACACGGCCATCAAGAGCGTCTCGAAGGCGGTGCGCCGCAGCCGGTCAGGGCTCAAGGATCCGAAGCGGCCAATCGGGTCGTTCGTGTTCGCCGGGCCGACCGGTGTGGGCAAGACACTGCTGGCCAAGGCGCTGGCCGAGTTCATGTTTGGCGACGCCGACGCGCTCATCCAGATCGACATGAGCGAATACATGGAGAAGCACAATGTGAGCCGCCTGATCGGCGCTCCGCCGGGTTACGTCGGCTTCGAGGAAGGCGGGCAGCTCACGGAGAAAATCCGTCGCCGTCCCTACGCCGTGGTGTTGCTCGACGAGATCGAGAAGGCCCACCCCGACGTGTTCAACATGCTCTTGCAGGTGATGGAAGAGGGACGGCTCACCGACTCGTTCGGCAGAAACGTCGATTTCCGCAACACGATCCTGATCATGACGACCAATGCCGGCGCCGAGGCGATCAAGAATGAGTCGGCGTTCGGATTCCAGGCGCCCGACACCGACGCCAGTTATGACAGCATGAAGATGCGGGTCAACGAGCGGATCGAGAAGGTGTTCCGACCCGAGTTCCTGAATCGTCTCGACGATGTGATCGTGTTTCACCACCTCACCGTCGACAACCTCAAGCAGGTCATCGACATCGAGTTGGAGAAGGTTCGCGAGCGACTCGGCGAGCGGGGCCTCAAGCTCGAACTCACCGAAGAGGCGAAAAAGTTCCTCATCAAGAAGGGTTCCGACACCGACTTCGGCGCCCGTCCGCTCCGCCGGGCCCTCGAAAACTTCATCGAGGATCCGGTCAGCGAGGAACTGCTCAAGGGCGAGTTCGAGGGGAAGGACCTGATTCAGGTCGACTGCAAGGAAGTGGCCGGCAAGAAGCAACTGGTCTTCACCGGGATCGTCACCGCCGAGCCCGTCGCCACCGGCCCGGCCGAGGATTCCCCGGCCGGCTGATCGCCAGAGTCGCGTACACTGCCCATCTCGCCACGTGCCGTTGAGATTGGCACGACCGGCTCAAGCCGCCTGACCGGCAGAGCCGATCCTCCCGGTAGGAGGACGGGCGCGGCTGCGCCGTCAGCACGATGGCATCATCACCTACCCCGACGATCGCCCCTGCCCCGGGAGGCGTCACCGGCTGGCTCACCGACCAGGTGGCCAACCTCGGCGCGTTCGCGATGAGCCGCGTGGTGGGCATCGGCGACGTGACGCTCTTCTCGCTCAAGACGATCGGCTGGATCTTCGCACGGCGGCAGCGACGGGAAGTGCTCCTGCCCAACTTCTATCAAATCGGCGTGATGTCGCTGCCGGTCGTGGCCCTCACCGGCCTGTTCATCGGCATGGTACTGGCCGTGCAGAGCTACGCCCAGTTCAAGGCCCTCGGCCTGCAGACCCGGCTCGGCTCGGTCATCAACCTGTCGTTGGTGCGCGAACTCGGCCCGGTGCTGGCGGCCACGATGCTCGCCGGCCGGGTGGGCAGCGCCATGGCCGCCGAACTCGGCACGATGCGGGTCACCGAGCAGATCGATGCGCTCGAGAGCATGGGAGCCAACCCGCTCTACTACCTGGTGGTGCCCCGCTTCCTCGGCTGCCTGGTGCTGATCCCCACGCTCACGATCATGGCCGACTTCATGGGTGTGCTGGGGGGCTACCTCTACTCGCACGGTATCCTCGGCATCGACTATCACCATTACTGGGCCAACTCGCGTGAGTATGTCGATGCCTTCGACTTTCTGACGGGCATCTTCAAGAGTTTCTTCTTTGGCGCCGCCATCGCCCTGGTGAGTTGCCATCACGGCTTCCACTGCGACCAGGGAGCAGAGGGCGTGGGACGGGCCGCCACCAACGCCTTCGTCCATTCGTTCATCATGATCCTCGTGCTCGACCTGTTCCTGGGGATCTGGCTCAATAACGTCCACGACTTCTTCCGGCCGGAAGGCCCCCGCAAACTCCTGTAGGAGCATCACCGTGCCCGCCACCGCCACCGCCCCGAGACCGCCCGCCGAGGCGCCCGCACCGGCGCTGCTGGAGATCATGGGCCTTTCGGTCCAGTTCGGCCGGCAGGAGGTGCTCCGCGACATCAGCCTCTCGATCCCCGAGGGGCAGACGCTCGTGATCCTCGGCGAGAGCGGCTGCGGCAAGACGGTGCTTCTCAAGACGATGATCGGCCTCATCCGCCCGACCACCGGCGACGTCCACTTCGAGGGGCAGAGCCTTTCCCGGATGAGCGACCGGGCGTTGGCCCACCTCCGCACCCGCTATGGCTTCGTCTTTCAGGGCGCGGCCCTCTTCGATAGCTATACGATTGCCGACAACATCGCTTTCCCGCTCCGCGAACACACGCGAATCACGGCCGCTGAAATCAGCGGCATCGTGGCGGCACTCACCGACGAGGTCGGGCTTCCCCGGTCGGCCCTGCGAAAAAAGCCGATGGAACTCTCGGGCGGCATGCGGAAGCGAGCCGGCCTGGCCCGGGCGCTGGCCCTCGACCCGAGCCTCATCCTCTACGATGAGCCCACTACCGGACTCGACCCGATCATGAGCGATGTGATCAACGAGCTGATCATCAGGGTCCGCGAACGGCCGCGGGTGACGAGCGTCGTCGTCACCCACGACATGCACACCGCCCGCAAGGTGGCCGACCGCATCATCATGCTCTACCCTGCCTTCCGGCTGCGACCGGATGCCCCCCAGATCGTGTTCGATGGAACACCCGGGGAACTCGATCGGTCGCGGGATCCGCGCATCCGCCAATTCGTCGAGGGCCGCGCCGGGAGCCGGCTCACGGAGATGCAGGAGGAGCAGGGTCGGGCGGAGAGCGGCGCTGAGCACGGCGAGGAGACGGAGGAAACGGCATGAACGATCGCGTAATGCAGTTTCGAGTCGGTGTGATGGTGCTCGCGACGGCGATCATCGCTGGCATCCTGATCGTGCTCTTCGGCGATCTGCCTTCGCTGGTGCAGGCCACCTACCCGCTCAAGCTGAGTTTTGCCGACGCGCGTGGTGTCTCCGACGGCACCCCGGTGCGGAAAAACGGGATCCTCGTGGGCCGGGTGTCGAAGGTGCAGCTCGATGAGCGGGGGGGCGTGAGCGTGGTCGCCGACATCGATTCCTACGTGCCGATCTACAAGGACGAACAGCCGCGGATCGTCACCACGCTCCTGGGTGACGCCGAGATCCAACTCATTCCGGGTCGCATCGTGCCCCCGCGGCAGCGGGTCGCTCCTGAGGAAGTGCTCGTGGGGCAGGTGGCCCGCGACCCGTTCGAGATTTTCGCGACGCTCGAGCCCAAGTTCAGCGCCACACTCGACTCGCTGACCGAGGCGAGTGGGTCGGTTTCGAAGCTCTCCACCAACCTCGATCGCCTCTTCCTCGGCGGCGATGACTCATTTGAACGGATGGTCGGGAAGACCGAGGCGGCGCTCGATTCTTTCAGTCTCGCCATGAACAACATCAACGATGTCATGGGCGACCCCAATGCTCGCGAGAAGCTCAAGGCCACGATCACCGAAATGCCAGCAGTCCTTGCCGACCTCCGGTCATCTGTTCAGGGTATCGGCACCACGCTCGACTCGGCGGACCGCAACCTCCGCAACCTCGAGGGCCTCACGCGTCCGCTTGGTGAGCGGGGCGAGCATATGGTGGCCCAACTCGACACCACGATCGGCCGGCTCGACGAGGTGCTCTCGCAGGCCGTCGTGTTCACCAAGTCGCTCAATGATTCGCAGGGCACGCTCGGACGGCTGGTTCGAGATCCGCAGGTCTACGAGGAACTTGCCCAGGCCGCTGCCAACGTCAATCGGATCACGAAGGAACTCCGGCCGATCGTCAACGATGTGCGGGTGTTCACCGACAAGATCGCCCGGCATCCCGAACAGCTAGGCGTGCGTGGAGCGCTCGATCGTCGCCCCGGGCTGAAGTGACTCATCCTGTCGAACGGCAGCGGCTTGCTCCTGTCCGTCCGTCGGGCTGAGAATCTCCCGCACGCTCGTCTCCCGCAGCGGAACGGCCTGCTGGCTGGCCAACCAGGCCATCGTCTGCTCGATCGAATCAGCCTGAAGCAGGAGCACGTCACCGGCGACGAGCGATTCGATCGCCTTGGCAGTCGCCTCCAGCCATGTCCCGCCGGAGACAACCTCCCGGGCTCGGCCGGAGGAAGACTCGGTCGCCCCCTGCGACAAGAGCCGGGTGATCTCACCCGGCTGTCGGCCGCGGACATAGGCATCTTCGTAGAGAAGCACTCGATCGAACGTCGCGCCGAGCAGCCGACCCTGGGCGAGCAAGTCCTCATCGCGCCGGTCGCCCGCGGCTGAATAGACGGCGATCCTGCGACCGCCGGGGAGGTTCTCGACCACCCGGCACATCTGCTCAAGGGCTCCGATGTTATGGCCGTAGTCGATCACCACCGTCGCTCCGTTCATCTCCAGCAGATTGAAGCGGCCTGGGGAACCGGCCGCGCCGCTGGCGAAACTCTCCAGACCGATCCGCACCAGTTCCAGCGGCACGCCAAGCCGCCAGGCCGCGGCCGCAGCCGCCAGCACGTTTTCCACCTGGAAGCTTGCCATGCCTCCGTGCACGAGCGGCACGCGGTCCAAGTGGGCGAGTCGCGTCTCGCGGGGACCATCGCACAGAACGATCCAGCCCTCGCGGACCGTCGCGGCAAGGCCTCCCTGGGCGAGATGCTCCACGATGATCGGATCCTGCGGATCGAGGGCGAAGTAGACCACCTGCCCCTTGCACCACTTCTTCATGGAAACCACCAGCGGGTCGGCAGCATTGAGGACCGCGGTGCCCTTGCCCGGTCGCACGGCTGCGACGATCGCCCCCTTCACCCAGGCCAGCCGTTCGGGGGTGTCGATACCATCCATCCCGAGGTGGTCGCCGCTGCCGATGTTGGTCACGACAGCAACGTCACAGAAGTCGAAGCCGCAGCCCTCCCGGAGGATGCCGCCGCGGGCAGTCTCGAGCACGGCCGTGGTGACGGACGGATGGGCCAACACGCGACGGGCGCTCCGCGGGCCACTGCAGTCACCAGTGTCGATCGTGCGGTTGCCGACGAACACGCCCTCCGTGCAGGTCGTGCCCACGGTGGCCCCGCCGGTCGCCGCGAGGTGCGAGAGCAGCCGGACCACCGTCGTCTTGCCGTTGGTGCCGGTCACGGCAGCGACCGGAATGCGGCCCTCATCTCCCGGGGAAAACAGCGTGTCGACGATCGCCGCCCCGACGTCCCTTGGTGTGCCCGCTGTCGGCTCAAGGTGCATCCGCAGCCCGGGGCTGGCGTTGACCTCGATGATCGCGCCCTGCTGTTCCTCGAGGGCGACGGCGATGTCATCGGCCACGATATCGATGCCGGCGATGTCAAGCCCCACGATACGAGCGGCGTCGATGGCCCGGGCCGCAACGTCAGGATGCACGATGTCGGTGACATCCTCGGCGGTGCCCCCCGTACTCAGGTTGGCGTTGTTTCGCAGGAAGACTGTCCGCTCAGGCTCAGGCACACCCTGCGGATCGAGTCCCTGCTCGGCCAGCACCGCCAGCGCCACCGCATCGATCACGATGGGGCTCAACGAACAGGCATGGTCGCCGCACCGCCGCGGATCCTCGTTGACCCGGTCGACGAGTTGACGCACGGTAGAAACACCGTCGCCAACCACCATCGGCGGCCGCCGATGGGCCGCGGCAACGAGCTTCCCACCAACGATGAGGAGCCGGTAGTCAGCCCCAGGAACAAACCGCTCGACGACGATGGCCGATGATTCGGCACGGGCGATGTGCCAGGCCCGCTCGATCTCCTCACGGGTCTTGAGATTGACCGACACGCCCCGCCCCTGATTTCCGTCGCGCGGCTTCACGACGACGGCGGCACCGATTTCCTGGGCGGCCGCCCAAGCGTCGGCGGCGTCCGCGACCGGTCGGCCTTCCGCCACCGGTACGCCTACCTCTTCGAGGAGCGTGCGGGTGAGTTCCTTGTCCTGGGCTATCGCCTCGGCGACGGCCGACGTGCTGTCAGTCTCGGCGGCGATGATCCGGCGTTGCTTGGCCCCCTGGCCCAGCCTCACGAGCGAACCGTCAGTGAGCCGGCGAGCCGGAATACCGCGGGCCACGGCGGCATTCACGATCGACCGCGTGCTCGGGCCGAGCTGCACGTCAAGCAGCCTTGTCCTGAGGCGGGCCACTTCGGCCAGCGTGTCGAACGGTGTGTCGTCGATGGCGGCCTGAAGGAGCCGGTGGGCCGCATGGAGGCAGTCGATCGCGAAGGCCTCTTCCTTGTATTCAATCACCACCCAGTACACACCACGGGTCGCCGTCTCCCGGGCTCGCCCATAGCCGACGGGCGTCCCGGCCAGCGTCTGGAGTTCCAGGGTGACGTGCTCGAGCACATGCCCCATCCATGTCCCCGTGCGAAGCCGTTCAAAGAAGCCGCCCCGCTCGCCGATGGTGCAGCGATGCTCGATCATCGTCGGGAGCCATGCCATGAGGCGATCGTTGAAGCCCGGCAGGGTGTGCGACGGAAAATCCTCGAGCGGCCCCAGATCGACGAGCGCCTCGAGGACCGGAAACGATGCCCATTGATTCGGACCGCGGAGAACCTTGAGCGAACAGATTTTCATGGACGCTGGAGCGTGCTCTCATCACCCTTCGCAGACGCGTGCTCGGGGCTGGGACAGGCGTGCCGCTTCGGCCACCGGACACTCCGGCGACACATCGGGGGAAGGACACGCGAATCGACATCGTGCGACTCGGGCGCGTCGCCCGGGAGGCACATGAACGAGAAAGAACTGACCGATCTCAGGCCGGCCAAGAGGGCCATGGGTGGGACGGATTTCTCGACGTGGAGAAGGACGTTCGGGCCGGAATTCCATGCTGGAAAAAGTGTACGTGCCAGGTGTGGCCAATGCGAAACTTTTTCGGAGCGATTCTCCTGCCATGAGGTGCATTCGCCGTGCCAGACGTTCGACAAGAATCGAAAGCGTGGCCGAATGCTGGAAACTGGCTGGTGGGCCCAAGCCCCGCCGCTACGCGTCATGGAAAGATTGACAATCGTTCTTGCAAAACGACTGCCGGTTGTCAGGCAGGTCGTAAAAATTTCCCGGTGGCTCTCTGTGCATCGGCCCTGGAGCCGCGGGCCGCGACGAAAACCATGACCTACGGTACTCTAGGGACGTTCGGAAAACCACGCATTTTCCTTCGAACAAGCCGTTTTAGGCCCGCCAACGCCCTTCCAACCGCTTCCCACGGTTTCTCTTGACCGCCCGCTCCAGCCCGCCGATTCCGCCGCCGACCCTGCCTTCGGAGTCGATGACGACCGCCGCTCCGGGGCGTCCCCCAGCCGCCCCTGGGGCAGCCCTGCCCGCACGGTTTGCCGTCGGGCCGGACGAACCGGTGCTGGCATCGTGCCGCTTCGACCTCGACGCGGCCCTCCGTTTTGCCGATGGCTGGATCGTTCTAACCCCCCACCGCCTGCTTTCCGACGATCCGGCGACCGGCCGCCCGCCGCCGGATGGCTGCCCCCTGCAGTGGCCGGTCGATGCAACCACCGAACTCGACGTCCATCTCAGGGCGGCCGTCGGCCGGATCGAACTCCTGCAGGCCGGCCGGGTCGCCGTGCAGTGGAGATTCACGGCAGCCCGGTCCAAGGGAGTGCATGCACTCGAAGATGCATTTGACCAAATGGTTCACGGTCGACCCGAGGCCGAAGCCCCCCGCTCTGGTGAGGCAGCGCGACCGATCGCGGCTCCACCGTCCAAGGCTCTTGACGACGAAGACGGAGAGACCGGGCCGCGGGCCTCTTGGAAATCGTTGATTCGCCTGACTGCCTTCGCCCGCCCCTACCTGGGCATGGCCGTCGTGGGCGGCCTCCTCTCGTTGGCAAGCACGGCTGCAGCGCTCGTGCCTCCGTACCTGACGATGCCCCTGGTCGACCGAGTCCTGATTCCCAGGCAACAAGGCAGTCCGGTGCCATTCTCCGCCGTCTGGTGGTATCTCGGCGGACTGCTACTCGCCGCCACGCTGGCCTGGCTCCTGTCGTGGGCCCGCACCTGGACATTGGCCTGGGTAAGCGAGCGGATCGCCGCCAACCTTCGGGTCAGCACCTATGCCCATCTCCAGTCCTTGTCACTCGATTTTTTCTCGGGCAAACGCACCGGCGATCTCATGGCGCGCGTGGGCAACGACACCGACCGAATCAACCTGTTTTTGTCTTTGAACGTCATCAACTTTGTCTCCGATGTGCTGCTGGTCGCGCTCACGGCAGTCGTCCTCGTCACGCTCAATCCGCTCCTGGCGGCCGTCACGCTGGTGCCTTTTCCGTTCGTCGTGTGGCTCGCCTACACGGTGCGGGCTCGGCTCCGCCGGGGCTTCAGCCGCGCCAGCATCGCATGGGCCGACATGACAAGCGTGCTGGCCGACACGATTCCGGGAATCCGAGTCGTCAAGGCGTTTGCCCAAGAGCACCGGGAAATCGAGCGGTTCAAGGCGGCCAATGACCGCGTGCTCGATGCGAACGACCGCGTCAACGTCACCTGGTCGTTCTTCGGCCCCCTGGTCAGCCTGTTCAGCGAACTCGGCACGCTCGTCGTGTGGGCGGCGGGAGCGTGGCTCGTCTTCGGGGGCACGGTGACCGTGGGCGGCCTGACGGCGTTCCTCGCCTACATCACCCGGTTCTACACCCGCGTCGAATCGATGATCCACATGGTTCCCGCGACGCAACGCGCCGCGGCGAGCGCCCAGAGAATTTTCGACATCCTCGATTGTCGGCCGACGGTCGCGGAACCGCCGCACCCGGTGCCACTCGGCAAGGTGCGCGGCCGGATCGAGATCGACGGGGTCCATTTCCGCTACGGTGCACGCGAGATTCTCCACGGCATTGACCTCACGATCGAGCCCGGGGAGATGGTGGGGCTCGTCGGGACCAGTGGCTCTGGAAAGTCGACGCTCGCCAATCTGGTGTGCCGATTCTACGACCCATCCAGCGGCTCGATCCGCATCGATGGCATCGATCTCAAGGACGTTTCCATCAAGGAGTACCGCAGCAACTTGGGCTGCGTGCTTCAGGAGCCATTCCTCTTTTTCGGGACCGTGGCCGAGAACATCACCTATGGCTGCCCAGACGCGTCCCGCGACCGGATCGTCGCCGCGGCACGGGCCGCCGGAGCCCACGAGTTCATCCTCGCCCTGCCGGCGGCCTATGACTCACGGATCGGCGAGCGTGGCGGATCGCTCTCCGGAGGCGAGCGGCAGCGGCTCTCGATCGCGCGGGCCCTGCTGGTCGACCCTCGCATTCTCATTCTCGATGAGGCCACGTCGAGCGTCGACGTCGAGACCGAGGCGGCCATCCAGGCGGCGATCGATCGTCTCGTGACCGGCCGCACGACGATCGCGATCGCCCACCGCCTCTCCACGCTCAGGCGGGCCGACCGCATCGTCGTTCTGGACGGCGGTCGGATCGTGGAGAGCGGCAGCCACGATGCCCTGCTCGCCGCCGGTGGCGCCTACTCGCGTCTGTATCACGCCCAGAGCAAGGAAGCCGACCAGCCTGCGGCGATTTCGTAGCAGCCCGTGTAACAATCCTTCCAAGACCTGGTGAACACCGCCGGGAAAACGATGACTGCCTCACCCGTTCCCCCGTCTGGCGATTTCCCTGCCTTCGCGTCCTACCGACTCGAACAGTCAGGCCACGGCAGGCTGCAGTTCACGGGGACCGACGGCGTCGTTCATGACAATGTCGACGTCATTCACGCCTTTCCCGTTTCGGCTCCCCAGGGCGCCGTGGCGATCATCGCCGCGGACGGGACGGAGTTGGCCTGGATCAATTCGCTCGAGACCGCGCCGGAGCCGTTGCGCAAGACACTCGAACGGGAACTGTCCGTCCGGGAGTTCCTGCCGGTCATCGAGCGCATCGAAGGCGTTTCCGATGGTGAACCGGCCGACTGGAACGTGGCGACTGATCGCGGACCGCGGCGGTTCAAAGTCGCCCATACCGACGACATCGTCCGCTGCGGGGACGACTCGGCACTGATCACCGACACCGATGGCATCCGGTACCGCATCCCCGCGCTCGCCCGGCTGACCGCGCGGGAACGGCACCTGATCGACAAGGCGACCTAGCCGATCAGGCATAGTGCCCCCATCTTTCGCCGTCGTTTGCCGCCGGCCATAAGATGGATCAGTTGCACCGTTCGTGCGGGCCAGGGGCCGTTTTTTCCTGGAAAAACGCCAATTTTTTCTCAACCTTTCGCTTGAAGCCTGCGTACGGGGGATTAGTCTCGAAGCACCGCTTTTTTGGAGGAGATCGCCCATGTCCGTTTTCGGTGCCTTCCGGTTGTTCGACACCCGGTCGTCTGCTCAGGCCCGTTGCCTGCGGCTCGTCCTGTGTGCCCTCGTCGCGTTCGCGCCGCAGGCGTCGCTCCTGGTGGCGACGGCTGAAGCCCAGTGTTGCGGCGATGCGGTCGCTGCTCCGGTGGCGACCCAGACCTACCGCCTCGACGTTCAAACCGTCTACGACGAGGAGCAGGTGACGGCCTATCGCGTCACCTACGAAACCGTCTACGACACCAAGACCTACACCGTGCAGAAGCCTGTCTGGGAGACCCAGACGCAGGAGCGTCGCTACACCGTGCAGCGTCCGGTCTGGGAAACCCAGACCCGCGAGGAGCGCTACACGGTCATGAAGCCCGTCTATGAAACGCAGGTCGTCGATCGCAGCTATGACGTCGTGCGCGACGTGGTCGAGACGAGTACCCGCGAAGAGCGCTACACCGTCATGAAGCCGATCTACGAGACGGCCATGCAGCAGCAGGTGAGCACGGTGCGCCGTCCCGTCTACGAGACGAGCGAACGCGAGGAGGCCTACACCGTTGCCGAGCCGGTCACGACGATGCATACGGCCTACTCGGTCGGCACGCAGGCTGTCGATACGGTCACGCCGATGGTGACGCCCGGCACGGCGCAGCTCGGTTGGGTGCCCGGTGGTTGGGCCGTCAATCCCTACAACGGCCTCATGCAGTGGCAGCGGGGGGGCTATGCCTGGGCGATGACGCCCGGGGCTGTGGTCAACCAAGTGAATCGCGTCTATCAGCCCACCTACACCCCGGTTCAGGTGCCGCAGACGACGATGGTCAACCGCGTCGTGACCCGCCGCGTGCCCGTGCAGTCCGTTCGCTACGTCGATGAACAGGTGGTCCAGCAGGTGCCCGTGCAGACGATGCGAATGGTCGCCGAAGAGCAGGTTCGCCAGGTACCCGTGCAGACGGTTCGCAAGGTCGTCGAACGAGTCGATAACAAGGTTCCCGTGCAGACCATGCGGATGGTCGCCGAGGAGCAGGTTCGCCAAGTGCCCGTGCAGGTGTGCAAGTACGTCACCGAGGAGCGGGTGGAGCCGGTGAGCGTTCAGGTCTGCAAGGTCGTCGCCGAACAGCGGACGATGCAGGTGCCCCGGACGGTCGAGAAGCAGGTGCCTTATACCTACACCGTGAGGAAGCCACGGACGGTGGTGATGAGAGTGCCGCTCGATCCGTGCGGCAACCCGCTGCCTGCCGCGGCGGCCCAGGCCCAGCCGATGGCTCCGGCAGCGGCGGCCCGGCCGACCAGCCCCCCCGCAACGCCGACTCCTGCAGCTGCACCGAAGACCTTCAGCGAAATGCCCGCTCCAGCGGCAAAGAAGGCTCCCGAAGGATGGGGCGGTTCTGATCTGAAGCACGTTGATCCCGAAGCAGCGGCTGCCGTGCGGGCCGAGAAGCCCGTGGAGAACAGCCTCGAGCCGATCTCAGCCCCCGATGCCAAGCCGTCAACGACTGATTCGCGTTCGGCTCCGCAGCCCGAGCCGAGCGTCGCTCCGCAAGGCCCGGCCGTCGAACCCGCACCGCCGGGCGGGACGACGCGAGACGTGCCGACCGCCGAGACCTCGGCCGCGCCTTTCCAGGCCGTCCGCGGCGGCCACACCACCTGATCCTCGTTGGTCAGGGCGGTGGTCGGTATCGATTGCACGTCAGTCGCACACCCACCGCATGAGCGACTCTGCCGACGGCATCCGCTGCCGATCGATCCAGCGAAAGAGAATCGCGGCGACAACGAGAAATGCAGCCGCGAGGCCGAGCGCCGCCGCCGGAGGCATCGCCACCTGCCACAGCCCTGTCATCTCCCCACTGGTCGCCGCTCCCCAGGCCCAGAGCGGCCAGATGTGTACGACATGATGCAGGAGGTAGATCGACAACGCATGCCGGCTGAGCGGTGTCGCCCATTGCAGCAACCAAGCCCATCGGTCACGTTCCCCGTCGAGCAGCGGATGCAGCAAAGCCGCCGCGAGCGTCACCGTGCCGAGCGTCCCGACACAGTAGGCCGTTGATGCCGGAAACATCGTCCAACCGCGGGCTGATTCTCCGGTGACGGCGAAAGGCAACGTCTCCCACGTCAGGATCATCGCGAGGGCGGCCACGATGCCCGCTCCACCGACCGCGGCGATTCGCAGCGATCGCTCACCCCCTCCCTCGTCGAAAAGCCGGGCTGCCATTGCATGACCGAGCAACGGAAACGCCAGCCAGGGAAAGACCGGAAAATATCCCACGGCAAGCCAGCCGAGCAGCACGTCGGCGAGCGTGAAGTCATAGTCGAAGTAGCCGGCCCGCCAAAAGGCGGCATAGTCTGCGCCAACCCGCAGCGCCGGGCTCACGCCGACGATACAAACTGCTCCCATCACCACCACCCACCCCGGCATCCGCCTCGCGACGTCAAGCACGAGCAGGCTGAATCCGATGAGCGTGAGGATGTCCCAGTTGAAGACATCCTCCGGGAGCCACACGAGCACGTTGAAGACAAACCCAAGTCCGATCAGGAACAGGCCGCGACGCACGGTTTGCTTGGAAATGGTCTCATTGGACTGACCGCGACGCACCTGCTTGTCGAGCCACAGGCGGTAGCTCATGCCGGAGAGAAAGGTGAACACTGGTGCCGCAAATCCAGTCGGCAGCCACCAGACGCGATGCACACCCTCGAATGGACCGCTGCCGCCGTCATACCAACCCGACAGGTTCTCGACGAAGTGCACCACGACCATCAGCACGATCGCCACTGCCCGCAGCACATCGATCGAGGCCTGCCGAGACGCCGTCGTGGAGCTCACGTCGCATCCGTCCTGGTAAAAAGATCGATGATGAGAAGGACTGTTTGGATGACGAGGAGCACCACGATCGCCCACTCCAGGCCCATCTGCCGACGGGCGATGCCGAAGTCAGCGGCCCGCTGCCCGCAGGCCTCGTAGAGCCGCTCGGCAAGTTCCGCCCGGTCGACGGCAAACTCGTGTCGCTCGGCCAGCCGGGTGCGATCCCGCAGTCGCTCACCGAGCTGGCTGGCGAGAGTGGGCGGGTGCACCGCAGGGGCATGCACTGTCGGCGCCACGAGAGCCAGCTGCACCCGGACCGCCACCGCCTCACGAAACCGGGCTGCCAACACATCGCGGTGACCAAGCGACTGCGTGTCGAACTCGAAGGCGTGGGAGGCGTCTTCGTCGAGTGATTCCAGGAGGTCTGCGCACCGCCGCTCAAGCTGGCGGAGTTCCGCCTCACGATTCGCAAACTCGATGACGGCCGCAGCCAGCACCTCCAGCCGAGCGGGCGGCCCGGCCACGGCAGCCCGGCCCGGGGTCGCGGCGACATGGCAGCCATACATCGGCACCGTCACGACGGGCAGCGGCCCTCCACGTGGTTGAGGAGCGGCGGCAACCCAAGCCGATACCGTCTGGGTGAGCAGCCCACCCTCCTCGGTCGACTGCCCATCGCTGTCGTTTTCACATCTCACGACCAGCAGCAGCAGTTCCTCGCCGCAGGCCAGCGGTATGTGTCGCAGCGACGCGTCCGCCGGCAGCCCCGCGGGAACCGCCGCGTTGCCGCCTGCCTCATCGATATCACTGCCGATCACTGCGACGCCTCCGCGGTCTTCCTGAACGGTCTTGCCTGGGCCGACGGCCGGTCACCCACATACTCAGCCGCGACCCGGTCGGCCACATGCTCGGCGGAGTCGAAGACGCCGTTGAGGGTGGAGTCATAAAGATAGTCTCCGACGACGAACAGGCCCGGGTGGGCCGGAGACGGCCGGTGGCGGCGGTCGGCCGGCAGTCGCACCCACCCGCCGGGGAGTGCACTGACCGCTCCCGTCCAGCGATGCACGCGAGACTCCACCACGTGATCACGACAGGCAGCCAGCGGTGACGGGAGGGAATCGAGCACGGCGACGACGAGAGCCTCGTCGGATAGCGCAGCCATCTCGACGGCTGCCGCTCCGCCAAGCAGCCAGCCGAGTACCCCGTGGGAGCCGCACGGATCACGGGCCGACTCCACATAGAGGCAGGTGCCGCCGAAGGCATCGAGCATGAGGTAGGCATCGTCACCCGGCAGGGCGGGAACTGGTCGATCGAGCAGCACGCTGACCCGCAGATAGTGAGCCGGGTGATCGTGATGCTCGACGTGTCGCTGCATGGCGTCTTCAAGGGTCGTTCCCGTAAACCTGACTCGTTTGAAGGCATCCATCGGCAGCGCGAGGATCACCACGTCGAACTCCTCCTCCTGCAGGTGGTCCTCGGCCCGCAGGTGGAGCCGCAGTGTTTCCTCGGGCCCGGCGGCCACCTCGGTCACGACCGTGCCAAGCCGGACCTGGGCCGCAAGCCGTGCCGTGATCGCGTGCATCAGCTGCTCGTTGCCGCCAGCGATGCAGTAGAGCCGCATGTAGGCGGGATCGTTCATCAGATAGTTCTGTAGGCCATAGCCGCAGTTCGTCTCGCCCACCTCGGTGGCAAGATCGCTGTGGATCATCACGTCGACATAGCGGCGAGCCTTGCCGCAGGAGATGCCATCCAGCATCGCCGCGAACCGTCCTCCCGCCGCCGCATCAGTCACATGATCCGATCCCGACCCATAAAACTCGGCGGGCGTGATGCCGGAGCGGGCGTGGATATCGAAGCTGATGAGTTCGCGGCGGGCATCCTCGCCGCATGCTTCGGCGAGGTCATCGAGGTTAGCGATTGGCCGGCCGGCCAGGAACACCGTGGATCCACCGAGCGAGACCATTGGCAGCCCCACCTGCCGCACAAGTTCCTTCAAGGGATCATGACCGGCGGGAGAGTAGTCGTACAACTCTGCCGCCCCGGCCTCGTACCGCACGTCCGCGGCAGCAAATGATGCCGTGCACACCTTCCCGCCAAGCCTGCTCGTGGCCTCGAAAATCGTCAGCGACAACGGCGCGGCCGCCATTTGCTCGAGATGCCAGGCCGTGAACAGGCCTCCCGGCCCGCCCCCCACGATGGCCACGCGCAGCGGCCTGCTGGAATCCGATGACCACACACTCATGGAATCTAAAACGGTTGACAGTGAGGAATGTCGCACTCCGTTCGCGGTGCGACAAAACGATCCGTCGTTCCCTGCCGGAGAAACCGCGACAATGGACGATCGGTCGATCGTGCGTTAGAGTTCGCCGATTCTTCGGAGTCTCGATCATGCCTCCTACGGTCACGGATGACCATCCTGTCTTACCCTTTGCCGTGCAACGCGGCGGTGGTTTCGCTTCGCCATCACAGCGGAAACCGTCCGGCGATGGGACCCGACGCTCCGCTCCAGCGGCGGAGGAAGCGACGGCCCGAGAGCAGGATGATTCAGGAGTCCGCCGGCTCTATTCGGTGGCGATGATGGCCGACGTGCTCGGGACGGCGCCGGCGGCCGTTCGCCACTGGGTGCGGGGTGGTTTGCTTGTCGCCTCCAAGCGAGCGGGGTCCCTCGAGTGGTTCGATTTTCAGGAACTCGTCGTCGGCCGCGCGCTGGCCCGGCTGCTCGCTGGCGGGCTGTCGCTGCGCGAGATCGACGCCAAGCTGGTCGGTCTCTTGCCCGGAGGAGCCGGCGAGGCGGCGCGACACAGCAGCCGCATCGTGGTGGACGGCCGCCGGCTCAGCATCCAGCGGGGCGGTCAGATCCTCGGCTCCGGTGGTCAGATGCAATTTGGCTTCTACACCGACGGGCTCCGCGGCATCACGATACCTCACGGCGACGACGCCCCACGGGTCGTCCGACCTCTCGACACCGCTGAGGAGGGACTCGCCGGCGATCCGGTTGATCAGCCGACCGGAAAGGAACTCCTCGATCTCGCCGCCGACCTGGAGGCGACCGGCGAGTTTGTCGAGGCCGCTGAGGCTTTGCGGGCATTTTTGCAGGCCGAGGGGCAGTCGGCCCAGGTCATGTTCATGCTGGCCGAGTTGTTGTATCGCTCGGGTGACCTGACAGCGGCGCGGGAACGCTACTACGCCACCCTCGAACTCGATGCCGATCACCTGGAAGCCCGCACCAGCCTCGGCTGTGTGCTCGCGGAATTGGGTGACCACGAACTGGCACTGGCGGCATTGGAAGGCGCGTTACGGCAGGAGCCCGACTACGCCGATGCCCACTGGCACCTGGCCGGCGTGCTTCATGAGTGTGGCCGTCGGACCGAATGCCGCCGCCACCTCCGAATGTTTCTCGCGCTCGCCCCGGAAAGCCCCTGGGCCACGCTTGCCCGCGAGCGTTTGCGCTAGTACGCGCCCCAGGGGCCGCGGACGGGATGCACGCCAAACTGCACCGTGTCGCTCGGCTGATTGGGCGTCGGCATGAATCCACCGGCGCCAGGCACGGCGCCAGGCCCGGGGTAGGGCCGTCGAAACTGGTGGTAGAGCGGCATGACCCGTGAGCTCGGCACGCCCCACGAATATTCCGTCATGAACTCCGCGGTGGGGGGCACCACCAGCGCCATCGGCCGCCCAATGGACGGATCGTACCAGGCGCTATGCCAACTCTTTCCCTGGCTCCGGAGGAAATACCGCTTCTCGATCGTGTCGTGCTTGAGGGCATGGTGACCATGCCCGTCGCAGAGGCCCGCACCGCACCGCGGCGGACAGCAGGCACCATGACAGCGCGGCGCTACGCAGGCACCACAGGCCCGGCCGTGGCTGTGATGGTGCACGTGGGCATCGGGCTGGCATCCCGGCTGAGTGCAGCCCGCGGCACCGCGCTGACCAAACCCTCCCGCCTGCGAGAAGTTCGCCATGCCGAAGGCACCGGCGATCGCCACGGTGGCAAGGAACCATGGACGTGGATATCGATTGATCATGCAAGCTCCTCGATCGACGCGGGGTTCACCGCTCACCACCAGTAGGCACGCACGTTGGTGCGCATGCCGGTTGCGCCGGCCGGACGGATATAGCGCCGGCGGTGCTTGTAGAGAAATTCGTGGGGCATGAACGGCGGATACGTATGCCAGGTATGTCCGACGCGTGGCGGCACCGGGCGAGGTGATACGTAAAGCTGCGCCCCGACCCCGGGCGCGGAGCCAGCCGCCACCGGCGGCACCCAAAAGTTGTAGAAGACGTCGGGCGTGGGCGCTTCCACGCCGCCATTGATCGGCACCGCCCCCGCCGTCGACGACATCAACGCGGCCACCACAACGGCAACAGACAGGGTTCCTCTCGCGTCCACGCGTGAAATCGGTCCGCTTCGCATCGGCCGTCTCCTCAATTCGGAACCTGCTGTTCGCTCCCCTACCCGCCATGTATTCGGCCTTTGGCGGAACTGCCGATCACACGGCGCCTCTGCAACCGTCAAACTCCGCCCCTCTTGCCAAGCCTGCCGCCGGTGATCACAGTCATGGACAATTACTCATGGCAAAAAAGCAGCGTCCAGCACGAAACGTCACTCAAAAAACGGCTCCCGAGGCGGAGGCGGCCGCACCGGCACCCAAACTCGCGGAGACCGCCGTGGGCAAACCCGCCACCAAGCGTCGGGCCACTGCCCAGACACTCGCCGCCGGCCAACGGGATATTTCCGTCAGTGAGTTTTTTGCCAAGAATCGCCACCTTCTGGGCTTCGACTCCCCCCGCAAGGCCCTGCTGACGAGCGTCAAGGAGGCGGTCGACAACTCCCTCGATGCCTGCGAGGAGGCGGGGATTCTGCCGGAGATCTGGGTGCACATCGAGCAGGTCGGCGAGGCCGGCACCCGCTATCGGATGGGCGTGCAGGACAATGGCCCTGGCATCGTCAGCAAACAGATCCCGCTCATTTTTGGAAAACTGCTCTACGGGTCGAAGTTTCATCGTCTGCGGATGAGCCGCGGCCAGCAGGGCATCGGCATCTCCGCAGCCGGGATGTACGGCGTGCTGACGACCGGCAAGCCAGTGAAGATCATCTCGAAGATCGATGCCAAGCATCCGGCCCACTACTACGAACTCCGCATCGACACCAAGACCAACCAGCCCGAGATCCTGAACGGCAAGGGAGAAGGCGTCGACATCCCCGCCGGCAAGGGTGGGGCCGAGTTGATGAAGAAGCATTCGATCGACTGGGTGGCAGAGAACGATCGGGGCGAGTCGATCGATCATGGCACCCGCGTCACGATCGAGATGGAGGCGAAGTTTCAGCGGGGTCGCGGGAGCGTCGAGGAATACCTCGAGCAGACGGCGATCTCCAACCCCCATGCCCGCATCCACTTCATCGGCCCCGACGGTCAGGAGCGGATTCTGGAGCGGGCCAGCGACGACCTGCCACCCGAGCCCAAGGAGATCAAGCCGCACCCCTACGGCGTCGAGCTAGGCCGACTGGTCACGATGCTCCAGGAGCACCCCAAGCTCACGCTCGCCCAGTTTCTCACGCAGTCGTTCTCGCGGGTCTCCCCCGGCACGGCGAAGAAACTCTGCGACACGGCAAAACTCTCATCCCGCGTGACGACTGGCAAGCTCGGCCGTGGTGAGGCCGACGCCCTCTTCAAGGCCATTCAGGACACGAAGATTCCTCCCCCCGCAACCGATTGTATCGTGCCGATCGGTGAGCAGCGGCTTCTGGCCGGCCTGCGGCAGGTGGTGCCGGGTGAGTTCTTTACGGCAGCCACTCGCCCCCCATCCGTCTACCGTGGCAACCCGTTTCTCATTGAAGCGGCACTGGCCTACGGCGGCGGCGTGTCGTCCCAGCGGATCAGTCGCGAATCGCTCGGCGAGCTCGCGGCCGAGAGCGACGCCCGCAGCCTGCGGCAGTTTCTCACCACCACGTTCGCCGGCGTGGGGCCCGAAGGGGCCGACAAGATTCTCGCCGAGGCCCAACTGGCACCGCGGCAGTCACCGTCCAAACTGAAGAAGCAGCAACTCGACGCCCTCCACCAGGCGATGCAGCATGTCAGCGCCGATGAGGGGCAGTCGATGAATGTCCTCCGCTATGCCAATCGTGTGCCGCTGCAGTTTCAGCCCGCCGCCTGCGCCGTCACCCAGACGATCACCTCGACGAACTGGAGGTCGTACGGCCTCTCGCAGTCACGCGGCAGCCTGCCCTCCGCTCCGGTGACGGTCATGGTGCACGTCGCCAGCGTGTGGGTTCCCTTCACGAGCGAGTCGAAGGAGGCGATCGCCCATTACCCCGAAATCCAGAAGGAGATCCGGCTGGCCCTTCAGGCGGTGGGCCGCAAGCTCGGCATGTACATGCGGCGGCGTCTGCGGGTGGCCCAGGAAGGGCAGCGCCGCAGCATCTTCCTCCGCTATCTCGGCGAGGTCGCCACCGCCGTTGCCATGATCAACGGCACCGACCGAGCGAAGCTCTACGAGCAATTGCTCGCCGTCGCCAAGAAAAAGACGGCCGAAGCGGACGTGAAACTCGACGACCGCGGTCGGCCGATCGAGGAGGAGGACGACCTCGATCTCGGCGAGAACTGCATCATCGTTCCGCAGCCAATGCCGGGAGAAACCGAAGACCCGGAACAGGAACCAGACGACCAGGCCGTGAAGCAGCCCCGACGACGAAAAAAACGCCGTCGGTAGGCCGCCTCACGCCTGATCGTCAGCCCCTCAGGCTACCCTTGCTGCGACGCCTTCAGGCGATTGACCTCGGCTTCGAGCGTCTTCACCCGCTCCTCCAGTTCCTGAAACCGCTCGCGGGCCTTCTCCATCCGCTCTTGCATGGCTCCGCGAGCCTGCTCGAGCCGCTCCCGCATCTCCGGCGGCATGCCGCCACGGGGGCCGCCCGAAGGTCCGCCCCACTCGGGACGGCCACCATGCATCGGGCCATGCTCACGGCCGCCGCGCGGGGGCCCGGCGTGATCGCCATGCGGCGGTTCGCCTCGCCCCATCCGGCCATCGATCCGGCCCAACAACTGGTCGAGCTTGTCGGCCAGCCGATCGACTTTCGCGCCGAGGTCGCCCCCGCGGTCATAGACCGCGCCTTCCTCCGAGGCGGTGACGACCCGCATGCGATCCGTCGCCACCAGCAGGCCGACCCCGCAGGCCGCCAATCCGAGCCATTTCCAGAAATGTGTCATGATCTCTCTCCTCTGGGTGGTAGGTTTTGCAGACAGGGAATAAACGATCAACGAAAACCAAAGTTTCGCAGCCACGGAAACGATGTCCGATATCTTCGATAACCTCGCCGCCACCGCCGCCTCGCAGGGCCCTCAGGCCATGCTCGACGCGCTCGCAGACTCCCTCCGCGACCGGCATCGCTGGCACGCTCTTTTCGACCTCCGACTTCTGCAGGCCCGCATGGCCCTTGGCCTGCCCCCGACTGGTGACGTCGGCACGCTCGATGAAGCCACCCGCGACAAGCTCGACCAGGCATCGCTCGCCGCCTGCCGGGAGGTGGGCTTCCCGCTGCTGGACGAGGGGCATGTGGCGGCCGGCTGGATGTACCTCCGCGCCGCCGCCGAGCCAGCGGAGGTGTCGCGCCGGCTCGCGGCGTTGGCGCGCACGCTTCCAGAGGACGACGAGGCCGCCACGGCCCTTCTCCAGGAGATCGTGCATGTCGCGCTCTGGGAGGGTGTCGATCCCGCCCTCGGCATCCGGCTGGTGATCGATTCGCAGGGCACCTGCAACTCGATCACGGCCTACGAACAGGTGGTAGCCCGTCTCCCAGCGGCTCGCCAGCAGGCGGCAGCGGCCGTGCTCGTCGATCACCTGCATCATGAAGTCTTCACGGCGTTGGCAGCCGACCTCGAACGCCGCGGCCTCGCCTCCGCCGACCGCATCGCCACGGCACCATCGATCGTCGCGCTGCTCGAAGCCGCCGGTGGTCTTCGCGATGACCCGAGCTTTCATGTCGACGTCTCGCACCTCCAGTCGGTGCTTCGCTTTGCACGGACCTGCACCGAGCGGCCGGTGCTCGAGAAGGCCTGGGACTTGGCGGTGTATGCCTGCCGACTGCCGGAGGAGGTGACGTATCCGGGCGACCCGCCCTTCGAACACTTCGGCGAAGCTTCACGGCTCTTCTTTGCTGCGCTCCTCGGCCGGGATATCGAGGAGGCTCTTGCCTTCTTTCACCGCGCCGCGGCACCCGAGCATGTGCAGCAGGGCGACACGCTCCCGGCCGACACGCTCACCTATCTCATGTGGCGGCTCGACCGACCGGCCGAGGCGGTGCATGTCGCACTGGCACGACCGAGCGACTCCGGCATGCCGAGCATGTTTCAGGCCGCCGGCATGCTGCCGTCACTTGTCGAATTGGCGATCAAGGGGGATGCCCTCGACGCCCTTCGCGACGCCTGCAGGAAACGTGGCGACGAAATCACGTTCGCCGCAAGTTACCTCACCCAAGTCACCTCACCTTGAACTGATACTCGCGCTTCACCGCGGCGCTCGCCATCCTGGCCTCGCTTCGCTCTCCGGCCTCCGGCCGGAAGAACTGCGGGCCTCCGGCCCTTGCGTCAGTGGCCGCCCTGGCAGCGTTGACATGACCGCCGCGTGTCATACCCCACCTGTTCAGGCGTCATGAAGCCGCGCC
>CAZODJ010000001.1:71881-83104 GCA_964578555.1 uncultured Candidatus Kuenenia sp.
TGACATGACCGCCGCGTGTCATACCCCACCTGTTCAGGCGTCATGAAGCCGCGCCCCGGGGGAAGTTGCCACGGGGCGAGCATGTCGAGTCCGGGCATTGCCCCGTGGCAGCCCCTCCACCGCGCACAGTGGTCACAGGGATCAGGGCACCAGCCTTCGTCATGGACGGCCCCCCAATACCGCCTCCCACAACCGGTGTTGCCGTAGGGCGATCCCCCCGCTCCCGGCCCGCAGGAGGGGCAGTGAAACACCTTGGGAAACTCACCCGCCACTGCCTGCCCCACGGCCCCGAGCGCCAGCGCGACTGAGGCGATTCCACAAAGCGTGAGCAAAAAACGTCTCATGCACCTTGTATCGGTCACGAAGGGCCGCGTTCCGCCCCCGCCCACTCTTCACCCGGCAGAGTTCCTCCCAGCTTTCCCAAATTGGCAAAGCTACCCGCGGGCCATGCCTTCATAGAGCGCGAGATACTCGCGGGCACTCGAATCCCACGACCAGTCCTGCCGCATCACCCGCTGCACGAGGCTCTTCCACACGTCGGCATCCGCATGGGCGTCGAGTGCCCGCACCACGGCCTGCTCCAGGGCGAGGGCGTCGAATGCCTCGAACACGAAGCCGCTGGCCGTGCCGGCCCGCAGCGTGTCGGGAGTCGTATCGACCACGGTGTCGACGAGTCCGCCGGTGGCTCGCACGATCGGAATCGTCCCATACCGCATCGCGTAGAGCTGGGTAAGACCGCACGGCTCATACCGACTCGGCACGAGCATCATGTCGGCTGCCGCCTGGACCAGGTGCGCAAGCCCCTCGTCGAAGCCGATCACCACGTCGATCGCCTCAGGGAACGAGGCCGCCATCCGCCGCAGTGACTCTTCGATCCCGTCATTGCCGGTGCCAAGCACGACGAAGTGGGCCCGGCCCGTGCCTCCCAGTCGTCCCAGGAGTTCGATCACGAGATCGACTCCCTTCTGCTCGGCCAGCCGGCCGACGAATGCGATGAGGGGCCGGTCATCGGGCACGGCATGACCCAGCCGCGCGGCGAGCGCGACCTTGGCCGCATCCTTGCCGTTCTCGCAGGAATCCTCGGCGTAGTGCCGCGGAATGTGCGGGTCGGTCTGTGGGTTCCACACCCCCACGTCGATCCCGTTGACGATCCCGCTGAGCACGCCGCTGCGCGAGGCGAGCAGGCCCTCGAGACCGCAGCCGCCGGGGGCCGACTGAATCTCACGGGCATAGGTCGGGCTCACGGTGGTGATGGCGTCGGCGAAAACGATTCCCGTCTTCAGCAGGTTGAGCTGCCCGTAAAACTCCATCTGCTCCCAGTTGAAGTATTTCCAGTCGAGGCCGGTCAGCAGCATGTCCCACTGCCAAAACACGCCCTGGTAGGCCATGTTGTGGATCGTCATCACGGTGCGGGCGCGGCTCACCATCGGCCACGACTGGTAAAGCAGTTTCTGGTAGGCCGGCACGAGGCCCGTCTGCCAATCGTGGCAGTGGATGACGTCGAAGGGCCGTTCCTGTCGGCAGGCCAGTTCCATGACGGCCCGCGAGAAGAACGTGAAGCGGGCGGCGTTGTCGGGATAGTCGACCGGGCCGCCGTAGAGCGTCGGTCGGTCAAAGCAGTCGTCGTTAGCGACCAGCAGGACCTCAGGAGACGGTTCGCCGCCTTCCACCGGGAGGCGGCTTCGCAGAATGCTTGCCTCGACCGTGAGGGTGCCAAGCGGCACCCCGAAAGTCATCCCTGTCGGCTCGATCGGCAGGCCGTGCGTTGCTGCGTTGGCGACCGCGTCGCGGTAGGCAGGGATGACGAGCGTGACGTCGCAGTCCAGCCGGGCCAAGGCACCAGGCAGGGCACCGGCCACGTCGGCCAGTCCACCGGTCTTGGCGAACGGGCTGGCCTCGCTGGCGACGAACAACACTCGCATCGGCGTCCTGCTTCCTTCGCTCGCGGCTCAGGGTCCTGCACGACCATCGTGGCGTCTTGGCTCCGACACCGTCATAGTATAGTTCACGTTTTGGCCCCACTTCTGAGCCTCTGCATGAGCCCGCTCGTCAATCCTGCCGCCTTGTTCACGTTTCGTGTGCCGTGCCGTACGCGGAAGAAGCTCTGGCCGCCGTCGGCCTGGGATCTCGATGAGCCGTGTCGACTGCCGTCGTTGGCGGCGGTAGCCGGCGTGCCCGACGTGCTCGAGATGTGGCTGGCGTGGAACGAAGAGGGGCTTGCCGTCCGAGCCGTCGCGAAGGGGATCGGCGCGGCGCGGTGGTGCCAGCCGACGAAGCCCGAGGATAGCGACGGCCTGCATCTGTGGATCGCGACGCGGCCCACGGGGGAAAGCCACCGGGCGGGCCGGTTCTGTCGGCGGCTTGCCCTCCTGCCGACCGGCGGCGGCCGCACCGCCGACAAACCGGCGGCCGTGCCGGCGGTAATCCCGCGGACCAGCGAGATGCCGACCGAGCTTCCGGTCAACGCGATTCCGATCGAAAGCACGCTCACCGCTGACGGCTGGGAGATCCGGGCCTTCATCTCGGCCGCCGCGCTGCCCGGCTGGGATCCGCTCGAGATTCCGCGGCTCGGTTTCTTCGCCGCCTTGATCGACCGCCGGCTCGGCCGCGTGCCCTGCTTCGCGCCGCCTGAGTATCCGTGGGAGAGCGACCCGACCACATGGGCGGAGTTGCAGCTGGTGTCGAAGTAAAAGAACGTCTCCGGAGTGTCCGTTATGACGCCCCGTTCGACCTGTTGGTCGCTCGTGCTCGGACTCATTCTGATCGTGAGGACCGTCCATGCGGCCGATTCCCCCAATGTCGTCGTGATCTATGCCGACGATCTCGGCTATGGCGACGTGCAGTGCTACAACCCCGACCGTGGCAGGATTCCCACGCCCCACCTCGACCAGCTCGCCGCCGAGGGCATGCGGTTCACCGATGCCCATTCCTCGTCGGGCGTCTGCTCACCATCGCGGTACACACTGCTCACCGGCCGCTACCACTGGCGGAGCCAACTACAGAAGGGCATCGTCGGCACATGGCAGCCGCCGCTGATCGCAGCTGACCGCGTCACGATCGGCACGCTCGCCAAACAGCATGGCTACCGCACGGCGTGCTTCGGCAAGTGGCACCTTGGCTGGGATTGGCCGCTTGAGCCAGGCGACAAGCAACTGCTCGCGCAGGGAACCAAGGGCCAGCCCCGACTCGGCCCAGCCGACGTCACCACTGCCCACCGCGCAGCGTGGCAGCGGATTTTTTCGCAGCCGATCGGTGGCGGCCCGACCACGCGCGGCTTCGACATGTATTTCGGCACGGACGTGCCCAACTGGCCGCCGTACTGCTTCATCGACCAGAATCGCACCGTCGACATCCCGACCACGCTGCTGCCGGAATCGGACTTCCAGCACCACCGCGCCAGCACGCAGGGCCCGGCCCTCGAGGGCTGGAGTCTGGAGGCGGTGCTGCCCGCCCTGCGGGACCGCGCGGTCAACTTCATCAAGGAGGCAGCCAAACAGCCTGAGCCCTTCCTTCTCTACCTGCCGCTCACTTCTCCCCACACGCCGTTGGCGGTGAACGATCCCTGGAAAGGCAAGAGCGGCCTCGACAGTGCCTGTGCGGATCTGATCATGGAGACTGACGCCGTCGTCGGCGACGTCCTCACCGCACTTTCCAAAGCCGGTGTCGCCGACGACACGCTCGTCGTCTTCACCAGTGACAACGGCTTCGCCCCCTACGTGGGCGCCACGGACCTCGAAGCCCGTGGCCACTTTCCGAGCGGCCCACTCCGTGGGTATAAGTCCGATGCTTGGGAAGGGGGCCACCGCGTCCCCTTCATCGTACGGTGGCCCGGTATGGTGACGCCCGGCAGCGTGTGCGACCAACTCGTCCACCAAGCAGACCTCATGGCCACGTTTGCCGAAGTGCTCGGGGCGCCGCTGCCGGACAACGCAGGCGAAGATAGCGTGAGTCTCCTGCCGCTTTTGCAGGGCGGCACCGGCCCCGTCCGCGAGCATGCCGTGAGCTGCTCGGTCAACGGCGTGCCGGCCGTGCGGCTCGGCTCCTGGAAGTACATCGCCGGCTCTGGCTCTGGTGGCTGGAGCCAAGGCGGCGACACAAGCCAGCCCGTGCAGCTCTACGATCTTGCCGTCGACCTCGGCGAAACAAAAAACCTCGCGGCTGCCGAGCCCAAGAGAGTCGCCCAGATGCAAACGCTCCTCGACCAACTGATCACCGACGGTCGCAGCACACCCGGCACCCCGCAGAAGAATGACGTCGACGTCGTTCGACATCCACGACCAACACCTCAAGCGGCAAAGAAATCGCTCACGCCCAAGCCCAACATCGTCATCATCCTCGCCGACGATCAGGGCTACGGCGACGTCTCCGCCAACAATCCCGACAGCAAGATCGCGACGCCCCATATCGACCGGCTCGCCACCGAAGGCATGCGATTCACCGACGGCCACACGTCGTCGGGTGTGTGCACTCCCACCCGCTACAGCCTGCTCACCGGCCGCTACCACTGGCGCACGCGGCTGCAAAGCGGTGTGCTCGGAGGCTTCTCGAAGCCTCTCATCGCGGCCGACCGGCTCACGCTCCCGGGCCTGCTTGGCGAGCAGGGCTACGCGACCGCCTGTATCGGCAAGTGGCATCTCGGCATGAACTGGCCGCTCCAAGGCGGTGCAATAGCGGATGACGGTGGCAACTTCAGCAAGCCGTTCCGCGACATCAGCCGCGTCGACTACGTCGCCCCGATTCAGGATGGTCCTGTCGATCGCGGCTTCGACCACTACTACGGCGTCAGCGCCTCGCTCGACATGTTCCCGTATGTCTGGATCAACGATCGCCTGCCGACGGAGATCGCCACCGAGACCAAGAGTTTTCTCGCGCCGGCCCGCCCCGGTCCGGCCGGAAAAAACTTCGAGGCGATCGATGTGCAGGACGGCATCATCGATCACACGATCGAGTGGATCACCTCCCGAGCTTCCGCCGCCAAGGCAGGAACGCCGTTCTTCGCCTACGTGCCACTGGCGGCGCCGCATACCCCGATCATCCCCACGCAAGCCTGGCAGGGCACGAGCGGTATCAATCCCTATGCCGACTTCGTGAAGCAGGTCGATGCCGGGGTTGGCCGGGTGCTCGACGCTCTCGACTCACACGGGCTCGCTGAGAATACGATCGTCGTGTTCACCAGTGACAACGGCTGCTCACCATCGGCCGACATCCCCCAGTTGATCGCCGCGGGCCATCATCCGAGCTTCATCTATCGCGGCCACAAGGCCGATCTCTACGAGGGGGGGCATCGGGTGCCGTTTCTCGTTCGCTGGCCAACGCAAATCAAGGCGGGCAGTGTGTGCGACCATCTCGTCGGGCAGTTTGACTTTCTTGCCACCTTCGCCGAGCTGCTCGGCGTCACGCTTCCTGCCGACGCTGGTGAAGACAGCGTGAGCATGCTCCCGGCCCTGCTCGGCACGGCCACCGCGCCGATCCGCCCGAGCCTGATCACCCAGTCGATCAACGGCAGCTTCGCCATTCGTGACGGCCAGTGGAAACTCTGCCTTTGCCCGGGCTCGGGAGGCTGGAGCCCGCCTCGGCCGCAGGACGATACGAGCGGCCTCCCCGATGTACAGCTCTACGACCTCGCCGCCGATCCTGGCGAGACGAACAATCTGGCCATGTCGCATCCCGACCGCGTCGCCGCCCTAACGGCCATGCTGCAACGTGACATTGACCGCGGGCGGACGACCCCTGGTCCCGACCAGCCCAACGACGTCCCAATCACGATGCTCAAGCGGGTCACCCGCAAGGCCGCCACCGCAAAGTAGCCTCCTTGCTGTCGGTCAAAGACAGGACGGCCGTGTTGTCATTTCGCCGTCGGCCAACGCTCCCACGAGGCGGCATCGCTGATTACCAGACAGTTGCTTGAAAACCGTGGTTGGCCGATCTAGCATTCGCCACCTCCGTCTTTCCGAAAGGGTCTTCACGATGGCCATCCAACGATCTTCCCTTCTGATTCTTGCCGCCGTCGCGGTTGTCGGCCTGCTATCCTCCGGCGCCGCCGCGGCACAGCCAAAGCAGCCCAACATTCTCGTCATCTGGGGCGATGACATCGGCCAGTCCAACATCAGCGCCTTCACGCGGGGCATGATGGGCTACCAGACACCACACATCGATCGAATCGCGCGGGAGGGCATCATGTTCACCGACTATTACGGTGAACAGAGCTGCACGGCAGGTCGGTCGTCGTTCCTGCTCGGCCAGAGCGTCTTCCGCACCGGGCTGTCGAAGGTCGGCCTCCCCGGAGCCAAGGAGGGCATCAGCACGCTCGACCCCACCATCGCCGGCCTTCTCAAGGATCAGGGCTACGCCACGGGTCAGTTTGGCAAGAATCACTTCGGCGACCGTGACGAACACCTCCCGACGAATCATGGCTTCGATGAGTTCTACGGCAACCTCTACCACCTTAATGCCGAGGAGGAGCCCGAGAACGAAGACTATCCCCGCGATCTGGTGCTGCCCGACGGCACGCCCTTCCTCAAGCGATTTGGCCCGCGTGGTGTGATCAAGTCGTTCGCCAACGGAGCGATCGAGGATACCGGCCCGCTGACCCGCAAGCGGATGGAGTCGGTCGATGACGACACGAGCGATCGCGCGATCGACTTCATCCGTCGTCAGCATGCGGCTGGCAAGCCGTGGTTCGTCTGGTGGAACGGCACGCGGATGCACTTCCGCACGCACATCAGCGACGAGCGGATGGCCGAGATCAAGAAGAAGAACCCGAACGCCGACGAATACACCGTCGGCATGATCGAGCATGACATGCACATCGGCAAGTTCCTGGCGCTGCTCGACGAACTCGGCCTCGCCGACAACACGATCGTGCACTATTCGACCGACAACGGCCCGCACCTCAACACCTGGCCGGACGCCGCTGCGACCCCGTTCCGCGGCGAGAAAAACACCAACTGGGAGGGCGGCTGGCGAGTCCCCTGCCTCGTCCGCTGGCCCGGCGTGGTCAAGCCCGGCAGTGTCTCCAACGGGGTCGTCCATCACATGGACTGGCTGCCGACCTTTCTTGCGGCCGCCGGCAAGCCAGACATCAAACAGGATCTGCTCGACGGCTACCGGTCTCCCGCCCTCGGCCGCGAATACAAGGTGCACCTCGATGGCTACAGCCTGGTCGACCACCTCAAAGATCCCCAAGCGGCGCCGAGCCCGCGGAAGGAGGTCTTCTACTTCTCCGACGACGGCGATCTGACGGCGCTACGGTATGCCGACTGGAAGTTCATCTTCATGGAGCAGAAGACGCAGGGCACGCTCCGCGTCTGGATGGAGCCCTTCACCCCGCTCCGCATCCCGCTGGTGTTTAACCTCCGCCGCGACCCCTATGAGCGGGCCACAATCACGTCCAACACCTATTACGACTGGCTGATCGACCGTGCCTTCATGCTGGTGCCGGCCCAGGCCTATGTCGGGCAGTTTCTCGCGACGTTCAAGGACTTCCCACCGCGGATGAAGGCCGCCAGCTTCTCGCTCGACAAGGTCATGGAGACGCTGAAGCAAGGAGCGTCGGGCGGGCCCTGATGGGTCCCCGACGCTGCGGTCAAAATGTCGCGTTGGCCCGCACGCCGTACACAAAGGCGTCGTTGGTGGAGATCGCCCCGAGGCCAGGGCGGATCCACTGAAGATCAGGCGTGATGTTGAGCCAGGGCGTGGCCTGGATGTTGTAGAACCACTCGAGCCCCATGCCATCCCGTGGGCCGAACAGGGCTGTGGGGACGGGGCCAAACTGGTCGCTCGCTCCCACCAGAAACCAGCCCAGCCCGAACGTGTCGCCGCGCCGCTGCCCCAGCGGACTGAAGCCCCCCAGACCCGTGCTCAGGAAGTACTGAACCGGGTTCGGGTTGCCGTCGCCGAAGGAGGCACGGCCGAACAGGCCCCAGCCCCGTTCGGGATCGTCGGTGTAGCGGACGAAGTACTGGTCGAAGCCAT
Source organism: uncultured Candidatus Kuenenia sp. (assembly GCA_964578555.1). Classification (GTDB taxonomy): domain Bacteria; phylum Planctomycetota; class Planctomycetia; order Pirellulales; family UBA1268; genus CACORA01. Next base: position 79,856 of record CAZODJ010000001.1, read on the forward strand.
AGTAGACGAGCCAGGAATCCCAGAGCGTCCGCGGGCCCGTGAGCGGGGGCCCGTAGCCGGGCTCATATCCAGGCTCCGGTGGCGTGAACGCAAACCGCAGATCGAGCTGCTCCTGGTGCTTCCAGACGCCGCCGACGTGGTGCTGCCCGGGCAGATCGAAGAACATCGTCTTCGCCTTGATCTCGCCACCGATAATGATCCCCTGATTGAACAGGTCGCCGAACTGCATGAAGTCGGCCGTGCGGTTCTTGGGATCCATGACGAACATCGCCAGGCCGCCCCAGTCGCGAGGCGAGGCGATCCCCGCGGTGAAGAATGAGTAGGGCATTCCCAACAGGAACTGCGGATTGGCGATCAGTGCCTGGTTGACGAACTGATCGGTGCCGTCGCCGCCGGCGAAAATGTCTTGGTCGAAGGAGCCGAGCACGTCTTTCTTGCCGCCGAACACGACCCAATTCGGCGAGAGGGGCTGGGTGAAGAGAAAGTTGGTGATGTAAGGCACGCCCGCATCGTTCGGCCGGGGCGGCAGGAGCGCGGGAAACACCGGCGGCGTGAACGTGCCCGCCCGCAGCGAGACGTTGCCATATTCGCCATACCACTGCTCGGCCCGCACGAGCAGCCGTCCGTGGGGCAGGCCGCCGAACTTCTCGAGGTCGAAGACCGCGTCATATTCGCTCCGGCCGGTGTATTTGAAGACGTCGCCGCGGGCGAGTGGCGGAGGTACCGGCTGATCGATGCCGCCGGCGAGACCGAAGCCAAACTGCGTGACCCGGCCACCGAACGTGATGCCCGATTCCTTGGTTGAGAGCCAGCGGTCGAAAAGATCTCCCGTCACCGTCTTCGGGCCAAAGGTGTCACCGGCGGCTGGTGGCAAACTGTCGGCTGCGGCGGGCGCCGCCTCGAACGCCGGTGCCGCCGGATCATCGGGTAGCAAATCAATCGAATACGGATACGCCAGCCGTTCGGTGACGACCGGTTCACCGGTGCCGACCGCGGTCTGGGCAGCGCTCGTCAACGCTCCCGCTGACACGAGCAGGCTCATGACGAGCGAAAGGCGGGTGAGGGTCATGGGGCGTTGTCCTTAGAAGACGGCGACGATCTGCGTGCGGACGAGCAGGCCGGTCTGACCGGCCACGAAGCCGGTCCGGTTCTGGCCGGCCGGGGAGTTCTCCAGCCAGGCGGCATCGAAGGTGAAGAAGAGGTTGTCCTTTCCCGGGAGGAAGAACTGGTTCAACCCACCTCCCAGCTCGTATCCGGAGCCATAGGCACCGGTGACGTACGACGAACGGGCATACAACTCGGTCTCACGAGGCACGACAAAATATCCCCCCTTGATGAAGCCCCCGAACGCCGACGTCGAAGCGATCGGCAGCGGCCCGCTGCCCTGCAGGCCGAGCAGATCCTGGAAATAAATCTCCGACGACAGGCCCAGACCACGGTACTTCCAAGCGAGATCGATTGCCGCCAAGGAGATGTCGTACGAGAGGAGCGTCACACCGGGTGCCAGCGCTCCCGGCGTCGTGATGATCGTGCCGTCCGACAGCCGGATCGGGGAATTTTCGACGGCGTCACTTGCGGCCTGGTTGCCGCTGCCCAGCGCATAGGTGTAACAGGCCCCAAACCGAACCGCAGCCTCCTGGTGATGTTGGAGATCGGAGTAGCCGCGACCAAACTCTTCCCACGGCTCCCACCAGGCCGAGGCGGACCAGGCGAAGCGGTTGTTGAGCGCCTCTGGCTGGAGATTCAGAGTATTGAACCCGTTGGCCACCATCCCGTGGTAATAGAAATCATCCAGTGGTTCACCCATGATCCACATGCCCTGGCTCAAGCTGGGGCGGAAGAACGTCGTGGCCATGGTGCGGTCGGCGCTCTGCAGCGGCGCGAAGGCGCTCTCGATCCACTCCCGTGAGCCTGGCACCTTCGACTGGCCCACGTACAGTTCGAGGGCTTTACTGAACCGGTAACTCAACCAAAACGCGCGAAAGCCGATCGGCTGGCTCGTCACCGAGTTGTAGTCGATGTTCAGCAGATACGAGAGCCGGGGCAGGAGTGCGTTGCCGGAGAAGATCAGGCGACCGCGGGGAACACCGAAGTAGTTCGAGTTGTTGATGGGGATCGTGTTCCCCGCGCTGTCGGTCCACGAGGGCTCGGCCCGGGAAAAGCCGTCGTAGCGGAACATGTTCTGGTTTCGGATCCGCAGCGAGTACGGCGTCTCGTCGGGGTCGTTCGGCAGGATGGCGAACCCGTTGTCGTAGTCCACGTGAAACCGGCTCTGTGGCCAGCCGGCGGAGTCGGCACAACTCGTGCACGACGAGACGGCAGCCGAAAGCTCGGTCTCCCACTCCTCAGGCACGGGCGGCGGGATCGCCTCAACAGGGGATTCAGCTATGGCAGGCTCGGTGGCCCGGGCAAGAGACGCTGTTCCGGCGGCCAGGGCGAGACAGGCAGCGATCGCCAGGCAGCCGCCGACGGGGCTGCAACCGGATCGCTCTCGCACTTCAGCGGGCATGATGCGGCGTTTCTGGGACGGTGGCCAACGCTCGAGCCAGGCAGGCTCATGGCAGTGTGGGCAGACCGCGGAATGTGGGAGCCGCTGCGCAGGCTTCCCCCGGGGATGAAGCAACTCCTCTACGGTTGCTCATCGGCTGATCGTGCCGGTTGCGTCAAGAAATCCGGTTATGCGGCCTGCGCCGACTGCGGATTACTCGGGGATCGATTTCCCGGGCACGGCCTCGTAGGCGTTGGCGTGAAGGACCTCTTCCTTGCCCCGCGTGCCGGGCAGGATCTCGAACCGCGGGTCGAAGTCGACCATCGTCGCCGCCAGCTTGGCGAGGATCGAGACGTCTCCCTCGACCTTCGCCGTGCCGTTCTTGATCTGGGCCTCGAGCGTTTTGGCACCGATCATCGTCTGCTCGAGGTCCGCACGATTGATCGTCAGCGTGAGGTCCGCCCGCTCGGCGAGAAAGCCCGGCAGATTGGTGAGCGTGGCGTTTTCGAGCTCGACCACGAACGTTTCCCCGTTGTCGGGCGTGATCAGGTTCATCGTGAACCGCATCCCTTCGGCCCGCCGGCTGTCCATGCGGACACCGAGAAAGTCGAGAAACAGTTCCGTGCTCATTGCCCGGATCACGTCGGGCCCGCTCGACTTGGGCGAGGCGCCCTCGGGAATGCCCTCGCGGAGTTCGTAAGCGCCTGCCAGGAAGCTGTTCCGCAGGCCGGGGTTCTCCTGCTGGTAGCCGATCTGCTCGA
>CAZODJ010000002.1:0-4506 GCA_964578555.1 uncultured Candidatus Kuenenia sp.
GCGGGCTTGCGAAATGGCCCCGGCATGGCAGACTACTGGGCTCGAAACAAGGAGTTTTCATGAGCGATTCCCTCGAAGTCGTCACGCGGTCGGCCACCGGAACCAGGGAGAGCCGCCGCCTTCGCCGCCAGGGCATGGTGCCCGCGATCCTCTACGGCCACGGTGAGAAATGCGTCGACCTCGCCGCCAAGCGGGAGGCCCTCGAACTCGTGATCCGCCACGGCAGCCGAGTCGTCGATCTCACTGGAGCAGTCAAGGAGAGTGCCCTGATTCGCGAACTCCAGTGGGACACGTTCGGCCTCGAACCAATCCACGTTGATTTGTTGCGGGTCAGCAAGACCGACCGGGTGAAAGTAAAGGTGCCCGTCGACCTCCGTGGCGACGCTCCTGGCCACCGCGCCGGCGGCACCATCAACATCGTGCTCCACGAGGTCGAGATCGAATGCACTCCCGACCAGATCCCTGACAAAATTCATGCCCAGATCGGCGGGCTTGAGGTGGGCGGCGTCATCAAGGTTCATGATCTCGAACTTCCCGCGGGTGCGGTGGCGGTGACCGATGGCGACGAACCTGTCGTGACATGCACCATGGCCGGCATCAAGGTTGAAGAAGCGGCGGCGGCCCCGGCTGAACCGGAAGTCATCGGCCGCAAGGCAGCCGAGGAAGGAAAGGGAGAAGCGGGGGAGTGAGGTGGCGTGGTTTCGGCCTGTCGAATCAGTCCTCGTTCATGATGCACCGTGAAACTGATCGTCGGGCTGGGCAACCCGGGCAGAGCGTACGACGGCACGCGGCACAACGTGGGCTTCGATGCGCTCGCCATCCTCGCCAACCGAGCTGGCTCACCGGTGCGGCGGCAGCGGTTTCAGGGCGAGGTGGCCCAGGTCACGCTGCGGGGCAGTTCCGCCCTGCTCCTGTGGCCGCTCACCTGGATGAACCTCAGCGGCTCGAGCGTGCTATCTGCCCGTGACTTCTACAAAATCGACCATGCGAATATTTTGGTGATCTGTGATGACTTTCAACTCGCGCTCGGCACAATTCGGCTCCGTGGCAGCGGCTCTGGGGGTGGCCAAAACGGCCTCGCCGACGTGCTGGCCCGGCTCGGCTGCACGGCCATTCCGCGACTTCGAATCGGCATCGGCCCGGTTGCTGCCGGGTGGAAGACGGCCGATTTTGTGCTCGGCAAGTTCGCCGCCCACGAGCGCGCCGACGTCGAGATCGTGCTCGAACGAGCTGCCGACGCCGTCGAGGAATGGGTCGCCCTCGGCATCGACGCTGCCATGAACCGATTTAATTGACTCCGATCGACCACCGCACCACCGCTCCGTCCACTTTTCCCGACACGTTCCCACTCTCAGCAGGAGAAAAATCGACCATGGTTGTGTACGAAGGAATGTTCATCCTCGATCCGACGAAGTATGCCCGCGACCCCTCGGCCGCATCACAGCAGGTCGCCGACCTGATCACGCAGGCCGGCGGCACGATCCTCGCCGCCCGTCTCTGGGACGAGCGGAAACTCGCCTATCCGATCAAGGGCCACAAGCGCGGCGCCTACTGGCTCACCTACTTCAAGATGGCTGGCGGCGGTCTGACCCAACTCGAGCGGCAATGTCAGATCACCGACGACATCCTCCGCTCGCTCATCCTGAAGGTCGATTCTCGAATTGCCGACGCCCTCGTGGAGCATGCCCTGGCTGGGGAAACCGGCCCGAAAACAGCAGCAACAGGCAGTGTGTCATGATCGGGTTCGGCGGCCGCTTGCACGGTTTGCCGCGACCCGGTAGCCTGACGCTCAGTTTTGTACAAGCGTTCAGTTCACCATGCACGGCCGGTTCGATTGCCGGCAACAAGAAACGGAGGCAGTGATGGCCAGCTTCAACAAAGTGATCCTTCTCGGCAACGTCACCCGTGACCCAGAACTTCGTTACATCTCCAGCGGCACAGCTGTGACTGACATCGGCCTGGCGGTCAACGATCGCCGCAAGAATGCCCAGGGCGAATGGGTCGAGGAGACGACCTTCGTCGATGTCACGCTCTGGGGCCGCACCGCCGAAGTGGCGGGGGAGTATGTCTCCAAGGGTTCCCCGCTCCTGATCGAGGGCCGCCTCAAACTCGACCAGTGGGAGAAGGACGGCAAAAAAAACTCCAAGCTCCGCGTGGTCTGTGATCGGATGCAGTTGCTCGGCGGCCGGGGCGCTGAGGGAGGCCGAAACGCTGAGGGCAGCCGGAGCAAGCCTCGGCCGGTCACGTCCAAGGCCGGGGGTGACGACTTCGATCAGTCTGCCTCCTTTGGGGACTCTTCTTTTGGAGACTCCGATCTGGGCGGAGCCCCCGGTGCCGACGACGACATCCCGTTCTGAACACTCATTCCCCACCTTCCATTACTTCTCAAGGAATCCACTCATGCCAGCCTCAACAGCAACCACCAGCCGCCGCGGCGGATCATCGCATCTCCCCAAGGGTCCGCGGGGTGGTGTCGAACTGCTTCTCATCCACAATGTCGAGCACCTCGGCAAGCAGGGAGACGTGATCGAGGTGAAGCGGGGCTACGCCCTCAACTACCTGCTTCCGCAGGGTCTGGCGACCGTCGCCACCGAGCATCACAAGCGGATGGTTGAGAAGCATCGGGCCAAGCTCGAGGAGATTGCCCGTGAGCGGATGGCGGGGCTGCGTAGCCAACTGGCCGAGCTGGTGCGAACGAGCGTGACGATCGAGGCCAACGCCAACGACGAGGGGCACCTCTATGGCTCCGTTGGGGCCGCGGAGATCGCCCGCTCGCTCAAGCAGCTCGATCTCATGGTGTCGCCTGACTGCATCATCCTGCAGGGGCCGCTGAAGGAAGTTGGTCTTTACACCGTGAAGATTCGTCTGGCGGCAGAAGTCGAGGGCGACATGAAGGTCTGGGTTGTGCCGTCGAGCAGCGAGGGTGGCAGCAAGTAGCGTCGTTCTCCAGTCATCAGGAAGGTTCCAAGGACTACCATGGTCGCACCGCAGGACTCTGCGACCCGGGAAGGATCCCGTCGCGGCCGTAGTCGCGGCGATGTGACGTCGTCGCCCGCTTCGCCCACCCTGTTCGACACCCGAGAGCGGCCGGCCAACGTCGACGCCGAGCGGGCCGTGCTGGGCAGCATCCTGCTCAAGCCCGACGTCTGCGACGACGTGGCCCTGCTGGTCCGCGCCGAGGACTTTGCGGATGACGCCCATCAGCTCCTGTTTCGGCATCTGCTCGAGCTGCATGACTCCGGCAAGCGGATCGATGTCACGATCGTGCTGGAGCGGCTGCGGACGAAGGGCGATCTCGATCGGATTGGCGGAGCCCCGTCGCTGGCCGAGATCGTGCAGTCGGTCCCCCACGCCGCCCACGCCACCCACTACGGCCAAATCGTCCGCGACAAGGCGATGCTGCGTTCGCTGATCGACGCCAGCACCGACATTCTCCGCGACGCTTACGACGCCATCGACGAGCCGCGCGAACTGGTGGCCAGAGCCGAGGCCAAGATCTTCTCCATTCTCGAGCATCGCAGTTCGGCAGAGGCCAAGCCGATCGAGACGGTGCTGGTCGAGGTGATGGAGCGGATGGACGCCCGCATGAAGCAGGAGCACGCCCTCGGCGGCGTGGAGACCGGCTTCACCGACCTCGACACCCTCTGCGGTGGGCTGCACAACTCCGAGCTGATCATCCTCGCGGCCCGGCCGAGCATGGGAAAGACGGCCTTCGCGATGAACATCGCGGAGCATGTGTCGATCGACCTCAAGCAGCCGGCGCTCTTCGTCAGCCTGGAAATGGCCAGTCTGGAACTAGCCGACCGCCTCCTCTGCTCAGCGGCGCAGGTCAACGGCCACCGCCTGCGGAACGGCACGATCTCCCAGGAGGACCGTCGGCGTCTGGTCCAAAAGTCGGCCGAAATCAGTGCCGCGCCACTCTACATCGACGATACCCCGAGCCGCACGCTCACCGAGATCGCCGCCGTGGCCCGCCGGTTGAAGCGGAAGCAGGGCCTCTCCCTGGTGGTGATCGACTATCTGCAGCTAATCGAGCCCGACAATCCCCGCGACCCCCGGCAGGAACAGGTGGCAAAGATTGCCCGCCGGCTGAAGACGATGTCTCGAGAACTCGACATCCCAGTGCTCTGCCTCGCCCAGCTCAATCGGCAGGCGGAGGTGTCGCGGGACAATCGCCCCCGGCTCAACCATCTCCGCGAGTCGGGGGCGATCGAGCAAGATGCCGACGTCGTGATGTTCGTGCATCGCGAGGAGTACTACCAGTCCAACGACGAAGATCGGGAGCGGGTGAAGGGCCAGGCTGAGATCATCATTGCCAAGCAACGGAACGGCCCCATCGGCGACATCAAGCTCCTCTGGCAGCACGACTACACGCGGTTCGTCAACCTCGAGCACCGCCCGTACGACGAGTTTGAGGCGTTCTCGACGTTCTAGTTTCACGGCTGCTCGGCCTTCCATGGCCCGAGCAGCCTTGGGCCTTTTGCGACCACAGGTCGCTGCGGCCAA
>CAZODJ010000002.1:4606-5846 GCA_964578555.1 uncultured Candidatus Kuenenia sp.
GAGGGGCTGCCCGTGCCCCGGGAGCCGGCTTTGGCGGCAAGCGGAGCCATGGATGGCGGAGCGTAGCCGGCAGAGAGCGAGCGAAGGGCACGATGCCCGTAGCGCACGTCCGGCGACGGGGCACGGGCAGCCCCGAACCCGTGCCCCCCGCATACGCCAGCACAACACAATCGCATGCCCCTTCTCGCCATTGAATCGACGTGTGATGAGACAGCCGCTGCGGTGATCGCGCCGGCGCGGGACGTTCTTTCCAGCGTCGTTGCCAGTCAGGAAAAACTCCACGCCCGCTGGCGGGGCGTCGTTCCCGAAGTGGCTTCACGGGCGCACGTGGAGCGAGTCGTTCCCGTGATCGACGAGGCGTTGACGCGGTCCGGCGTCGATCGCCGTGATCTCGTGGCGGTGGCCGTCGCCGTACGGCCGGGCCTCGTCGGCTCGCTCCTCGTCGGCCTGTCGGCCGCAAAGGCGATCGCCGGAGCACTCGCCATCCCGATCGTGGGCTACGACCACATTGCCGCCCACCTGTACGCCTGCCGGCTGGCGCATGGGGAGCGGATGCGGTATCCGTGTGTAGGTCTCGTCGCCAGCGGGGGCCACACCTCGCTCTTTCACGTGCGTGGCCCGCTCGATCTCGAGCGACTGGGCGGCACGATCGACGATGCCGCCGGTGAGGCGTTCGACAAGGCGGCGAGCCTGCTGGGCCTGGGGTATCCCGGTGGGCCGGAGATCGAGCGGGCAGCTCATGGAGGCGATCCAAGGGCGTTTCGCTTCCCCCGCCCGCTGGCTGCCGACCGGGAGCGGCTTGACCTCAGCTTTAGCGGCTTGAAGACGGCAGTCCGCTACCAGGTGCGTCCCCCGGGCAGCCCGGCCGATGTGCCGGCACCGACCGGCCAACGGCTGGCCGATCTGGCGGCATCGTTTCAACAGGCCGTCGTCGATTCGATTCTCGCCAAGGTTGATCTCGCCGTGACCCGCACCGGCTGCCGAACCGTGGGCGTCGGCGGCGGCGTGGCCGCCAACACGCTGCTGCGGGAAACACTCGAGTCGTGGGGCAAGGAGCGTGGCATCGACGTACTCGTGCCCCCCTTGTCGTTGTGCACCGACAATGCCGCCATGGGCGCCATCGCCTGGGAGCGACTTAGCCGTGGCGACCACGACACGCTCAACCTCGATATCACCGCCGGTCAGTCTCGGTGACCCTCGCACACCTTGGACCGCGTCGCTGGATGCGACGCCCCCTTCC
>CAZODJ010000002.1:5946-55117 GCA_964578555.1 uncultured Candidatus Kuenenia sp.
ACCGGAGGTCGGTCAAGAAAATGCGGGCCATGGATGGCCGCATTTTCGTATGGTTAGAAGTCGTACCACATCCCGATCCCCGCCCGGTTCTGGTTGCGGGGCGTGAAGGCAAATTGCGGGTCGGCTCCATACAGATACTCGAAGCCGATGCGATAGAGCTTCTCGCTTCGCCGGCCCCGCCAGGCCCAGCCAGTCTGCACGCAGACGTTGCCGCCCCAGTCGAGCTCTTGCCGCGAGATGCCATTCACGGCCAGGAACGGTGCTCCGTGGATGCCGGTTGGACGGGCTTGGATGAGCTCGGTGCCAAACTGGAATTCCCACGGGTCCGACCCGCCGTCGTTGAAGAACGACCAGCCGACCTCACCGTAGATCCGCAACCAATCCCACGGATAGAACGAGTTGCCCCACACGATCACGTCGCGGACATAGTTGAGCCGCGGAAAGGCATCGGGGTGCTTGATGAGAAACTCGTCGCCCAGGTGAGCGCTGTTGTGGTAGTACGCAAGCTTCGTCTGCCAGCGGCCGATGCCGTAGACCAGCGGCACACCAAACCGGTAGTCGCCACTGCGGAAGTCGCGATCATCCGAGGGATCGAGCCGCACGAAGGCCGCTCCTTCGATCTGTACCTCGAACCCCTGAGGGTGCACGACCGTGTCGGAGCCGTACCGCAGAATCGACGCCCGGCCACCGAGCGTGGTGTCCCAGAGCCAGCCCTCCTGCTCCGCAGGATTGATCACGTCGGATGCGGTGTCGTCGTACCAGACGCTGCCAATCCGCGGCTCCTTCGGGCCAGCGAGATAACTCGTATAGATGAGGTTGTTGGGCAGCAACTGCCAGAACCAAGGCCGCGGCGCCCAAAGGTCGGCGAAGCCCTCGGGAAAGCCGGCGCTGGGGACGAGTTCAAAGTCGTCGGTCGGAGGCATCTCCTCGTAGGGCATGTCGAGCACCACCGGCCCGTCGGGGCGAACAGGCGGGGGTAGGTTTTGCAGATCTGGGGCATCGCTCCGTGGCGGCGGGATATCCAGAGGCGACTGCGCAACCGCCACCGATGTCGCGGCAGCCACAAGGGCCGTCACCAGAACGACACGAGACACGGCGGTGCAAAGCATGAGGCGTAAACCGGCAATGAACCGCGAGTTGCGAATTGCTGCAAACACTGCGACACTCTACGCAGTTGACGTCACGAATCCACAGGAAGATCGGCATCCACCAGGCGATTTCGCGAGCCGCCGTAGCGCAGCATCGGCGTTCTCTGGATCGTGGCAGTCTTGGCAAGCTGGCACTCTCTCCGTTTTTCCACGCCTTCGCTTCTTGGCACTTTCACGACCATGACGCATCCTCGCAACGCGACCACGACGCCTACCCAGCCTGCCCCGGTTCCGCCAGCAGGAGCCGATGATGGCGTGGCGACCGCCCTCGCCCATATTCCCAGCGGGCTCTTCATCGTGACCTGGCGGGATGACGGTGGCGACCGCAGCATGCTCGCGAGCTGGGTGATGCAAGCCGGCTTCTCGCCTCCGGCGGTCACCGTTGCCGTGGCACCCGGCCGGGATCTGCTCGCGGCGATCGACGGTGGACTCCCGTTCGTGATCAACATTCTTGGCGACTCGCAGCGATCGCTCCTGGCGCGGTTCGGTCGGCCGGCGACAGTGGGAGAGGCTCCCTTTGCCGACCTTGTCATGCAGCGAGCCGCAGGGAATGCACCGGTGCTTGGCGGATCCGCCGGCTGGCTGGAGTGCCGTGCCGTGGGGCGTGCCGAGGGTGACACCAACGATCATGTCGTGGTGCTTGCCACGGTGACCGCAGCAGGAACCGGCGGTGCCGAACAGCCCCTCGTGCATCTTCGCAAAAATGGTTTACGATACTGAATTCTTGAGTTTCTAAAGGGGCTTTTCGAACATGCGTTCTCTGCTTTTCGTGGTGGCCTGTGCTTCCGTGCTGGCTTCCGCCTGTGGTCGACAGTCGGCAGCGCCGGAAAAGCCTGCGGCCAGTGCCGCCAGTTCCGGACTGAAGCGGCTGATCTTCATCACCAACGGCGATGACCCGTTCTGGCACGCCTGCAACGCCGGCCTGCTCGAGGGCGCGAAGCGGGTCGATCTCGAGTCGCACGGCCTCACGGTCGTGATGGAGAAAAACAATGGCACTGCGCAGGGCCAGATCGAGAAGCTCCGCCAGTTGGCCAGCCAAGCGGACGTGGCCGGCGTCGCCATCTCGGTGATCCAGGCGGAAAACGCCGCCATCGTCGAGGAGATGAAAAACCTCGCCGCCAAAGGGGTGAAGGTGATCACTGTCGACGGCGACGTAAACCGCAGCCTCTTTCCCGACGCCCGTCCGTATTACATCGGTACCGACAACGTCGTCGGTGGCCGCCTGCTCGGCCGTGCGGCCAAGAAACTTCTCGAGAGCAGGGGGAAGACGTCCGGGGGCTACGTGCAATTCGCCGGCTTCACCGATAACGACAATGCCCGCAAGCGGATGGACGGCTTTCAGGAGGCTTCCGGCTCCGGGTTCAAGGAACTCGACCGCATGCCCGACGAAATGGATCTCTCGAAGGCCCGCACCAACGTCCGCACGGCACTGGTCAATCATCCCGACCTCGTCGCGCTGGTCGGCATCTGGGCCTACAACGCTCCTGCGATCGCCGAGGTCACGGAGGAGCGGTCGGTTCGCGATCAGGTCACGGTCGTCACGTTCGACGCCCAGGCGGCGGCCCTCCAGCACATGGCCGACGGCCGGATCGACGCCATGGTGGTTCAAAACCCGTTCGAGATGGGAATCCTCACCGTCAGACTGCTGCTGGCCATGCACGCCGGCGATGAGGCGACGATCAAGGACCTGTTTCCACGAACAGGTGAGCCTGATGGCGACATCCATACCACAGGCCTGCGACTGATCGCGCCCGATGAGGGCTCACCGCTCGAGGCCACGGACTTCGAGGCCGAGGGCATCGAGTTTTATCCGCTGTCGAAGTTCCGGGCCTGGCTCGACACCTACGGCCTGTCGAGCTCCTGAGGATTTCGGCATGCCGCACACGGACGCGACATCCCCCCCGCCCGCCGGCACCGGCCGCGGTTTTTTCTTGCGGCCGGCCGAATGGGCGTTGGTGCTGGCGATCGTTTTGGCAGTCGTGCTGACGGCCCTTGTCGACGCCAACCACAGCTACTGGTTCCAGCCCTATGCCAGCCTCCGCGACATCGCCCGCAACACGGCGCTCTTGGGCATCTTCGCGCTCGGGGCCACCGTCGTGATCATCGCCGGTGGCATCGACCTGTCGTCGGGTTCGATGATCGCCCTGTCAGGCACCGTCTGTGCCGCCACCATGCTGCTGATTTCTCCAGCGGCGATGATCGGGTTCAAGCCGGCCGGCCCGGTGGCCGTCACGTTCGGCTGCCTCGCCGCCCTGGCCTCGGGCTTCCTGGTGGGTACGCTCCATGCATGGCTCATTACGGCAATCCGCCTGCCCCCCTTCATTGCCACGCTCGCGACGCTCGTCGGCCTGCGAAGCCTTGCTCGGGCGCTTGCCGAGAGTGCCACGGCCGCGGTCACGCCCTCGAAGAACAATCTCATCAACGTGGCCGATCCGTTCTTCAAGGCGATCCGTGACAACGTGTGGATTCCGGTCGTGGTGTTCGCAATTCTGGCGGTGCTCACCTGGATCCTGCTCACCCGGACCGTCCTCGGCCGGCATCTCTACGCGCTCGGTGGCAACGAGGAGGCGGCCAGACTGGCAGGCATCAAGACGGAAAACGTGAAATGGTTCGCCTACTGCTTTGGCGCCATGACGGCGGCCCTGGCCGGCCTCTTCTACGTCGCCAATGAGTCGGCCGCCTCCCCAACCAACCAGGCCCGTGGCCATGAGCTCAACGCCATCGCCGCGGCGGTGGTGGGCGGCTGCTCGCTGGCGGGCGGCGCCGGCTCGGTCACGGGCACGGTGCTGGGCACGATCTTCATGCGGGTGGTGATCGATGCCATCTCGAAGATCATCAAGACTGGTGCCGATGTCTACGAGGGCATGATCGTGGGCGTGGTGGTGGTCATCGCCGTGACGTTCGCCCAGTTGGGCCAGATGGCCCGTGGCGGGCGACATCTGCTCCCCGGGGCTCTTGGTCTGTGCATCATTCCCACGCTCGCCCTCCTCGCCGGTGGAGTGGTGGCGATGACCGCCGGCAGCCGTGGTGGTATCGCAGCCGGCATCGCGGCGTTGGTGCTGCTCGGTGCGCTGAGGGTCTGGGAAGTGCGGCGATCGACGGCGGCCTCGTAAGCAGGAACCAGCCGATGAGCCATGCTGGTCCAACCGCCGTCACCATGCGGGGCATCACGAAGCGGTTCCCTGGCGTCGTGGCCCTCGACGACGTCTCGCTCGCGGTCGGCCGCGGAGAAATCCATGCCATCTGTGGTGAGAACGGTGCTGGCAAAAGCACGCTGATGAAGATTCTGTCGGGCGTCTATCGGCCCGACGACGGTGTGCTGGAGATCACCGGCGTGCCGCGGCGGTTTGCCGGCACCCGCGAGGCGGAAGCAGCAGGAGTGGCCATCATCCATCAGGAGCTCAACCTCGTCGAGGAGCTCACGGTCGCCGCCAACATCTTTCTGGGCCGTGAGCGACAAACGCGTCTCGGACTCCTCGATGACCGTCGCATGACGACGGAGGCAGCCCGGCTGCTCGAGTCTTTGGACTGCCCTGTCTCACCTTTGGCGACAGCCGGCAGCCTTCGCGTGGGTGACCAGCAGCTGGTCGAGATTGCCAAGGCGCTCTCGCTCGAGGCGTCGATCGTGGTCATGGATGAGCCAACCAGCGCTCTGACCGAGGCGGAGTCGGCCCGACTCGAGCGGACGATCCTCCGGCTCCGTGACCAGGGCACCACGATCCTCTACATCTCGCACAAGATGGACGAGGTCTTCCGGCTCGCCGACCGGATCACCGTGCTTCGCGACGGTCGCCATATCCGTACGGTCGACCGCTCAGCCACGACGCCGCGCGAGATCACTGGCTGGATGGTGGGCCGGGAGATCGAGGGACACGAGTTCCACCACCACCGCTCCCGTGGCGACACGGTGCTCGAGGTCCGCGGCCTCACGCTTCCTTGGCCCGATCATCCCCGGGGCTACCGGCTGAAAGACATCTCGTTCGAACTTCATGCCGGCGAGATCCTCGGCGTGGCTGGCCTGATGGGAGCGGGCCGCACGGAACTCTTGGAGACGCTGTTTGGCGCGGCAGAGCCGACCTGGAGCGGCACGATCCTGCTCGACGGACGTCCGGTGCGGTTTCGGCACCCCCGGGAGGCCTGTGCGGCGGGCGTCGGCATGGTGACGGAAGACCGCAAGCGGCTCGGCCTCTTTCCTGATCTCGATGTGGCCGCCAACGTCAGCCTCTGCAGCCTCCGGGAGGCGGCCCGCGGTTGCCTCGTCAGTCGAGCGCGTGAGGAGGCGCTCGTGGCCGGTCCAGTGGCCGCAACAGGCGTGAAGACGCCGGGCGTGCATGCCTCGATCATGGGACTTTCCGGGGGCAATCAGCAGAAGTGCATCATCAGCCGCTGGCTCCTCACCAAGCCGCGAATCCTTCTCTTGGACGACCCCACCCGCGGGATCGACGTCGGCGCCAAGGCGGAGCTCTACACGCTCATCGACCGGCTTTGCCGGGAGGGCCTCGCGGTCATCCTCACGTCGAGCGAGCTGCCCGAGCTGCTCACGCTCGCTGATCGGATCATCGTGCTCGCCGAGGGCCGGCTCACGGCCGAATTTCCCCGAGCCGAGGCAACGGAACAAAAGATCGTCGAAGCGGCGACGATGTAGCCAGACCCGCCGGCCTCCATCCGGAAGGGGGCATCGCCTGCAGTCTGTCACTGGCCCACGTATCGCGCCACGATCGCGCGGGCCTTGGCTTCTTCGCGGGTGCCGGTCACGATCACGCGGCCGTCGGCAAACACCGAAAGCTGGACCCCCGGCTCCACATCCAAGCGCACGAGCCACGGATTGGCCGTGACCCGCCCCACGCCCCGCAGCCGTTCGGCGAGCGAAGTCAGATCAATCTCGCCGGCCCCGGCCGGAGCCACCTGCACGGCATCGCGGCCACAGAGGGCTGTCGGTGTGCCACCGCGCCGACCCTCGAGCCACGGGAAATCCGCCAGTCGACAGGTTGGACAGCCGTTCTCGGCCAGTGGCGAGAGGTCGATCTGTCGCCACGAACCTTCCCAGAGGTCGCAGGCCAGCAAGGCGTTGCCCACATCGGGCACACCGACCAGCAGCTTCATGGCTTCGGCCGCCTGCACCGCCCCGACGACCAGTGCCGCCGGGCCGATGATTCCGGCCGACTCGCAGGTGGGCAGCGATCCGGCAGCTGGTGGATCGGGGATCAGGCAGCGTAGGCAGGCGGTGATGCCGGGCCGCACCGCGAGCACCCGCCCCTCGGCACCGATCGCCCCGCCGTGTACCCAGGGAATCCGATCGCGGCAGCACACCTCGTTGATGAGAAACCGTGTCTCGAAGTTGTCCGTGCCGTCGACGATACAGTCGACGCCGCCCAGCAGCCGACCGGCATTCCGCGACGACACGTCGGCCACGGCGACTTCGATCTCGAGCTCGCTGTTGATGCGTTCGAGCTGCCGCTTCGCCGCCACAGCCTTGGGCAATCCGTCACGGAGATCCTGCTCGTCGAAGAGCACCTGCCGTGGCAGGTTGCTGATCTCCGGAAGGTCACGATCAATGAGCCGCAGCATCCCCACGCCCGCCCGCGCCAGTGCCAGCGCGGAAACACTCCCCAGCGCCCCGCACCCGACGATCGCCACCCGACTCTTCGCGAGCCTCTCCTGGCCCGCTTCCCCGAGCGGCCCAAACCGTACCTGCCGTGAATACCGCGCCGCGTCAAAAGCCATAGAGACAATGCCTAACGGGAAGCCCACCCACCGAGCCTGCCGCGCCTAATAACGAAAGGCGAGGGGTCGCCCGTGCCGGAGAGCCGGCGTTGGCAGCGAGCGCAGGCTGGATGCCATCCACCCCAAGGGGCCGTGTCAGGTCAACAACCACGCCAGCAGCCCCTTCTGCACGTGCATCCGGTTGGCCGCCTCCTCCACGACGACGCTCTGCGGCCCGTCGATCACGCCGTCGGTCACCTCCTCGCCACGGCGGGCCGGCAGGCAGTGCATGAAGAGGGCCTCGGGGCAGTGCCTCATCAGGGCTTCATTGACCTGGTAGGCCTGCAGATCCTGGATGCGGCGGGCCCGCTCCTTCTCCTGTCCCATGCTCGCCCAGACGTCGGTGTAGACAACGGACGCCCCGATCACCGCCTCCACCGGGTCGGTCGTCTGCACGATCTCGGCCTGCGGAACGACCGCGGCGAGATGGGCGCAGAAGGCAGGCTCGAACTGGTAGGCCTTCGGTGCCGCCAACACGAATCGCATCCCGAGCAGGCCGCAGAGCATCGCGAGCGACCGGGCCACGTTGTTGCCGTCACCCACGAACGTGAGCGTGAGCCCCGCGACGCGGCCGACGTGCCGCTTGAGCGTATAGATGTCGGCCAAGGCCTGACAGGGATGGCAATAGTCGGAGAGACCGTTGATCACCGGCACCTCGGCCACGGATGCCAACTGCACGATCGTGTCGTGTGCCTTCGACCGGCAGACGATGACATCGACATACTCCGAGAGCACCCGGCCGAAGTCGGCGATGCTTTCGCGGCTCGACGCAAAGCCCGTGTCCTCGCCGAGGAACAGGCTCGACCCGCCGAGGTGCACCATTGCCGCCTGGAAGCTCACCCGTGTCCGCAGGCTCTGCTTCTCAAAGACGAGCGCCAAGACCCGCCCAGGAAGCAACGCATCGCGGCGGCCCTGATCGTACTTTTCCTGCAGGTCGGCGGCGACCGCGAATACGGCCTCGACCTCGTGGGCCGAAAGATCCTCGGGAACGACGACATGACGCATGGCGGGGGAACCTGCTGCAAAAACCACGGATGACTAGCCGCGCGATGCGACTTCGACAATCGCGTCGGCCAGCCTGTCGCAGCCGTCGCGAACCTCGTCCGGCGTGATCGTCATCGCCGGAAGCAGGCGGATGACGCGTCCCTGCGTGCAGTTGACCAGCAGTTTGCGATCCATGCACGCCTGCACCACAGCGGTGCCATCGATCGACAGTTCGACGCCGATCATCATCCCCAACACTCGGACATCGGTGATGGCATCGCAACGCTCCTTGAGGGAGGAGAGCCGCTCGCGAAAGATATCGGCAGCGGCTGCGACGTGGGCCAGCAGCCCGTCCCGCTCGATCATCTCGATGGCCGCGATGCCGGCGGCGGCGGCCAGCGGGTTGCCGCCGAACGTGGAGGCATGCATGCCGGGCCGAAGATGCTTGGCCAGATCGACGGTGGTCAGCATGGCCCCGCCGGCGACGCCGGCACAGAGGCTCTTGGCGAGCGTCATCACGTCGGGCGTGACACCGAAATGCTGGTAGCCAAACCATCTGCCGGTGCGGCCGCAGCCGCACTGCACCTCGTCGAACACAAGCAGCAGGTCATGCTCGTCGGCGATTCGCCGCAGCCCCTGCAGAAAGCCCTCGGGCGCGGGCACCACGCCCCCTTCGCCAAGGATCGGCTCCACCATGATGCCGCCGGTGTGCTCATCGATGAGCCGCTCGACGGCGTCGAGGTCGCCGTGCGGCGCGTACTGAAAGCCGGCGACCATCGGCCCGAGGCCCTCGTGGTATTTCGGCTGGGCGGTGGCCGACACGGCACCCATCGTGCGGCCGTGAAAGCCGCCGGTGAAGGTGATGATCTTGTACCGCTTTCCATCCGAACGCAGGCGAACGAGTTTGATGGCCGCCTCGTTGGCTTCGGTGCCAGAGTTGCAGAAAAAGGCCTGGCCACCGAATGACCGCTCGGAAAGCATCTGCGCCCACTTTCCCTGCGGCTCGATATACCACGTGTTGGGCACGTGGATCAGTTTGGCCACCTGCTCCTGCACCGCCCGCACGACGTGCGCGGGGCAGTGCCCCAGCAGATTGCAGCCCCAGCCAGGAAACAGGTCGAGGTACTCCGCGCCCTCCGCATCCCAGACCCGCGACCCGACACCGCGCTCGAGGCAGACGGGGTAGCGGCGGTAGTTGGGCACGACGTAACGGTCGAAGACGTCAATGACTGCCTGCGTCTTCTCGCCGACGAGGGAATGCATCGCATCGATGGTAGCCACGGTTGGATACTCCCGGAAAAAGACTGCGGTTAGCGGGCACCGGCGACGGCTACCGCGCCATTGGAGGCCAATGCCGCGGCATCGTCCCGAACCAGCTCCGTGCCGACGCCGCTGGTGGTGTAGATCTCGAGCAGCAACGAGTGTCGGAGCCGTCCGTCGATGATGTGGATCTTCTTCACGCCCTGTTCGAGCGTATGGAGACAGCCCTCGATTTTGGGAATCATGCCGGAAGAGATCGTGCCGTCGGCGATGAGTCGTCGGGCCTCACTGGCGGTGAGCGAATGCACGAGGCTCTCCGGGTCGTTCACGTCGCGGAGCACACCGGGAATGTCGGAGAGCACGACGAGTTTCTCCGCCCCGAGGGCGGCGGCCACGGCGGTGGCGGCCGTGTCGGCATTGACGTTGAGCTTCTCGCCGTCGGGGCCGAGCGCCATCGAGGGGATGACCGGCACCTGGCCGGCGTAGGTGAGGTTGTCGATCGTGAGCCGGTCGACGCGGGTCACCTCACCCACGTTCCCGAGATCGATCGGTTCGCCATCCGGCCCTGGGAGCGTGAGTTTCTCGCCGAACAGGACGTTGGTGGAGAGAAAATTCAGCGACATCGCCCTGCCGCCAAACTCCTCTATCTTCGCGACGATTTCATGGTTGACTTGTGTGGCCAGCACCTTCTCGACGATGTCAAGCGTGGCCTTGTCGGTATAGCGACGGCCTTGCACGAATCGCGGCTCGATACCGGCGGCGTCCATGGCCCGGCTGATAGCCTTGCCGCCACCATGAACGACGATGATCCGCATGCCGAGTGTCGACATGAAGACGATGTCGAGAAGCAGGTGGCGCAGCGACTCCGGATGCTCGACGACGCTGCCGCCGAGTTTGATCACCGTGGTGGTATCACGAAACTTGCGGATCCAGCCGAGAGCCTCGATGAGGGTGTCGGCTTTCTGGATCGCCTTCTGCTGCGCTTTGGTGATGGAGGGTGTCGGCACGGAGCGGCATGTCCCTGCTGGTGGAAAACCTCAGATTGTACCAACCGCCGCCGCCCCGCAAACGGCTAAAATATGACCATCAATTGTGTCTGGATGGCGGTACCGCTGTAGCCGGCCCGATAGGGATAGAGCAGGTTTTGGGCTGGGTTGTTGTTCATGTGAAGCGCCTCGAGCGTGAGCCGCGCCTGACGAGATCGCTTGAGGTACCAGTTCAGGCCGCCACCATATTCCTGACCGGTTCCATACGGGCCCGTCACGACACTCGACCGGGCGTAGGCCTCGTAGGTTCGCGGCACGAAGCACCACGACAGATAGGCGAGCCCGCCCTGGTCGAAGATGCTCGATCGATCGAACGTGCCCACACCCTGGAAGTCGTCGAGCAGCCGGAAGTAATACTCGAAGGCCGCTCCCCAGCCCCGCCACTTCCAGGCGGCATCGATGGTCGCCAATTGATAGACGCACTGCTCCAGAGTGCTGTCCGCGCCGATCGCCCCCTCCTTCGACAGCCGCGTGCCGTCCGAGAGCCTGAGGATCGTATCTTCCGGATTGTTTCCGACAACGGGCAGGATGTTTGTCCGCGCATAGACACCGCTCGTGCCAAGGCGGACGACCGCGTCGTCATGGTGCTCCATGTCAGAGATGCCCAGCCCAAACGGTCCCCAGGGCTCCCACCAGGTGTTGCCGGCCCAGGCCATCGACGTGCCACGACGGAGAACGCCCGTGGTGCCACCATCGATGGCGTTCCATGCGCCGGCCACGTAGTGCACGGTGCCCTCGGCCAGGTTGCCGATGGCCTGCACACCCGGGCTGAAGCCGGGGCGGAAGAAGGTGTTGGCCATGCTGCGGTCGATGCCGAGCGTCCACTGCGAGGTCTGCTGCCATTCCCGCGATCCCGGCACGACCGTCATGCCGCCACCAAGGGTGGCGGCATCACTGAACTTCCAGCCCATCATCCCGATCGGGACGACCCCTGACCGGATGCCAGCATTGGTCGTGCCGAAGAGGGCGAAGTTGTAGAGCAGCCGCTCGTCGAGAACGTGGCCGTGAAAGGAGAGCAGGAAGCGATTGATGTTGAACGTGTTGATGTTGGTGATGGGCAGTGTCTCGCCCGTGGAGTCGGTCCATTCCGTCGCGCTGCGGGCAAACTCGAACCACCGCAGCTGCATGTACCCGCCGAGCGCCATGCCGAAGGGAAACTCCCCCTTCCGCGGATCGGTCTTGAGAAACAGCAGCCCCTTCGGCGGTGCGAGATCGGTAGCCGGGATGTACTGCGGCCGCGGAATGCCGGCCAGCCGGGCGGCCACGGCCTGATCAACAAGCGCCTGGATCTGCGCCTCCTGCGCAGGATCCTCGTGGGTGAGCGCCTCCTCCAGATACTGCACCTGTTCGCCGTCGGGCTCCGGCGTTGGTGCCAGCGGCCCTGCCGATTCCTCGCCCCAGGCATCGCGACAGCAGACCACCGTGACGACTGCCAAAGGCAGTGTCAGCCACCACATCGAGCGTGGGCGCAGACGGAGACTGTGCATGGGATAGCCCACCCTCAGAATCGGGTGTGATTATGCCGATCCTGCAGATTTTCCCGGACAGGAAAAATAGGGGGAGTGGGCAGACGGCCAACGTCAGGGAGCCGTCTGCAGATAGGTCTGAAAAAGTGACTGGAGCCGCTGTTTGTCGAACGGCTTCACCACGAAGTCGAGCGCCCCGAGCTGGATGCATTCGCTGAGTTTGGCACGTTGATCGATCGCGCTGATCATCACGACGTGGGCGTCAGGGTGCTCCTGCCGAATCGTTCGCAGTGCCTCCACTCCGTCCATCTCCGGCATCACGATGTCGAGCGTGACGAGGTCCGGCTTGAGTTCCCGGTAGCGGGCCACCGCCTCGGCACCGGTGGTCGCCTCACCGACGATCTCCCAGCCAGCATTTCTCGCGGTGTCCTTGATAATGGCCCGCATGATCAGCGCATCGTCAACGACAAGGAGCCGTTTTTTATTGGGTATGGTGTTCATGCCGTCTTTTCCTCCTGCCACTCACAGTCGTTCCTCGGGAAATCCCATTGTTTCAACGCGAATCGCTCCGGTGCTGACATCAAGGCTCACCCGCCGCCCTTTCTCTCCGCCGCAACACCGGGCGAGAACCGGGATGCCGCAATCGCCGAGAATCCGTTCGACGGCGGCGACGTTCTGTTCGCCGATCGTGATGCCTTTATGAAAGGCAAACATCTTGGCGCCACCGACCACCTTGGCCGACAACCGCAGGCCACGACGGCCGACCAAATCCTCGAGCAGGCGAATCGTCTCCGGGATGGCGGTATCGGCGTACTTGCCCGCCGGCTCCCCCTTCCCCTTGGAGTCGGGAAGCACGATGTGGGCCAAGCCGGCAACCTTCTCGCGTTGGCAATAGATCGCGAGCCCGACACACGAGCCGACGAACGTGCGCAAAGAACCGTTTCCCTTCGCGACGCCGATCTCGCCCATGCCGATGGCGTTGGCGTGGAAGACGTCGCTTCCGGCTCGGGTGTCGGCCTCACTCGGCATGATCCGCCTCGGGCACGAAAATGAGCGAGCATGTCACGGGTGACCCGGCAATCAAAAAGTCGCTGTGCGAGAGAAACACGGTATCGCTGGTGGCGCCTTGGGTCATGACGATGCCCTCCATCACCGTGGCGGCGTAGTCCCGCACGAACCAGGGGGGCGAGGGCATGATGGCGTCGGCCTCACCGGATTCGGTCGGTCGTGCCACCGTGTTGAGATACGCACAACCGATGATGTTGGCCGTCTCGACAAGTGCGGACTGCTGTAAATCGCCCCAGGCACCGTCTGACTGGCCCGCTCCGGTGAGGATCATCTCCGCCAGGGCTAACCCGCTGGCGTCGTCGCAGGTCAGCACCAACAGGCCGGTGAACGGGCCGGTGATGTGCATCGCGCAGGCCACCAACGGCGCATCGACGGCGCCCAGCATGCCCACGGCCTCCGGCAGCGGCAGGGCAGCGACCTGGTTGATGGTGATCGTGGTGGGCCGACCGAGCCATTTGGAGAGAGCCGCGGAGGCCTCGACCGCGGCATGACGAAAAATTTCCTGCTGCTGGGAGAGCGAGTGGGCTGTCATGGCTGACTCCTCTGCGGTTGCGATGCAGCGATGGGGTCGCCGCCGACTGCCCGTTGTATCGTGTCGAGGCAGTTGGCAACATCCAGCAGCAGGCAGACCGATCCGTCGCCGAGAATGCTCGCGCCGCCGAGTCCACGGACGTGGGCAAATTGCTCGTCGAGGGGTTTGACCACGATATCCTGCCCGCCGAGCAGGGCGTCGACCCGCAGTCCCAGTAACCGCTGATTCGCGGTCAGGATCACCACCGTTTCCGGCCCGCTGCTCGGCACGGCTGGCTCACCCGACCACGAGAAGAGGTCGTCGGCCGTCACCACGGGAAGCATCTCACCGCGGATGTCACAGACGTGGCGGCCATTGACCCGGACCTTCGCGTGGCCAGCAACCGAGACAATTTCGCGGACATTCTCGATCGGCACCGCCACCACGCCGTGCGGCAACCGGAAGAGCATGCACCGCGTGATGGTCAGCGTCAGCGGGAGCCGAATCGTGAACCGGGTGCCGACGCCGCCAGCCGACTCCACGTCGATCGAGCCGTTGAGGGCGGTGATCTTCGTACGAACGATGTCCATGCCCACACCGCGGCCGGAAATGTCGCTCACGGCGCGGGCCGTGCTGAATCCCGGCTGCCAGATGAGTTCGATGAGGTCACATTCAGCCAGTGTTTCCACCGTGTCAGCCGTGAGAAGGCCTCGATCGACGGCGATCTCTCCGACGCGAGTTGTATCGATGCCACCGCCGTCATCCTCGACGGTGATGAACACGCTGTTGCCCCGATGGGCTGCCGAGAGTCGCACCGTGGCGACCTCGGGCTTCCCGTGCCGCAGCCGCACATCGACTGGCTCGATACCGTGGTCGATGCAGTTGCGCACGAGGTGGTTGAGCGGGTCACCGATCTCGTCGATCATCCGCTTGTCGAGTTCGGTTTTCTCACCGACCAGTTCGAGGTGAACCCGTTTGCCAAGTTCACGCGCGATATCGCGAACGGTGCGTCGGAAGCGGTTGAACAGCGGCCCCACCGGCACCATCCGGGTGTTGAGGACCCCGCGCTGCAGGCTGTTGGACACCCGGGTGAGCTGGTCAATCGCCGCCGTCAGCTCCGCAAACCGCTGCCGACTGTCATCCCACAGCCGGGCCTGCTGATGCAGCGACTCGATCTGTTCGAGGACATCGGTGACGACCCCTGCCGCTGCCGAGTCGATGGTACCGCGGAGATGCTCCAGCGAGTCAATCACGGTCTGCGTGCGACCGGCCAGTGTCGTCTTGCCGAACGCTGGAGCCATGTCGCCAGCCAGCTGCGCCAGCCGCGCGCGGTTGACCACGAGTTCGCCGGTCAGGTTCAAGAGCACATCGAGGCGATCGACGTCAACCCGAACCGTTTCCACGAGACCGGTCGACGCCCGACCTCGGTCATTGCTGGCGGACTGAGCGACCGTAAGATCGGCTCCCGGCTCACCGTGATCCTCCGCGACAATCGCCTCGCCCGCGCGGGGAGCCGAGCCTTCCATGCCGCCCTGATCGTCATCCGGAAGCGGCTGCGAAGCCGCTTTCGTGCCCGGCGGCACCGACTCGATGAGCGTGTGCTCCACGCCGTCCGCACGACAGGCGAGCCCCATATCGTCGAATGACGCACTCGAGAGGAGCACCGCTTCAAATCCCGGCAGGCCCACGCTCCCGGGCAGGGTCGACCGGGGAGGCTCGAGGTCGGCGATCGTGCCAAGGAGCTCGAGCCGCGTCAGGATCAACTCGGCTTTCATCTCCGCCATCGGCAACGCCGCAGCGAACCGCACCCGGATCCGCCAAAAGCTCCCCTCCCCCGTCGGCACGGAGGCGGCATCGTCGGCGCCAGCATCATCAGCCCCACCACGTGATGAACCTTGCCCGGCTGGCCCATCGCCTGGAGGCGAAGGCGCCCGCTCCAACGCCTTGACCTGGTCGAGCAGGTCGCCCGCGCTCTCGAGCGGTTCGCCCTTCCGCAAGTGCTCGTTGCACGTCCGCAGGAAGTCGATGCAGCGAAGGACCACGTTCATCACCTCGCCATCGAGCACTCGCCGCCCTGAGCGGAGACGCTCGAAGTGCGACTCCAAGTGATGCGTGAGTGTCGTGATGCGGTCGAGCCCCAGCAGTGCCGACGAGCCCTTGATCGAGTGAATCAGCCGAAATGCCTCGTTGAGCCCAGAACCATCGGCAGGATCGGCCTCGAGGGCCAGAAGCGTGTTCACGAGCGCATCGAGCTGCTCCCCGGTCTCATCGAGGTAGAGCCGCAGATACTCCCCCATCTCGTGCGCGGGAAAATCGCTGGTCCGAGGTGCGTCGTGTTCACTCATGCTTCACCATCTGGATTTCTTCAGACGTCCGGTTTTCGGTAGACGAACGTTGTCTGTTTCTCGAGCCCGTCCAGGAGGTCGAAGATGCCATCGGCCGGGCCGACCACCAGAAAGCCCCCGGGAGCCAGCGCCGAGACCAGATTCCGAACAGCGGCTTTTTTGCTTTCACGGTCGAAATAGATCATGACGTTGCGGACCAAAACGATGTCGTGGCGGGGTCCAGGCAGGGGCTCGAGGAGATTATGGCGGCGAAATTCGCACAGCTCGCGGAGCTGCGGCCGAAGCACCCAGTGCTCACCGGAAGCATCGTCCTTGAAATGTCGGCGGAGCCGCTCCGGTGAAACATGCTCCAGCGACCGACGTGGATATCGCGCCTCGCGGGCTGCTGCGAGCGCGGTTTCACTGATGTCGGTACCGAGGAGGGAGATCCGCCAGCCGGCGAGTTTTGCCGCCGCTTCGGCAAGGCAGATCGCCAGCGTGTAGAGCTCCTCTCCGGAGCTGCAAGCGGCCGACCAGATCCGCAAGGAGCGGTCGTGCCGGCCGGCGCGGACCCGCGCGATGAGGTCATCGAGAAACGGCCCTTGGAACCACTCGAAGTGGGTGCCATGCCGAAAGAAGTGGGTTTCGTTGGTGGTGACGGCGTCGATGAAGTGCTCGAGTTCGTTCGGGAGCTTTCCCGTGGTCAGCCGCGTGTAGTAGTCATCGAAGGACTCGATGCCGAGTTTCTTCAGCCGTCGGCGAATCCGGTTGCTGAGGAGGGTGACCTTCCCGTCCTGCATACGGATACCGGTCTCGGCATAGATGAAGTCCCGAAACCTCGAGAATTCATCAGGGCTCAACCGCGTCAATTCCCACACGATCTTCCCAACCTCCTGTCGGATGCCGATCTTCAGACCTTGAACCGCTTCACGAGGTCGCGGAGTCCCTGCGCCTGGGCACCGAGTTCCTCCGCACTGGCGGCCATCTCCTCGGCACCCGCGGCGTTGGCCTCGGTGGTCTGCGACACCGACCGAATGGCAAGCTTCACTTCCTGCGCATTGGCCGTCTGCTGTTCGGTCGACGATGCGATGGCGGAAATCCCCGTGGCGGTCTTGGCCACCGCCGCCACGATCGATTCGAGCGACTGCCCCACCTTCGCCGACAGTGACGCCCCTTCCTGGACTCGCTTCGTCGACTCCTTGATGAGGAGTGTGATCTCCTTGGCGGCCTCGCTCGATCGTTCGGCCAACTTTCGCACCTCGTCGGCAACCACCGCGAAGCCCAGGCCATGCTCGCCCGCCCGGGCCGCCTCGATGGCGGCGTTGAGCGCCAGCAGGTTGGTTTGACTGGCGATGTCGCCGATCACCTGAATGATGTCGTTGATTTGCTCCGACGACTTCTGGATCAGGTTCATGGCCGACACGGCCTCGGCCACCGCTGTCCCACCCGTCTCCGCCATGCCGGAGGTCTCCGCGGCCTGCTGCCGCGACTCGGCGGCGCTCTTGCTGATCGTGTCGATCGAGTTGATCAACTGTTCCACCGCGGCCGTCATCTCCTCCACGCTGGCGGCCTGCGACTGGGCCCCCTCGCTCATGCCGCTGGAGCTTTCGGCGATCATGCGAGCACCCTCGTTTTGCTGATCGGCAGCCTCCGAAATCTGGCGAACGAGTTCCCGGAGATCGCCGAACATCCGCCGGGCGTTAGCGGCCAGCCGCCCCATGTCGTCGTCGCCCGAGAAGTCAATCTCCGCAGTGAGGTCGCCGTTGGAGGCAGCCGTGAACACATCGACGAGTGACTTCACCTTCCGCTCCAGGTCCTCCTTGATCCCGATGATCACCTGCTGCTGCTCGTGCTCCTTTTCTTTGGCCCGGACCTGCTCGGTGATCACCTCCCACGTCACGAGCGGGCCCAGAAATGTCCCGTCACGGTCGCGGAGGGCTGACGCGGTGAGGTCGAGCCACTCATCACCGAGCGGAAACTTGGTCCGATGCGGCAGGTTCTTGGGGTCGGCGACGATATTTCGCTGATGCTCGGGCCGCTTGTGGAAAATGTCGAATGACCGCCCCACGATCTCATCGGCTCGGCAGGGGAGGTAGCGTTCGAGCTTGCGCAGCGCCTCGAGCGAGGCCGGATTCATGTAGGTGATCGTGCCCTCGCGATTGGCGACGATGAGCCGCACGCTGGTGTTTTCGACCATCTGCGAGTAGAGCTGCTGGAGCTTCTGGTCCGCCAGCTTCGCCTCGACCGCGGCGGTGACATCGACGGCAAACTTGACGACTCCGACCGTCTTGCCCCGCTGGTCGAGCACGGGGTTGTAGGTGGCTTGGATGAAGACCCTGCGGCCATTCTTGGTGATCCGGCCAAATTCCCCGGTCTCGAACGTCCCGGCCCGCAACCGATCCCAGAAGTCACGGTACGCGGCGCTCGAGCGGGTGGCCTCATCGACGAACATCGAATGATGGCGGCCGCGAATCTCGTCGAGCGAGTAGCCCATCAGGTCGGTGAAGTTGCGGTTGGCGTCGAGGATGGTTCCATCCGGCGCGAACTCGATCCGGCCCATCGACCGGTCGAGGGCGCTCATCGTTGAGCGGAGGGTAAACGCCTTGGTGGCAGCCATCGCGAAAGAACTCCCTGAAGAAAACTGCGAAACAATGCGGAAACGCGCGGAAATCGGGGCGAGAAACCGTGGGTCAGGAATCGATCAGGTTCAGGCCGGTGCGATGCACGGCCTCGAGGTTGGCCGGATCGAGCAGGCTGTCAACGTCGAGCACGATGAGAAGTTCGTCACCGACACGGGCAAAGCCCTCGATGAAGGATCGGCCGGCGGATGCAACCGTGTCCGGTGCCGACTGGATTTGCTCGCCCGCAATCCGCATCACCCGAGTCACCGCATCGACCGTGCACCCCAGCGTGCGGCTGCCGACGTTGACCACCACGGTGCGGGTGTCGGCATCGACCGGCTTCGGGGCGAGGCCGAAGAGGCGGCGGAGGTTGATAATCGGAATGATCGTGCCCCGGAGGTTGGCTACACCCTCCACGTAGTCCGGCACTTCCGGCACCCTGGCCGTGCCGGACGGGATCACGATCTCCTGGATCCGCTCGATGCGAAACACATAGCCCTGATCGGCCAGACGAAAGCCAACAAACTGCCGACCGCGCGCCAGGTCGGCGCTCCTTACGACCGGCGATGAGCCCGCAGCATCCATATGGTTAACCGTCCCCCTTTGGCGAGGCCGGGTGAAGAGGTCCAGGAGTCCTCGGCCATCACCGCAAACGGCTCCTGATGAGATATAGCCCCGAAAAAGGGCATCCGCAAATTCCAGCCGACAAAACGAGTCGCCATGATCGGCAAACCCCGCGACATCCCCCCACTCCGAACTACCGGCATTGTCGCGACTTCAGCTGGCTAGGTGTCGCTTGCCTTGGAAAAGATGCCCCCGTGACGCTTGACGCCTCGCTTGACGCGGCTAGTCTTTATTTGTTTTCCGGATGATGCACGGCGGCATCATTTGATTTTTTAATCAGGGATGGGGCTGGCGTTCTTTCTGGACCGCATCTCGGCGGGTGCTCGTGAATCTCAAGTCGCTCAAAGTCTTTTGCGACATCGTCGCTCGGCGGAGCTTTTCCAGAGCCGCCGAGGTCAACGGCATTTCACAGTCCGGGGCGAGCCAGGTGATCAGCCAACTCGAGGGCCGACTGGGCGTGCAGTTGATCGAGCGATCGAAGCGGCCGCTCGTGCCTACCCGTGAAGGGCAGGTCTTTTACGACGGCTGCCGCAAGCTGATTGCCCGCTACGAGGCGCTCGAAGACGAGGTCCGCACGCTCCACGAGGAGGTGGCCGGACGAGTGCGAGTGGCGGCAATTTACTCCGTCGGCTTGCATCACATGAGCCGCTACGTGCAGGAATTCATGACGCGGCATCCAAAAGCCAATGTGCGGCTCGAGTACCTGCATCCCGAGCGCGTGCTCGAACTCGTCGAACAGGGGCAGGCCGACATCGGGATCGTCAGTTATCCGCGGAGCACGCGGGCCATCGAAGCGGAACCGTGGCGGGAGGAGCCACTCGTGCTGGCCTGCGCCCCGAGCAGCGCCTTCGCCGGGCGGGTGCAACTCTCGCTGGCGGAACTCGACGGCCAGCGGATGGTGGGATTCGATCCGGGCCTCGTCATCCGCCATGAAGTCGACCGGGTGATTGCCGCCCATGGCGCTGAGCCCGACGTGGTGATGGAATTCGACAACATCGAGACGATCAAGCGGGCCGTCGAGATCGACGCTGGGGTTGCGCTCCTGCCGGAGCCGACGCTGGGCCGCGAGCTCGCCGCCGGCACCCTCTGTGCCGTGCGCATTTCGGGCGATGATCTTGTTCGCCCGTTGGGCATCATCCACGCCCGGGGCAAGCCGCTCGGCCCGACGTCCCGGCGGTTCGTCGATCTGCTTCACGACCACGCTCGGGATGCTTCCAGCGACCTGACGGGCGCCCGTGATCCGGCTTCCGTGGTCGCGACCGCGTGAGAGCCCGCGGGGCACCCCGGACCTCGCTCCAAGACAACGGACACCCAACCGCACGACGATCTCAGGTTTCAAGAACGAAAGACAGCCATGAGCAACGAACGCCCCTCCTCGTCCGCGCCACTCGGTCTGCCCCCCGCCCGGGGCCTCTACGACCCTGCCTTCGAGCACGACTCATGCGGTGTCGGCTTCATCGCCCACATCAAGGGTGAGCGGTCGCGGCAGATCGTCGACGACGCCGACCGGATGCTCCAGCACATGGAGCATCGCGGCGGCTGTGGCTGCGAGGACAACACAGGCGACGGCGCCGGCATGCTCACTGCCCTGCCATATGAGCTTCTCGAGAAGATCGCCGCCCGCGACCTGGGAGCAACGCTGCCGGCCCGCGGCCTCTATGCCACCGGTGTGATCTTCATGCCAACCGATCCGGCCCAACGAGCCGAATGCCGCCGCATCGTCAACGAGTGCATCACGGCCCAGGGTCAGCAACTCGTTGGCTGGCGGGAACTGCCGGTCGACCCCGATGCCGCGAATGTCGGGCCCACCGCGCGGCGTTCGATGCCCCACTTCGACCAGGTGTTCATCGCCGCGGCCACCGGGCTCGATCAGGACGCCTTCGAGCGGCACCTGTTCATCATCCGCAAGTGGGTCAGTCGACGGATCCGCTCGGAGAGTTCCCTTGAGCAGCGGCTGATGTTCTACATCTGCTCGCTGTCCACCAAGGTGATCATCTGGAAGGGCATGCTGCGGTCGATGCAGGTCATCCCGCTGTTCAAGGACCTGCAGGACCCCGACTACAAGACCCATCTGGCGATGGTCCACTCGCGGTTCTCGACCAACACCTTCCCGAGCTGGGACCGGGCGCAGCCCTGTCGGTTCATGGCCCACAACGGCGAAATCAACACGCTGCGGGGCAACGCCAACTGGATGTTCGCCCGCCAGGGCGTGATGAAGAGCGACCTCTGGGGCGACGATCTCCGCAAGCTCTGCCCCGTCATCGAGCCCGACTGCTCCGACTCGGGCAACTTCGACAACGCCCTGGAATTGCTCTACCACTCGGGCCGCACCCTCCAGGAAGCGGTGATGATGATGATTCCCGAGGCCTGGCAGAACCACCACAGCATGTCGGAGGACAAGCGGGCCTTCTACGAGTATCACTCGGCCCTTCAGGAGCCGTGGGACGGTCCGGCCTCGGTCTCGTTCACCGACGGTCACTACATCGGCGCCGTGCTCGATCGCAACGGCCTCCGGCCGAGCCGTTACTACGTCACCCACGACGACCGCGTGATCATGGCCAGCGAGGTGGGCGTCGTGCAGGTCGATCCCCGCGACGTGAAGCATAAGGGTCGCCTGCAGCCGGGCCGCATGTTCCTCGTCGACTTTGAACAAGGACGAATCATCGCCGACGAAGAGCTCAAGGAGACCGTTGCGGCCAAGCGGCCCTACAAGGCCTGGCTCAGGCGTCAGGCCATCCACCTCGACGACCTCCCGCGGCAGTCGGTGCCCAGGCACTATGCCGACGACGAACTGCTCCGGCGGATGCAGGCCTTCGGTTACACCACCGAGACGATGCAGTTCATGCTCATGCCGATGCTCCGCGAAAAGCGGGATCCGATCGGCTCGATGGGCAACGACGCCGCCCTGGCCTGCCTGTCCGACAAGCCGCGGCTCGTCTCCGACTATTTCAAGCAGCTCTTCGCCCAAGTCACCAACCCGCCGGTCGATTCGATCCGCGAAGAAGTGATCATGTCGCTGGAGTGCTACATCGGCCCCGAGGGCAACCTGCTCGAGGCCACCGAGGAGCAGTGCCATCGGCTATGCGTGCCCCACCCGATCCTCACCAACGAGGAACTGGCCGCCATCAAGGGCCTCGATCACCGAGGCTGGAAGACCAAGACGATTGACATCACCTACCCGCGAACCGCGGGCGACGCCGGCCTGCGGCCCGCCATCGAGCGGGTCTGCGCCGAGGCAGCCCAGGCGATCCACGACGGCTACGCGCTGATCGTGCTCTCCGATCGCGCCACCGGCCCCGAGCGCGTGCCGATCAGCTCGCTCCTTGCCACCGGGGCCGTCCACCATGCGCTCGTGCGGCAGGAACTGCGGACGCGGATCGGTATCGTCGTCGAGTCGGGCGAGGCTCGCGAGGTGCACAATTTCTGCCTCCTCGTCGGCTACGGAGCCGACGCCGTCAATCCCTATCTCGCCTTCGAGGCCCTCCGGCAGGCCCGCGAGGACGGGCTCCTCGAGGGCGAGTTCACCGATGAGAAGATCCCGGCGGTCTTCCGCAAGGCGGTGGCCAAGGGGATGCTCAAGGTCATGGGGAAGATGGGGATCTCGACACTGGCTTCCTACAAGGGGGCGCAGATCTTCGAAGCGGTGGGCCTCAATCGGGAGGTGATCGACACCTGCTTCGTCGGCACGGCCAGCCGGATCTCCGGCGTGGGTTTCGACATCATCGCCGAGGAGGGCATCCGGCGGCACGAACTCGGCTACCCGACCCGCGAGATCGAGTCACTGCCGATCCTGCCCAATGACGGCCAATTTCACTGGCGGAAGGAGGGGGAGGCCCACGCCTGGAACCCGCACACCATTGCCCAGATCCAACTGGCGGCGCGAACCGGCTCCCGCGATTCCTATCGGCAGTTCGCCCGGCTCGTCAATGAGGATGCCCACCGCAAGTGTTTTCTCCGCGGGCTGCTCACGTTCAAACAAGGTCGCACACCGGTGCCCCTCGACGAGGTCGAGCCGGCGCGGTCGATCGTGAAGCGGTTCTGCACCGGGGCGATGAGTTATGGCTCGATCTCGGCCGAAGCCCACGAAACGCTCGCCGTCGCGATGAACGTGCTCGGCGGCAAGAGCAACACCGGCGAAGGCGGCGAGGACCCGGAGCGGTTCAAGTGGTTTGATCGTTCGGAGCCGGAGCATCGCGAGATGCTCGATACGCTGCAGAACCTCGATCAGGAGAAGGCCGCGGCCCAGGCCAACCAGTACTCGAAGCGGTCTTACATCAAGCAGGTGGCGTCGGGCCGGTTCGGCGTCACGAGCTGGTATCTCACCAATGCCGACGAACTGCAGATCAAGATCGCTCAGGGTGCCAAGCCGGGCGAGGGGGGCGAGCTCCCGGGCCACAAGGTCGACAAGATCATCGCCGCCACCCGTCACTCCACGCCGGGCGTGGGCCTGATCAGCCCGCCTCCGCATCACGACATCTACTCGATCGAGGATCTCGCCCAGCTGATTTTCGACCTGAAAAACTCCAATCCCTCGGCCGCGGTGAGCGTGAAGCTCGTCTCGGAAGTGGGCGTGGGCACGATCGCCGCCGGCGTAGCCAAGGGGCACGCCGACAAGATCCTGATCTCGGGCACGGACGGCGGCACCGGTGCCTCGCCGCTCACGAGCATCAAGTTTGCGGGCCTGCCCTGGGAACTCGGGATCGCGGAGACCCACCAGACGCTCGTCATGAACGACCTTCGCAGCCGGGTCCGGCTCGAGACCGACGGCCAGCTCAAGACCGGACGCGACGTCGTGATCGCCTGCCTGCTCGGAGCGGAGGAGTTTGGTTTCGCCACCGCACCCCTGATCACGCTCGGCTGCATCATGATGCGGAAGTGCCACCTCAACACCTGCCCCGTCGGCGTCGCCACCCAGGACCCGGAGCTGCGGAAGAAATTCACCGGCAAGCCGGAGCACGTGATCAACTATCTGTTCCTCGTTGCCGAGGAGACGCGAGAGATCATGGCCAGTCTCGGCTTCCGCTCGATCAACGAGATGGTCGGGCATGTCGAGGTGCTCGAAATCGATGCCGCGGTAGAGCACTGGAAGGCCAAGGGGCTCGACCTCACGCCGATTCTCACGCCGGCGGTCGGCCCCCATGCGGACGTCGAGACCCACTGCACGATCGCCCAAAACCACGGCCTCGACGAAGTGCTCGACAACAAGCTGATCGAGAAGTCGCTGGCGGCGATCCACGAGCGGCAGCCGGTGCGGTTCGCGATGCAGATCGAGAACATCGACCGGGCGTTTGGCACGATGCTCAGCCACGAGGTGTCCAAGGCCAACGGGCAGGCCGGCCTTCCCGACGACACGATCCACATCGATGCCACGGGTTCGGCGGGACAGAGCCTCGGTGCCTGGCTGGCTCCCGGGATCACGATCGAGCTCGAGGGCGATGCCAACGACTATGTCGGCAAGGGCCTCTCCGGCGGCCGGATCGTCATCTATCCGCCGCGGGCCTCCACGTTCAAGCCGGAGGAGAACATCATCATCGGCAACGTCGCTCTGTACGGGGCGACCGCCGGCGAAGCCTTCATCCGGGGCATGGCCGCCGAGCGGTTCTGTGTCCGCAACAGTGGCGCGCGGGCTGTTGTCGAGGGCGTGGGGGACCACGGCCTGGAGTACATGACCGGCGGGCGGGTCGTGATCCTCGGCCCCACCGGCCGCAACCTGGCCGCCGGCATGTCGGGCGGTGTCGCCTATGTCTACGCCCCGGATCGCGACGCCTTCCGGCTCAACTGCAACCTGGAACTCGTGGATCTCGAGACCGTGGAGGACGAGGCCGATGTCTCCGAGCTGAAGGAACTCGTCGGCAAGCACGCCAACCTCACGGGGTCGACCGTCGCGGCGGGCATCCTCGACACGTGGGCGGAGTCGCTGCAGTCGTTCGTGAAGGTGATGCCCCGCGATTACAAGCGGGCGCTCGCCGAGATGGCGGCCGCGTTCGCACCCGCCGGTGCTGTGCCCTAGGAAGCCCTGGGGGCACCGGCCGGGGTTGTGCCCAAGGAAGCCCCGGGCGCGAGCCCGGGGGCCTGAATGACTCGGTTCTTCAAACTTCAATCAACAAACACACACTGAGGAGACATCCGATGGGCAACCCCCGTGGGTTCATGACCGTGGATCGGAAAACCTTTTCCGAGCGGGATCCGGCCGCGCGAATCGGTGACTGGAACGAGTTTCATGTCGACCTGCCGATCGTCGACCTGCAGCAGCAGGGCTCCCGCTGCATGGATTGCGGCGTGCCCTTCTGCCACACGGGCGACCTGATGGCGAACATGGCCGCCGGCTGCCCGGTCCACAACCTGATCCCGGAATGGAACGACCTCGTCTACCGCGGCCACTGGCGGGAGGCGCTCGACCGCCTCCATGCGACGAATAATTTTCCGGAGTTCACCGGCCGGGTCTGTCCGGCCCCCTGCGAGGGCTCGTGCGTGCTGGGCATTCATGAACCCCCGGTCACGATCAAACAGATCGAGTGCTCGATCATTGATCGCGGCTGGGAAGAGGGCTGGATCGTGCCGCAGCCGCCGGTGAGCCGCACCGGCAAGCGGGTGGCGGTGGTGGGCTCGGGCCCGGCAGGCTTGGCCTGCGCCGCCCAGCTCAACACGGCG
Source organism: uncultured Candidatus Kuenenia sp. (assembly GCA_964578555.1). GTDB lineage: Bacteria > Planctomycetota > Planctomycetia > Pirellulales > UBA1268 > CACORA01. The sequence goes on from CAZODJ010000002.1 coordinate 31,413, forward strand.
GGCCATGAAGTGACGGTCTTCGAACGAGCCGACCGGATCGGTGGCCTCCTGATGTACGGCATCCCCAACATGAAGCTCGACAAGGAGAAGGTCGTGCAGCGGCGGGTGGACCTTCTGGCGGCCGAGGGAGTGATCTTCAAGACGGGCGTGGAGATCGGCAAGGATCTCCCGGCTGCGCGGCTGCGGGAGGATTACGACGCGATCGCCCTCTGCGTGGGTTCGACGCGTCCCAACGACTTCTTCGCAAAGACCCCGGGGCGAAATCTCGTCGGCATCCACTTCGCGATGGACTTTCTGACGCAAAACACCCGCAGCCTGCTCGACTCGCATCATGCCGATCGCCACTACATTTCGGCCAAGGACAAGGATGTGATCGTCATCGGCGGCGGCGACACCGGCACCGACTGCATCGGCACCTCATTGCGGCACGGCTGTCGGTCGCTGGTGACCTTCGAGATCGTGCCGCAGCCACCGCTGGAGCGGGCTGCCAACAACCCCTGGCCGCAGTGGCCGCGCATCCTGCGGAAGGACTACGGTCACGTCGAGGCGGCCGCCCGGTTCGACTACGACCATCTGCCTGGCAAACAACTCCCCGGCGACCCGCGGGAATTCTCCGTGCAGACGGTCGAGTTTCTCGGCGACGACGCCGGAAACCTGCGGGCGGTGAAGACGGTGCGGGTCGACTGGAGCAAGCCACAGCCGGGCGGTGCTCCCTTTACGGTGATCGAAGGGAGCGAGCAGGAATGGCCCTGCCAGATGGTGCTCATGGCGCTCGGCTTCGGGGGGCCGGAGCCGACCGTGGCCGGGCAACTCGGCGTCGATGTCGACAAGCGATCCAACTTCGCCGCCGAGTACGGCCGTTACGCCACGAACGTCGCGGGTGTGTTTGCAGCCGGCGACTGTCGCCGCGGACAGAGTCTGGTGGTGTGGGCGATCAATGAAGGTCGTGAAGCCGCCCACGCAATCGACACGTGGCTGATGGGCGCGAGCGACCTGCCCACCGTGCGCGGCAAGGAACTCGTCGCCCACGGCTGACATGCATGCATCGTGCATGGATCCCGACCCGCCTACGTTTTCTGCCGCAGAATGGCTTCAACGGTGGGTGACACCTGCTTGAGGCTGGGAAGAACCACCCTGGAACCGCTGGCCGTCAATGCTCGGGCGGCGGCTTCGGAAAGCGTCGTGAGCCCGGTCAGCGAAAGCACGCCGCCGTAGCTCGCCAGCGCGGAGGCCGCCTCGTCAGATAGTTCCGTCATGCGTCCAAACGAGAGCATGACGCCATCGTGCCGGGCAAGCGCCTTCGCAGTCTCCGCCGGAAGGGCCAGAAGTCCGTCGAGGTAAAGCATCCCCCTGTGTGGGCGAAGCGCAGCCGCCGCATCTGCCGAAATGTCTTTCAGCCCGGCGAATGAGAGACCGAGGCCGTGCGTTGCCAGCGTGGCAGCAACGTCCGGGTCGAGTGACTCCAGGCCGCCCAACGCGAGGCTTCCCGGGTATCGAGCCAGGATGTCGGCCACCTCGGGCGTGACGTGACGCAGGCCGTCGAGCGTCAGAATCAATCCTTGATGGCAGGCCAAGATGGCGGCGACGGATGGCGAAAGTTCGCGAAGAGAACCAAGCGAAAGGGTGTAGCGGTGGGCCATGAGCGCCCGCAGCACGGCCTCGGACGGAGCCATCAGACCGTTCAGCGACAGGGAGCCTTCGTGAGCAGCCAGTGCGGCGGCGGCTTCCGGCGACAGGTCCGTCACATGGTCAAGCCTTCCGCCACGCTTCTGCACGATGGCCCGCGCCCACTTGCCATCGTAGAGGCAGCGGAGGTGGCCAAGGACGAGACCTCCCTCATGGCGATGAAGGGCTCGTGCCGCCGCGGGCGAAAGAGACGTCAGCCCTTTGAGCGAAAGACGGCCGCGGTGACGTGACAGTTCCACGATGGCGTCGTCTGTGACTGACGTCAGGCCGTTCAGCGACAACGGCCCCTGAAGGGATGCCAATTCCCGAGCGGCTTCGGCAGACACATGGTCGACGTGGTCAAGCATGCCGCCATGCCGCCGCACCGCTTCTCTGGCCCACTCAGCCGACGGCAGAATCACCAGTTCACCGACGTCAACCCGCCCCCTATGCCGCGACAATGCGCAGGCCACCTCGAGCGTGAACTTGGAAAGCGATGTCATCGAAAGCATCGGACCGGCGTGTTTCGCCAGGGCAGCCGCTGCGGCCTCCGACAACTCCGTCACCCCGTCGAGATACAGGAGAGACTCGTGCTTCGCGAGCCGTTCGGCAAGGGATGGAGTCAGCGTCGTGAGGCCGTCCAACGACAGCACTCCTTCGTGTGCAGCGAGTGCCTCGGCGACCTCGTCAGCGAGTGAGACGAGCCCGTTGAGGGCGAGGCCTCCGTCTTGGCGTGTAAGAATTCGGGCAACGTCCGCAGAGAGCGAGGAGAGAGAATCGAGCGGAAGATCGTCGAGGCGCAGACCCACCAACGCATGGGCCTGTTCCTCGGATAATTCCGAGATCGCGCGAACGGCATCAGCATCCATCGGGTGTCTCTCGCTGCCAGCGAAAAAGCCACCCACGGTGTTGTTCCACGTGGGCTTGGGCGACGTCCACCAAAACCAAAAGCCCTGGTTGTACGACGTCACAGTCTGCTGGCAAACGACATACGATGTCCTCGATCACCTGCTTTTGCAAACGGGCACGGCCTACCGAGCCGACGAGACCTTCACCTGAAATGCTCCTTCGTTGTCGGCGAGGTCGCCGGGCGACTCGTTCAGCTTGAAAAAGAGCGGTCCGTCGACGGGAGCGACGAATTCCCCTCGTGCCCCTGCGGCGATGACGACAAACCGCGGTCGTGATCCGTCCGATGCGTCGTCAGGCTCAACCCACTGCGCCGCGAGAAGCCGGCCGATCGGCCGTCCCCGATACCAGTCGATGGAGATGCCGTCGGGTTCGGCCTGCAACTGACAGGCCGCCGCCTGCCCTGGCTGGCGACGGGCTGAAGCATCTCCTACTTGGACGCGGCCGGTTGCCTGCATCGCATACCGCTGCCCGCGTTCGAGATGCAGGCCGCTGTTTTGCCAGCCCCGCCCGGCATCGACCTGCAGTTCGCGGACACCCTCCAGCGGCCCGCCTGCGGCCCAGTCGATCGTCGACCGGGAAAAGTCGTAGCCGTAATCGATGTCGTCGGTGAAGGCATCGAAGTCCCGGGCCACGGCGGCGGCATCCCATCCTGGGCTTCGTGCCAGCCGCTCAGTGAAGTCACGATCGAGAGGCCCCTGCTCCGCTGTCGCAAAGGCCGCCGCATGCCGCGGATGCAACGAGAGGAGAGCCACGGCCGCCCAACTCGAGGCGTAGAGTTTCATGTCGCCGTGGGCGGTGCCATGCGAGGCAAAGACGTCGTCGAGCCCCGGCATCTCGTCGACTTCCCGCAAGCGCTGAATCGCCTCGATCCGGCCCAGTTGCTCCACATCCGCCGTGGCGTGGGGCATCGGGGTAGCGACCAACCGCGGGATGCTATCGGCAACAGGCTCGAGTCGATGGGTCGCCAAGAGTTCCGCAATGCCCTCGGCATACCAGGCAGGTGTGTCGAGATCGCGCAGTGAGATCGTGAAGGCGTGCACGCCTTCGTGCAGCAGCAGGTGCCGCCGATAGGCGGCGTTGGTCTGATCCATCATCCAGAGCCGGTTGCGGTCACAGAATCCGTTGCTGAAGTCGGGCACACTGTCGGGCAGGAGGCCGGCCTCGCGAAACCGCTCGCGGTCGACCACGAGGCAGCCGAAGGCCTGCCAATCCTGGTGGTCTCTGGGATCGATTGCATAGTGGCGACACCAGGCAGAGAAGGCCTCGTCGAACATCCGCGGCAGGTCGTCCACGCCGTCACCGTCCCGAGCGGGGCGATCGGTGACCAGCATCAGGTGTGTTCCGGCGAGCACGCGGAGGCCAGCCCGCTGGGCCGCCGCGGCCAGGGGGGCGATGGCATGATCACCGGCACCGGCCACGACGTCCGACAGGAAAACCGCTCCGATCACGACGATGGCATGCCAGCACACGGTCAGCGTCCGACTCACGGCGACACTCGTGGGCATGAGGAAAACGCATCCGATCCGCAGAGTTCATCCAGCCCCCGCCGGCGCGGCAAGGCATGCGGAATCTCCTCCGCGGGATGGATACCCGGCGGGAGAAATTCCGATCGCATCCTACGGCGGATCTGGCTACAAACGCCATCGTCTCGCCAGGAGGGCGTTGCGTGCGGCATGGATGCCGACATGGGGAGCGGGCTTCGTGCCGCCGGAGGCGGAGGAGGCTCCTGCGCGCCTTCGGGGCCCTGCTGACGCTGGTGCTGTTCGCCGCCGAGCGGCCGGCGGGGGCCCAAACCACGTCGCCACCCGTCCCAGGAAGCACCGCGACCGCAGCCCCATCCGGCCCGCCTGCGTATTGGCAGGCACCCGCCTTGCCATCGGCAGTCATCCCAGGGGGCGCCATCCCCTCCGGTTGGACACCGCAGCCGGTGCCGTATCAAGGCATTGGCCCCGACGGCAAACCGTTCACGCGATATTTCGCACCGACGTATACGTTCACCTATCCCGTCGGCCCTCCCGTGCCCGTCGTGCCCGGTGCGACCCCAGTGCCCGTCAACCGCAGACAGGCCCCGGGATATGTTCCGCCCGCCGGTACGGTTCCTGGCTGGACATTCCAATCCCAGGGTGTCCCGCCGCCAGCCTACGCGCTCCCACCCGCGACGACGGCCCGCTACCGCCCCCAGGCCTGGCAGTATCCACCCGGCTCTCCACAACTCGGCGGCACGGCGATCAGCCCGCCACCGGCAGCAGCACCCGGCATGGCTCCGTCCTCCACGTACCAGCCGCCGCCGGGGTTTCAGCAGCAGGCTCCGGCGGCATTCTCCACCGGACAACCCCTCGCCTCGCCGCCCTCCCAGTGGGTTCCCGCCCCGACGTCCAACGACTCGTCCGGCTTTGGGGCCGCCGCTGCTGCTCCCGCGGTCATGGCGGGTGTGGCTGTCGGCCAACAGGCTGCGTCGTCACCGGCGACTGCATCGTCCATGGCAGCCGCATCGCCGGCGGCCCCGGTACCGGTCCAGTCGGCCAGTTCCACGCCTTTTCAGTCTCCCGCCAGTCGCTCGGCCAACACGCATCTCTGGCGTGTCGTCGGGGTGTATGACGGCGACACCGTCACCTGCCTCGACGAAAACAACCAGCAGCAGAAGATCCGTCTCGCCGAAATGGACGCGCCAGAGATGGGGCAGGACTTCGGCCAGGTCTCCCGAGACGCCCTCGCCGATCTCGTCTTTGGCAAAACGGTCGAAGTCCAGGACGAAGGAAAGGATCGATTTGGCCGGTGGATCGCCCACCTCTCCGTGAATGGGGTCGACGTCAACCGGCAGATGATCGCCACCGGCAACGCCTGGCACTACGCCGCCTATTCAAAAGACACATCCCTCGCAACCGCTCAGGAGCAGGCCAAAACGCAGCGGCTCGGGCTGTGGGCCCAGCCCAACCCGATTCCACCATGGGAATTCCGTGCGACGGAGCGGTCCCGCAAGTCGGCCTCGTGACCGCGGTTGGGGCGGCGTTCACCGCATGGCGTTTCGGCCATCGCGACGGGCCTGGGATCGCCCTCCCTGCGCCTTCGTATGGCCTGCCCGGCGGGTCGTGAGCCCCTTCATTTTGAGCCGCTCCGCCTTGAGTGCGGCCGATGCCTTCCGCTGTTGCGATTTGGTGGTTCGCAGCCCCGACAGAGCAGACGATTCCAACGCCTTGATCGCCCCGGCCTGTCGCGCCTTCCGGGAAACAACTCGCGCCGTGGATCCGGTTGCGGCGGTGCGGGCATTCCCATCCGTGCGATTGTCAGACGAAGTCTTTGCGGCAGAACTCCGGGAGGCGGAAGCCGCCGACGCCGATACCTTGGAGGCCTTCTTGGCGGCTGCCTGCTTCACGGCCGGTTTCGTCGCCGGTGCCGCCTTGGCACGCGACTGGCCCGTGATGCCGGCAAGGTGCGTCTCGATGTGAGTCACGACGTCCTTGAAGACCGTGTGCTTCTGGCGACTGCGTTCATTCGTCGGGGTCGCTGCAGTGACCTTCGAGGCCGTCACCCGCCTGCTGCCGCGCTTCACGCTACGGGCTTGGGCACCCACGAGATCCCGCCATTTGTCGCGGAGTGTGCGGCACTGTTGGAGAAGATCTTTCACCTGCCGCTCGCTGGCGGCGGTCAGCGCCTTGCCGGTGCTGGAGTCGAGAATCTTCCGTTCAGCCGTCGTGAAGAGACTGCGGAGTTTGCTGATCGAGGCTTCGAGTGAATCGCGGGTGGCCATGGCGTGAAGAAGGCTCCAAGAAAGGGAACGAGAGGCGAGGCAACAAGACAACGGCACGAAGGAATCGACAAGAAACCATCCGCCGCCTCAACGGTGGCGAGAAAAGCGGGCGAAGGGACTCGAACCCTCGACATCCAGCTTGGGAAGCTAGCGCTCTACCAACTGAGCTACGCCCGCACATGCCACGTGTCCGTGAGACAACGGTGGGCGAATCCTACGGGCGGCTGCGGATTGTTGCAAGTTTCCCGGGCCTCCTGTTGCTGCCGCGCGGTCGAGATGGGTGGGTCAAAAGAACACCACGGCCACCCCGAGCATGAGGATGACCCAAAACAGGCTGCTCTCTTCAAACCACACAAGGCATTTGAAATAGAGCCATGACAGCACGAACGTGAGCCCCAGCCAGATTTGCCACGACCGCCAACTATTTTGCCACGAGCCGGTGTCGCCGAGCAGAATCATGAAGACATAGCTGAGGAAGGCACAACCGGCCGTGTAGAGCAGACTGAGGGCGAAGATCTGGTTTCGCATCGGTTCCGCCTTGACCAGTGCTCCCACCAGGCTGAAAAACAAGAAGAACTTCATCCCCAGATAGATCATCTCGGTGGAGCTGTAGATCATGGCAACGGTTCTCCGGGGAAGTCACCGCCGGTAGAATTCGGCGATCGATGAGCGATCGTGAAGCGTATCAGACAGGTTGAGGCCTGTCGTATTTTTGCAAACCGTGCGCGGAGGGTGGCGGCGATGAAGAAGGAGCCGGAAAAGCAGGCGGGAGTGGTCCCGAAGCGACGTTGGTTCTCCAGCCAGGTGAAGGCCCTCGTGCTGACGGCCCTGCTGGCAGTGATCCTGCTCGTGGCAGCGGTGCCCTGGTACCTCTCCACCCCCGGCATGATGTCGCGGGTCGTGGCCCGAGCGATTCCGGAGCTTCTCGCCGAAGTGACATTCGACCGCGTTCGCATCGGCTGGCTCGGGCCGATTCGTCTCGACGGCATTCGCGTGATCCCCAACGACGGCTCCCAGCCGCCGCTGGAGATTCGCCGGATCGAAGTCAGCAATGGATTCGCCTCGATCCTCGTCACCGGCGGCGACCTCGGCCGGACGCTCGTCGACGGCCTCGGGGCAGATGTCCTCTTCGACGCCAACCGCACTTCCAACTTCGAACGTCTGTTTGTCGAGCCCGTGCCCCAGCCCGTCGGACCACCAACCGGCGGTGGCCGCCGCCGCAGCCTTGTCAGCATGCGACTGGAAGTGAACGACGCCCGTGTGCGGATCGCCGGCCCCTGGGCAGCGGAACCGTGGGTGAGTGAACCGATCGACATTCGGGCGACACTCGGTCCGGCCCAACGCGGCTGGCACAGCGAGTGGACGATCGAGCCGGTGCAACTCCTCACGCACGCTCGGCTCGAGCCGAGCGTGGCGTCGAGCGTGCTGGCCTACATCGCCCCCGTGCTTGCCGATGCAACCCGCACCGGTGGCGAGTTCTCACTGCGGCTCAACGGCGCCACGCTCCCGGTGGGCGACCCGGCGGATGGCACGCTCGCGGGCGTGCTCTCGATGCACCGCGTTGATCTCGGACCCGGCCCGCTGGCCGTGAAGACGCTGCAGGAATTACCCCTGCGGCTGCCGCCGCCGCCAACGGTGCGGTTTGCCGACGAGGCGAATGTCGACTTCCGACTCGGCGAGCGCCGCGTCTGGCATACGGGGCTCGAGTTTGGCCTGCCGCTGAAGCAGCCCGGCCTGCGGCTCGACGTGCACTCCAGCGGATCGGTGGGCCTCGATGATGATTCGCTCGACCTCAAACTCGAGTTGCCGATCCCGGCGGCCCTGCCGCAAGACCGCCCGGTGATCGCCTCGCTGGCCGGCCGCAAGATCTCGGTCGGCGTGAGCGGAACACTCGACGACCCGAAGCTTGTCTTTGATGGCAGCATCAAGGAGACGGCCGGCGCGGCATTGGCCGAGGTTATCGAGCGGTTGCGGCAGCCGGGCACCGTCCCACAGCGAGGCGATGCCACCGTGCAGCCGCACGGCGCCCCGCCTGTCGATGCCAACGCCCAGTCAACCGCGCCGCCATCGCCGGAAGACGGGCAGCCGCCGGAGAACGCTCCTGCAACGTCGGCGCTCGAGGGCCTCAAGGCGAAGCTGCCTCCCGAATTGACCCAGGATCCAACCGCGGATGCCGTGATCGACCTGGTCGGTGACGTGTTGCAGCAGGTGGCCAAACGCCGCGCCGAGAAGCGGGCCGCCGAAGCGGCCAATCCGGATCAGGAACCACCGCGTGGCGGCCTTCGCCGTCGCCGTCCACCGGCTGCCGAGTAAGACTGGCTTCCGCCGCATCGGGGTTGTGACAAAGCACAGGCCTGTGCTTATCGAACAAACAAAAACCGGGCTTCCCTTGCGGGAAGCCCGGTCTCTTTTCATCGTTCACCGATCGCGTGCATCAGGGCTGACCTGACGCGATAGGAGACTCACCGTCGGATCACGTGGCAGCCGGAGCAGCTGGGGCAGCAGGAGCAGCCGGAGCCTCGGGGGCGGCCGGAGCAGCTTCCGTCGGGGTGCCTTCCATGATCACGCCTTCACCGGAGCAATCGCCACCGGCACAGCCGCCGGCAACCGCACCGCCGCAATCGCTGCAGCCACCTTCGTAGCTACCGCAATCACCGCACGAGCCACACTCAGCGGCCTCGCAGGCACCGCACTCGGCCGCGGCGGCTTCGCCGTGGCAGCGGTGACGACGACCATGGCAACGCTCGCGGCGCTCACGATCATGGCAACGGGGAGCACGACCGTGGCAACGGGCACGACCGTGGCAACCGTGGCCGGCGACGGCCGACGAATCAGCGCCCATGAGGGCGATCGCGACCACCGCGAAAAACATCGCAACTGCAATTCCGAAAAAACGCTTCATTTCAAACCTCCAGGGATGGAACTGAACGCACGGGGCGCTACAGCGGCCGTCATCTCTCAACCCCGATCCGGGACGGCCACCGGACCGCAGCGACTGAACGATCTCCGGATCGCTCCAGCAATTTCCCAGCGGAAACCTCCGAGCAACCGGCAGCGCTGCCCTGCAAGGGCTGCGGGTTGGCGAAAATATGCCGACTGCAGAAACTAGGCAAAGAGCCTACTTTGCGCCGGACTCCTGTCAAGAAAAACAGGAAATATACGCAGTTTGCGTAGAAATTACGGCATCACTGCCGTTTGCTGGCGGCGGGTGACGTCTGCCGCCCCACGATAGGGCTGTGGTTTTCTCAGCCAGTCGGCTATTCAACAGCAGGCTGCTGGCCGGGGCCACCACGGGCTGTTCGCGACTGTGGAGCGGGATTTCCAGAGGGCGTTCCACCCTGCCCGTCCCCCTCCTGAAGCCGCTTCTGGAGCTCGGCTGCCACGAGTTCCTGCTTGGCGACCATGTCGGCTGGATCCTCGAAATTCAGCAGAAGTGGCGGCATGTCTTCGAATACCCGCATCGCCATGCCGACGACCCGCCAGCCCTCCGGATCGAGACGTACCACCCACACAACGTTGTCTGTTGTCGTGAAGCCATCGGTGTCGGTATCGGTCCACGTGGTCGCCACGTGCATCAGATCCTCGGAGTCTGCGACGATCTCACACTCGCGAATCGAATAGGTGGCTGTGGCGGGTACAGGCGGGGCGACAGAAATGCCCATTTCCAGCGTCTTTGCCGCAGCCACCTTGGTAAGCATCCCGCGTGCTGCGGCGTCGTCTCCTCGCTTCACCGCATCCAGGAAAGTCGCCACGGCCGCCTTGGCCGGCTCGACCGCGGTCGATGCGGGGGCGGAATCTGACTGGCTACCGGAGCACCCAAGCAGAGGAATCGTGACCATCACCATACATCCCGCCACGAATGATCCGGCCCAGACCGACATCATCCAGGGAAGATTTGCCGACAGTCGCGTGGCAGGCCCAGAACCCATGATTCAAACCTCGTGTGATCGCGTGTGAAATGCCACCTCATGCTTCGGACAAGTGGCGGGGTAGGAGGGTGACGAGCCGCCCCATTCAGGTCAAGACAAAAAAGGCGGATGCAAAGCCCCAGACACAGCCACCAGCCGTCCTCCACATAGCCGCCAGACGGCGGCTCCTTATACTAAAAGCATGCCTGTTCTCACTCGCCCACTCCACGTCGCCACGCGGGCTCTTGCGGTCATTGCCCTGATTGCCCCCCTACCTTGGCTTGCGACGGCACACGCTCAGGGCGGTCGCCCGCGATCCGGCGTTCCCCGCCCTCGCGCCGAGCCGCCGGGGTCGTGGTCCCCGGCCGTGACGAGCCAGTTTTTCCGCGATGCGTTTGCCGAGCTTGAAGGTCCGCGGCCCGACTTCACCAAGCTGCCCGAGCCCAACGACAGTGGCGGCGGCGCAACCAAGGAGGAAGATGCACCTGCCGGCCCTGGGGCCTGGTCGTCGTTGGTCTCCGCCGACACGCTTGCCGACGAGATCAAGACCATGAAGATGGAGGTAGACAAGACCATCGCCAAGAAACGGGATTTCACTGGTGGCGGCTACATCGAGGCTCGCAACGGCTTCTCTTCGATTGCCGCTGCCTTCGCCGTGATCACCGTGTACGACGGCGACGTGCGTTGGAAAGATGGCGCCGGCCGCGCCCGCGACCGGTTTGCAGCCGCCGCCTTTGAATGCAACCAGGGGAACGACAAGACCTTCGCCATCGCCACCCAGGCCGCCGAGGATCTCCAGAAACTCATCAGCGGCAGCCAGCTCGACGGCGTACCGGCGAAGCAGGTCGACTGGAACCGCATCGCCGCGCGGCCCCCGTTGATGGCTCGGCTGGAACGGGCGGAAAAAGGGCTGGCCGAAGTGTCGGCCTCCGACACCGCATTCGCCAAGGATCCCGAGCGGCTCCTGCACGAGGCCGAAATCGTGGCGCTGATCGGCGAATTCATCCAGCAGCCGCAGTGCGAGGATTTCGATGACGACACCTACCGCGGCTACGCGTCGACGATGCGGGATGCCGCCGTGAAGGCTGCGGCGGCGACTCGCAAGGGAGACTTCGCTGCCGCGCAGGCGGCCATCTCTGCCCTGCGGAAATCCTGCGATACATGCCACGCAGACTATCGCTGAATCGGCCCGAGCGGGATCATCTCAGCCAGCCCGGCTTCGACCAGTTCGCGGCCCGTGACGTAGCGGTGGGTCTTCACCCAGGCATCAATCATGGCCGGCGAGGCACCGAACAGATCGGCAAGCAACACATCCATTTCCTTTTCGAGCGCGCCAAAGTGCCGCGACCATTCGGCTGCCTCGGTGATGCCGATATGTTCCTCGCTCTGCCACTTCATGGGGTGGAAGAGCAGCACGCTGTAGGGCGTCACGAGCCGCCGCGTGCAGGCCGCGAACGGCCACAGAGCGGCTGACGAACACTCTCCCGTCACGATGCCCGTCGCCCGGATGCCCCGCAGTTTGAGGAGCGTCACGAGCGACATGGCGCAATATGGGCTGCCCCCTGGCGAGTCGAAGTAGATCGTGCACTCCGCCCCTGGCTCGACGCCAAGGATGCGATCGGTGAGGTCGGCCTCGGCCTCGGTGAGGTCGCCGACGAGGGCGATCTCGAGCGGCCCCTCGCGTTCATCGTCTCGGCCATCATCACGGCCACGGTCCTGACGTTTCATAGAAATTGGCAGCCAGGTACGGAAAGGGTGGAGAATCGCGGCATCCTAAGAATCACCGGGTTGGCTGTCCACGCGGCGGTCTGCCAGCCGCCGGCAGACGACCCCCGCCTATGGTAAAGTTTTGAGGAACCACGTTCTTACTTTCCTCACGAGGAGACCCTGCCATGCGATTCCCGACGCTGCTGACTGCCGTCGCCCTCATGCCGTTCCTGCTCAATGGAAACCTGGCCCGCGGGCAGGCTGTGGCTGAGCAGGCAGCCGCGTTTACGATTGCCGACGGTAGCTTCTCCCTCGCCGCGCCCGCGAACTGGAAGCGGGTGCCACCGAAGTCGCGGATCGTGGAAACCGAGTTTGAGATTCCCGGCGCCGGCGATGCGGCTGCCGGCCGCATGACGGTGATGGGCGCCGGCGGCACGGTGGAGGCCAACATCGATCGCTGGGTTGGCCAGTTTTCCCAGCCCGACGGCAGCGACACGAAAGACAAGACCACCACCAAAACGCTCAAGGTGGCCGGCTGCACGGTCACGCTCGTCGACATTCCTGGCACGTACAAAGACATGCCGGGCGGGCCCTTCGCGGGAGGCAAAACGATCGAGCGGCCCGACTACCGCATGCTGGCGGCGATCATCGAGTCGCCGGAGGCGGGCAGCTACTTCCTCAAGTTGTACGGTCCGGCGGCCACGATCGCGCAGCATGCCGACGGCTTTCGGAAGATGATCGAAGGCCTCGTCCCCGCAACGAAGTGAGACCATGAAGGTTCAGGATTTTCTCGAGCACCACGGCATCGCCGGCAATCCGTTTGCCGAGGAGGATGCGCAGAACGATACGGTCTTCAAGCGAACCTGCCTGGAGACGACGTTTCATCCGGCCTGGGACAAGATCTTCGGCGATGCCGCCGAGCCGAGCACCTCGATCGTGTTCGGTGAGAAGGGGGCCGGCAAGACGGCGCTGAAGCTGCAGATGCAGCGGCAGTATGACCGCCACAATGCCGACCACCCTGAGGCCCGCACGTTCGTCGTTCTCTACGACGACTTCAACCCGTTCCTCGACCGGTTCGTGAGCCGGGTTGGCCCCGGGCGACCGGTCGAAAAGGCCCTCGCCCAGTGGAAGCTCTGGGACCACATGGACGCCATCCTGGCGCTCACGGTCTCGCAGCTGTGCGACGAGATCATCGAAGGGCGTCGTGCCGCCCACCATCTGCCGCCATCGAAGGCCCGCGACATGGCGGTGCTGGCGGCCTGCTACGACCAGTCGACGACGGCCACGTTTCCCACCCGCTGGCGGGCGATCCGGCGGCGTGTTGGCTACCACGCGTGGCGGGGCCTGTGGCCGCTGGGGCTGGGGCTCGTGGCGGGGCTCGCGTTGGCCGCGGCACTCGCCATCGGCGTCGCGCGGGGCTCACTGGCATGGACCGGCCACTGGTGGCCCTGGCTGGCGCTGGCCGCCGCCTGGACGCCGTGGGTCTGGCGGCGGGGCCGCAGCTGGTGGAAGGCATGGCGGATCGTCCACAGCATGAAGACGGGCAACCGCACCGTCGGCCAACTGACACGGGCGTTGGCACGGATCCCGGAGGTCGATCTGGCCGGTCAGCCGCTGCCGCTGGCCGCCCGCAGTGACGACCGCTACGAGATGCTCGGCAAGCTGCAGGGGGTGCTGGCCGCCTTCGGCTACACCGGCATGGTGGTGATCGTCGACCGGCTCGACGAGCCGCACCTCATCAATGGCTCGGCGGAGCGGATGCGGCAGGTACTCTGGCCGATGCTCGACAACAAGTTTCTCAAGTCGACCGGGCTGGGCTTCAAACTGCTGCTTCCCGTCGAGCTCTATCGGTTCATCGAGCGTGAAGACGAGCAGTTCAACCAGCGGGCGCGGCTCGACAAGCAAAACCTCGTGCCCTCGCTGGAGTGGTCGGGTGAGACGCTCTACGACATCGCGTCGCAGCGGGTGAAAGCGGCCAGCGTCGGGAATCCACCGGCCACGCTCGCGCAGCTGTTCGATCCCGAGGTCGACCAGCGGCGGCTGCTCGACGGCCTGCGGAGCGTCCGCGTGCCACGGCATCTTTTCAAGTTTCTCTACCGCCTCCTCGTCGCCCACTGCCATGCCCACACCAATGAGCAGCCCGTCTACACGATCCCGCTGGAGCGGTTCGATACGGTGCTGGCGGTGTACCGCCGCGACCAGGAAGCCTTCGATCGCGGCCTCGCGCCACGCTGACTTCCCGTGGACAAAGCCCTCCATGGCCTTTGTCCACGTGTTCGCCCCTCGAAAAGCCAAGGTTTTCGAGGGGCGAAGCCGCCCCATCGTGGGGCGGCAGTTGTGTCAGTTGGTCTGCGAACGTGTTTCACTGCCGCAGGGCGGCCCGGCTTTCCACGATGACGGCCGGCACTACGACGAGTAGTCCGAAGAGGGCCTGCGCCGCCGGCACGGCGGCCGGTCCGACGCTGCGGGCCAGCGGTTCGTAGGCGAAGGTCAGCGCGATCTGGAACACGGCCACGGTCGTGGCCAGCCGGAACCTCCGGTAGGCATTGAGCAGCATCGCCCCCGGCTGCACCACGGCTGAGACGCCCGCTGCGACGGCGATCGCGGCCATTTCGACCGCGGTGGGCACTGCGTCGGGCCGCCCCACCCAGAGTGCGGCCACCCCTCGCCCGCAGATAATGCCAATCACCGTGACCACACCGCAGTACACGGCCCCGACGAATGAGACCCGCCACGCTTGACGGGCCACCCAATCCCGATCTCCCCTGGCACGCGCTTCGGCAAAAGCCGGCCACAGGGGGCCGACGGCAAACATCAGCGGCTGAAGGAACAGGGCCATCATCCGCTGGCCCACGGCGTAGCGGGTCACGGCCGGCGAACCATGCGCCGCGAGAATGGCCAGGTATGGCGCATTGACAACCAGGATGCTGGCCACGATCGGCAGCATGAAGGGGAGGCCGTCGTGGACGAGTCGCGCGAGGGGCACGGCACGATCCCCCACGCAGCTTCGGTAGGGGAGCGACCGCCAGAGGACGAACCAGGTCAGGACTCCGGCCACGAGTGGAGTCAGGCCCAGCAGCGCGACCACGTGCCAGCGTTGCGAGACGACCCCAGTCAAGGCCACGATCGCGCCGAGCCCCAGCACCGCAGCCACCATCCGGCAGGCATTCACCAGCCAGGTGAGCTGCATCCCCTCGGCGCAGTGGGCGGCTGCCGCCAGCGGAAGCCCCACGACCACGAGCACCACCATCAGCCACCGCGTGGCGGCATCTCTCCCGAGCATCGGCAGGATCGAGTCACTTCCGGGGAGGATGGCCAACGCGTCGGGAGCAAAGACGATGACCCCACCGACCACGACAGCAATCAATGCCGACCAGGACGCTGCCTTGACGAGCAAATCCTTGACGGGCCAATCGTTGACGGGCAAATCCTTGTTCAGCCCATGATTCGAGGCCACTGCCTCGCGGCGACCGACGAGATCGGCCGCCGCATTTTTGACCGCTGCGCCGAACCCGAAGTCACAGCCGCCGAGCAACCCGAGAAACGCCAGCGTTGCCACCGCGTCGCCGTACAGATCCGTTCCAACCGCCGCAACAATCAGGGGCACCTGAACCACCTGCACCGCGAGGTTCACGAACTTCCCGACACACTCGGAGACGACAGCCAGGCCAAGCCGGCGACTCCGTGATCCCACGTTGCTGAGCCGCCGGACTGCCGGCAGCGATGCGGCTACGGCCTGTTCACTCAGCCAGCCAGCCATGCCAGGAGCCTCTGCTCTGCTGCGTGTCGAATCGTCTCCCACGGATCGACTGCCGAGATCGTCGTGCCAGGCTCAGGGAGCGCGTCGGGGATGGCATCCACATCGTGGACCCACGTCAGGTGCTGCCAGCCATACATGCTGCGGCCGGCCACTCCCGCGACCACCACCGGCACGCCCGCATGCCCGAGTTCGATGATTCGCGTGAGCGCACCGCCTCCCCCGGACTGAAAAATCGTCACAGCGCGACACCGGGCCAGAAGCGCGAATAAGTGCTCCGTGGAGATTTCGCCACGGAGGTCTACGCGATCGCCCAGTCGTGCCATCAGGGAGGCCGTGTTGTATCCAACCACCACGGGCCGCAGGCCAGCCGACTGCAGCACGCCTACCAGCCGCACCGTCGCCTCGGTGTGACGGGCCTGAGCCGTACCCAAAACGACGACCTCGTCATCCTGATGGGGAGCACGGGAGACGCGGCTCATCCGCAGCCGCCGCAGCCACTCCATGACGAGCCGCGGGGGCGAGTAGGGCAGGAACCGCGCGTCGAGCCCCGCGTTGGCGAGCAGCCAGCATTCTTCCAGCGCGATCGTAAACACCGCGTCGTAGCGGGCGAGCACCCGGATCTCAGCGGCGGCACGGGCCCCACGATCCGGCAGCCGCCATGAACACACCGCCGGCTCGTTGAAGGACTCGATATTTTGAGGAACGGCGATCCGCACCGGGCAGCGTGTCGCGGTGATCTGTTCGATGACCGGGTTGTGCGGCATCTCGACGAGGGCCGGGCAACCGTCAGGGAGCGTTGTCTGCAGAGGCCGCGTGCGGGAGACGGCATCGATGAAATTGGAGCGGTTCCACGCCCGCGGCCCCGCCCGGAGCAGGGAGGTCAGGCCCCGCGGGTCGAAGCTGGTGGCCGGGACTGTCGTACAGACATCAAACGCCACGCCTGCCGACGCGAGGAGTTCGTCGATCTGCTGACTCCGCCGCCAGCCGCCATGACGCAAACCGCCCGCTGCCCATGGCCTGACGACGGTGACTCGCGAAATGACCATGAGACGGCAGCTTCGACCCGGTAACGGCTGCGTCCCTTGCGGGGAACCCTAGAAAGAGATCCCGGCTCCGGCAAATCACGCTCCCTCGTTGGGAGCGGACGAGACGGAAACTCTGGTACGCTCCGGCATGGCCGCGGATGCCGACATTCACTCGCTCGTCGTCGGCCGGGAGGCGATGGCCTGCCGGTTCGAGATCGTGTTCAATGCCGGCGAACACCCGCAGGACACCGAGGCGGCCCTCGCCGCGCTCGACCTCGTCGACGAGATTGAAAACCGGATTTCGATCTACCGCGACTCGAGCGAGTTCTCGCGTCTCAACGCCACGGCAGCGACCGGATGGCAGCCGGTCTCCGCCGCTGGCTTCGCGCTCCTGGAGATGGCGGTGGAATTGTCTGGCCGTACAGCCGGCGGCTTCGACATCGCTGCCGGCCGGCTCGTGCGGACGTGGGGTTTCCTCGAGCGTCAGGGCCGCTCGCCCACGGCCGCCGACCTCGCCACAGCCCTCGACGCTTCGGGCTCACGCTGGCTCGAACTCGATCCTGCCGGGCAGCGAATCCGGTTCACGAGGCCGGGCGTCGAACTCAATCCGGGCGCCATCGGAAAAGGCTGGGCCCTCGACCGCGCCGTCGAGCGGCTCATCGCAGCCGGCATCACCAGTTGCCTGCTGCACGGCGGATCGAGCAGCGTGCGGGCGGTCGGTCGACAAGGACCGGGGCCACGCGACGATCATCGCGGCTGGCCTGTTGGCATCCGTCATCCTCTTCGCCCCGGTGTGCGACTGGCTACGGTTGCCCTCGCCGATCGGGCGCTCGGCACGAGCGGTTCCGGCACGCAGTTTTTCATCGACCGTGGCCGCAAGCTCGGCCACATCCTCGACCCGCGCACCGGTCGGCCTGCCGAGGGTGTGCTCTCGGCCACCGTGTTGGCCCCGACAGCCGCCGAGGCTGACGCGTTGGCCACCGCAGCCTATGTGCTCGGGCCGGCGGGCCTGCCGGCGATCGCGCCGCCGGGAGGTGGCGTCGGCGTGATCCTCACGGTGCCTGGCGAGCAGTCGGAGATCGATCTGATCTTCGCGAATGTCGCTGAATCGACGGTGTCGATCGACGATTTGCGCGGCGTGCGGATAGACTGGAGGCAATCATGACGTGCCCCCGTTCGCTCCCCTGCTCCCCACGCCTGCGCTGACATGTTCGACTGGTTCGAGCGGGGTTCCTACCTCGGCATCATCCTGTTTCTCACGCTCACCGGCATCGGCCTGCCCGTACCGGAGGAGGTGCCGATCGTGGCTGCCGGGGTGGCCAGCCGGGCCGAGGCACTCAAGTGGTACTACGCCCTGCCATCATGCCTCGTCGGGGCCCTGCTTGGCGACAGCCTGATGTACGCGATCGGCCGGTTCTTCGGGGAGAAAATCCTCAGAGAGCATCCGTGGTGGTCGGGCTTTCTGACGGAGCAGCGGGAGAAGACGATCGAAAACCTCATCAAGAAGCATGGCATCAAGGCGTTCTTCGCGGCCCGGTTCCTCGTCGGGCTGCGCAGTCCCTTCTATCTGACGGCCGGGATTTTGCGGGTTCCCTATCGCTGGTTCCTGCTGGCCGACTTCATCTGCGCGTCGATCGTGATCAGCATCTTCTTCGGGCTGGCCTATCTGTTCGGTGACCGGATCACGGGCCTGATCCAATCGGCCGAGCGGGGCTTCACGGCCATTGTCATCACCGCCTGCGTGGCGGCCTTGGCGGTCGTGGCATTCTTCTCGTTTCGTCGCCGCCGCATGCGGATGCTCGATCAGGATCCGGAGGCGCTCCTGGAGAATCGCGAACTGCTCTTCGGCCCGGCAGCCGACCGGATCGCCGAAACGGTGCACCTCGGCGACGACCCCGACCACGGCGAGCGAAAATAGGGGTTGGCCGTTTCCACTCAGCCGCCAGGCGCGAGCCGGCGGGATGAATCGCCAGATAGCGCCACTGCTGGCCCCCGGGCTCGCGCCCGGGGCTGGGTGGAGTGCAAATCACGCGGCACCCTGCACCGCCCGCCTGGAGGGCGGGCTTCCAAGAGCGACCGGATGGTCGCCAAGCGAGCCGAGGCCAGGATGGCGAGGCTCGCGTAAAGCAGCCGGCAGTACCGATCGTGGCGATTCTGCCGGCGCATCCGGCTGGGAAAACCCTGCGTGTCGCCGGTTGGCGACGCCCTGTCGACCGATTGCGACCTAGAAACATCTTGTGACCCGGGATGTTCATCTCGGGAAATCCCAGGAGCGTCTCATGGCAGCCACGGCATCGTGTTTGGCCACGTCGTCCGCAAAGGCCATGGCCCCAGACTCCCGCCGGCGAATCGTCGTCGTCGATGACGACCGTCGCATGGCTTCTTCGACAGCCCAGTGGCTCTGCGGTCAGGGCTGGCATGCCACGGCTGCCGGGTCGGCCGACGAGGCGCTGCAGGCGATCGGCCGCGGTCGCATCGACGCCTGCCTGGTCGATGCCTGCCTGCCTGCTGGCGGGTGTCTGCGGGTGGCGTCCGTGCTCCGCACTGCGTGGCCGGAGGCGGCGGTGTTGGTCGCCGTTCCGTCCGGTCAGGCTGCGGCGGCCCCAAGCCTGTCGTCGATTGTGGCTTCGGCCGATGGCTCGGTGACCATACCGGTCCGAGACGACGATCTCGCTGCCGCCATCGCCGCCGCCATCGAGGCGGCCCGCACGCGGACACACGCGCCGGCCGTCGCCATTCTCGGCGACGATCCCGCGATGCGCGAGGTCCTCGAACTCGCCGACCGGGTGGCGGCGACGCCGGCGACCGTGCTCATCACCGGCGAGAGTGGCACGGGCAAGTCGCTCCTGGCTCGGCATGTTCATGCCGTCAGCCGGCGGACCGGTCGGTTCGTCGAGGTGGCCTGCGGCAGCCTGGCCGAGTCGCTCCTCGAGAGCGAACTCTTCGGTCATGTCGCAGGGGCTTTCACAGGCGCCGTGACGGCCCGCGACGGCATGTTTCTTCGTGCCGATCGCGGCACGATCTTCCTCGACGAGATCGCCACCGCCTCTCCCGCGCTGCAGGTCAAACTGTTGCGGGTGCTCCAAGACTTCGAATTCGAGCCGGTCGGTGGCGGCGATACCCGACGTGTCGACGCCCGTGTCATTCTTGCCACCAACGAACATCTCGACCGGCTCGTGGCCGACGGCCGGTTTCGCGCCGATCTCTACTGGCGAATCAACGTGGTGGCGATCGAGATGCCGCCGCTCCGGAGCCGACGCGACGACATCCTCCTCTTGGCCCACCACTTTCTGAGCCGGGCAGCCCGCATGGTTCCTCGCGGCGTGGAGGGCTTCTCGCCCGCGGCAGAGGAGGCATTGCAGAGGCATCGCTGGCCGGGCAACGTCCGGGAACTGCAGCATGCGGTGGAGCGAGCCGTGCTCTTGGGCCGGGGGCCGCTGGTTGAAGTGGCCGACCTGCCCGCCACGCTCCAGGCTCCGACCACCGCGGCCGCCTCGCTCAAGCAGGCACTGGCCGATCCAGAGCGGCAGCTCATCATGGAGGCGCTCGAGCGGAATGGCTGGCGGCGAGACGCGGCCGCTCGGGCGCTCGGCATCAACCGCACCTCGCTCTACAAGAAGGCCAAGCGGCTCGGTATGAACCTCGCGGGCCTTGGTCTTCAGTAAGAAAACCGGCCCTCCGGGCACAGGCTGTTCCCCTCCTTCAAAAACCGGCCGCCGGCGGTCATACTGTCGGGCCCTCAACATTTCATGAAGGAGCCTGCCTCGCATGTTTCGCAATCTCAGCATCTACGGCCTTCCGCTCTCGGGCCGCCCGAGTGAACTGATCGAACTGGCCCTGTCGTTCGGTTTCGAGGCGCTTGATCTCGACATCCTCGACTTCCAGCGGCAGGCCGAGGCGTTTGGTGCCGATCATGCCCGCCGCCTCATGGTGAGCGCGCGGCTGAAGCCGGGCAGCTTCCGGCTGCCGGTCAATCTGGCCGCCGACGAGGCAACCTTCGCCGCCGACATGAAGCAGTTGCCGGCCCGCCTCGATGTCGCCCAGGCGGCCGAGGCCAGCCGGGCGGTGACGACTGTCGAGTCCGCCTCCGACGACCACGGCTTCAAGGACTTCTTCGAGCTGTATCGCACCCGGCTCGACATGGTCGGCGAGCAACTCGCTTCTCGCGGCATCCAGCTTGGGCTGGCGATCCGACCGGAGACGGAAGCCCGGGCCGGCAAGACCCATCAGTTCATCACGACGTTTGAAGAACTGCTGGGGCTCGTGACGACCGCTCACAGCCAGGTTGGCGCGGTGGTCGATGCCTGGGCGCTGCATGTAACCGGTGAACCGCTCGACGTCATCGCGAAGGTGCCCGCCGGACGGATCGTGGAGGTCCGGGTGTCGGATGCTCCGCGTGAGCTGCCGGGACGCGACCTGACCGTCGAGCAGCGGCTGATGCCCGGCGAGACGGGTGTCATCGACGCGACGGCCGTGGTGAAAGCCGCGCAGGCCGCCGGGTTCGCTGGCCCGGTCACACCGTGGGCCAATCGGGCCACGCTGGCAGGTCGCGGGAGGGAGAAGACGGTGCGGCTGGCCGGCGATCGGATGGAAGCGCTCTGGCGATCTGCCGGTCTGCCGATCGCCACGCCCTGGTTCATGCCGGTTGCCAAGGAAGAGCCCGTCTTCGCCGGCGTTGATCTCGACGCCGCTCCCGACGAGGCGTAGCTCACCCGGGTTCGCGAATCCATTCGACCTGCGGTGCACCGCCGCCGTTCACGGCCGAGCCGCGAATGAATTCCGACATGTAGCGGAGCGGCTTGCCGGGCCGGTCGGAGTCGCGGAAGTTGTCGCCCTTCTGCAGGATCGGCAGCTGGTCAGGCATTTCCCCGAAGGCCCGCGTGCCGGCCGCCTGGCAGGGAAACCAGTGGCCGGTGCCTGCAGCATCTTCGAGATAAAACTCCGGGTAGCAGTGTCCTTCGACCCACACCGTGCGGGCCGGAATGCCCTCCGACCGGCACATCGCGATGAAGAGGCAGGTGAGTTCCTCGCAGTCACCCCAGCCGTCGGCCAACGCCCGAGCGGCGCCCTTCAGCTCACCATTGCGGTATTCGACGGCTTCGCGGACGGTGTCGTAGATCTTTTCCACCTTGGCCCAGCCGTCGAGCCCCTCGGTCGTCGTCTGGGCAAGCTGCTTGATCTTGGGATGACGAGACTCGATGTAGGGGCTGGGCCCGAGAAAGATTCGCAAGTCTCGGTCTGGCTTGGCAGGGATCAGCAGTTCGGACGTGTCTTCCGGCGACAGGATGGCGGCCCGCGTGAGTTCGAACGTGACGATCGCCTGGGCCTTTGTGCCCGCCCGAAGGCTGGGGATTTCTACGATCATCTGGGAGACGCCGGTGGGCAGCGTGCGGTAGCGAAGGCTGCGGACATCGGGCGACACGTCCTCCTCGACCACCCGCACCTGCTGCTCCGGCCACTCGCCGGGCACGGGCATCGTGGCATAGATGTCGCGCAGGCTTCCGCCGGCGGCCCCCACGATCATGCCCACACGAAACCGTTGGGGCCGGGCCTCACCAAGCCGTGGGCCGCTGCCGACCGCTCCGGCGTCGACAAACTGTCCGGAGGCCGGCGTGACCACGACTGCCACCGAGAGTGCCGCCGATACCGCCACGATCATCCGAGCGATCATCATGTTCGTCCTTTCTGCCCATTCTCCATTCTCATCGACCACGGCGCTGCGGGGATCGCGGTGTTCGGGCAGCCCACCCGGTCAGGCAAGCTGGGGCACGCTGGAAAAAACGCTCGATTGTTCGGGCTCCAGGGGCCTGCTACACTGCGTGGCTCGGTCCGACGTGGCCCGAACGATCCCTTCCTCTTACCCTCTTTCGCCCGACGAAACCCCCCCTTCATGGTCAACCGCAACCTCATTCGCGAACTGGAACTCGGAGACGATCTCGACACGGAATTGCAACAGGCCCTCGCGGCCGCCGAAGCGGAGGAATACTCGGTCGGTGCCGCCACCCTCGCGGTAAACGCGGTGCTCCACGGGAAGGTGCTGCGGGTCGACGACGAGTTCGTGCTGGTCGACGTTGGCTACAAGAGCGAGGGTCAGATCCCGCGGAACGAGTGGGACGAAGGCGAGCCGGTGCCGCAGATCGGCGACACCGTGAAGGTGCTCCTCGAAGAGTTCGAGGACGGCGCCCTGGAAGAGCAGCGGGGCATGATCTCGCTCTCCAAGCGCAAGGCCCAGCGGATCGAAGACTGGCTCAACGTGATGTCGAGCGTCAAGGAGAATGACGTCGTCACGGGCTACGTGCTGCGGAAGATCAAGGGCGGCCTGCTCGTCGACATTTCCGGGGTCAACGTCTTCCTGCCCGCGAGCCAGGTCGACATCCGTCGCCCCGCCGATATCGGCGACTACTGCGGCCGTGCGATCCAGTGCCTCGTGCTGAAGATCGACGACGTCCGTCGCAACATCGTCGTCTCCCGTCGGGCCCTCATCGAGCAGGAGCGGGCGGAGCGGAAGAAGCAACTCATGGAAGTGCTCGAGGTGGGCCAGATCCGCCGCGGCATCGTCAAGAACATCGCCGACTTCGGTGCCTTCGTGGACCTTGGCGGCATCGACGGTCTGCTCCACATCACCGACATGTCGTGGGGCCGCATCGGCCATCCCAGCGAGATGGTGTCGATCGATCAGGAGATCGAGGTGCAGGTGCTCCACATCGACCGCGAGCGGGAGAAGATCGCGCTCGGCATGAAGCAACGGACGGCCAGCCCGTGGGCTCAGGTTGCCGACAAGTATCCGGTCGACACGGTCTGCATGGGCACGGTCGTCAACGTGATGAGCTACGGCGCGTTCGTGAAACTCGAGGACGGCGTCGAGGGGCTCGTGCACATCTCGGAGATGAGCTGGACCAAGCGGGTGAGCCACCCGAGCGAACTGGTCAAGCCGGGCGACGAGGTCGAGGTGGTGGTGCTCGCCATCAACAAGGAGAAGCAGG
>CAZODJ010000003.1:0-1828 GCA_964578555.1 uncultured Candidatus Kuenenia sp.
CGCGGCAGGATGCCGCGCAAAAAACAGCCGGCAGGAGCCATGGATGGTCCTGCCGGCGTGAAATAGTGGCGGGGGTAGGATTCGAACCTACGACCTCGAGGTTATGAGCCTCGCGAGCTACCGGGCTGCTCCACCCCGCGACGTTGGCTTTCCGCTGTGTCGGAGGAAAGTGATGCAAACAGTCGTGACGACCGATGGAACCGGTGTATCGGCCGTCTCAACTTCCCTCGATAATAGGACGGCGATCAGCGAAAAAGAAGCCCCAGCCGGTATCGCCCGCATTTCCGATGCCTTCAGCAGACCCACGCTCCGAGTTGCCCGCATCGACGCGCCCGGCGGCCGAGAGCCCCGCGGCCGCCGTCGGATCGTCGGAGCCAAGCGTGACCGAGACGCTCGACGGGTGGCTGCAGCGTAGCCCGCCGTTCACGCTCAGTCTCTCCCTGCATGTCGTGGTGCTCCTCCTCTTGGCGTTGTTCGTCGTCCAGCAGCCACGGTCGGAGCGACTGCGATTGGAACTCGTGTTTGGCACCGAGGCAGGCAGTGGCGCTGCCCCCGAAGGCATTCGCATCGAATCGCAGGATGACGGTGCTGACGACGCTGAGCCACCGCCGTCGTCGGAGCCCGAGCAGAAACCGGAAATGGCTACCGCGCCGCCGCTTGTCCAGCCCCGCGACGAACCTGCCGAGACGGTCGCTCGCTCGATGCCGGTCGAGCCGATCAATCCGCCGGCGGCGGTCGCCGATGCTGGGCAGGTGGCAGCCGCGCCGTCTGTGCGGCTCGCGCTCTCAGGCCGCTCGGCCGGTCGGAAGGATGAATTGCTCGCCGCAGGTGGTGGCGGTGGCGAAACGGAAACGGCGGTGGAAGCGGCGCTTGAGTGGCTTGTGCGCAATCAGGAAAAGAGCGGGCTGTGGAGCCTGCGGGGGCCGTATCTCGACGGCAGCCGGCAGGAGAATCGGCTGGCTGCCACGGCCATGGCGCTCCTGTCGCTGCAGGGGGCAGGCAACACCACGGAAGAAGGCCCCCATCAGGTGGCCGTGCAGCGGGCATGGAAGGCGCTGCTGGCCAAGCAGGGCGACGACGGCACCTTCGACATGGGCCAGATTCCGGAGCAGCAGAGCATGTATGCCCACGCCCAGGCCACGATCGCGCTCTGTGAACTGTACGGCATGACTCGAGATGCCAGCCTTCAGGCGGCGGCGCAGCGGGCCCTCGACTACGCGGTGGCGGGGCAGATGCCCGACGGCGGCTGGAAGTATCACCCGCCGCGGCCCAACCATCCCAACCGGGGCGACATGTCGGTGACCGGCTGGTACATGATGGCGCTCAAGAGTGGCGAGATGGCGGGCCTCGAGATTCCGGCGGAGTCGTACGCACGACTCGCGGACTTTCTCGACGCCGTGTTCGTTTCCGACGCCAAGGGCTACGGCTACGAGATCATGCCGAACCGCGGCTCGTTTCAGGTGCGGCCGGCACTCACCGCCGAGGCCCTGTTATGTCGGCTCTACCTGGGGTGGCAACGGGATGACCCGCGGTTGCAGGCGGGGGTCGCGCTGCTGTTTCGCGAGGTGCCGCGGGACTTCGAATACCCGGACGTCTACACCTGGTATTACGTCACGCAGGTCTGCCACCACCTCGAAGGCGATCCCTGGCGGGAGTGGAATGCTTGGATGCGGGCGACGCTGCCCGCCGCTCAGGTTGGCAAGGGAAAAGAGAAGGGGAGTTGGAATCCGGCGCACGACAAATGGGGCTACAGCGGAGGGCGTCTGTTCATGACGTGCCTCTGCACGTGCATGCTCGAGGTCTACTACCGGCACATGCCGCTTTTTTC
>CAZODJ010000003.1:1928-41862 GCA_964578555.1 uncultured Candidatus Kuenenia sp.
GATCATGAAGGACTCACGTCGCGGTTTTTTGACATCCTGCAGCGCGGCGGCCGTCGCCTCCGGATTCGTCCCCTACGTCTTCTCGCAGCCGCGGACGCTGGCCGACGAGACGCAGTCGAAGAATGACCGCGTCGCCCTGGGCCTCATCGGCTCCGGCAGCATCGCCAATGCCAACATCGGTGTCGCCAAGGAGTGGATCGATGTCGTGGCGATCGCCGACGTCGACGCCGGCCGGGCCGCCGACTTCAACGCGCAGCACGCCGGCGGGAAGGCCGACGTGTATGACGACTACCGCCGGATCCTGGAGCGGAAGGACATCGACGTGATCCACGTCGCCACGCCAGACCATTGGCATACGAAGCCCGTCGTCGAGGCGATGCTGGCCGGCAAGGATATCTACTGCGAAAAGCCGCTGACGCTGACGATCGACGAGGGCAAGCTGATCCGCAAGGTGCAAAAGGAGACCGGTCGAGTCGTCCAGGTGGGCACCCAGCAACGGAGCACGTTCAACCTGTTCGTGAAGGCGATGGCGCTCGTGGCCGAGGGGCGGCTCGGGCGGATCAAGAAGGTGCAGGCGGCGATCGGTCCGGCTCCCTCGAGTCCGGCGATTCCTGTGGCCGCGGTGCCGCAGGGTCTCGATTGGAACCGCTGGCTCGGTCCCGCTCCGTCCGTCGACTACCGGTTTTTCCAGGGGCCGGCCGTCAAGGACAAGGATGGCAAGGACAAGCTGCCCCAGCCAAATACCAATTGCCACTACGAGTTTCGCTGGTGGTACGAGTATTCCGGCGGCAAGCTCACCGACTGGGGTGCGCATCATGTCGATATGGCCGCCTGGGCGCTCTCGCTCAATGGCCAGCCGCTCGCGCCGCTGTCGGTCGGGGGCATGGCCAAGCATCCGGTCGAATTCAAGGATGGCATGGCCGTTGAAAAGGATCGCTACAACACGGCGACCGAGTTTCTCTTCACGGTCGAGTTTCCCGGTGGCACGCAGATGGTGATCCGCCACGACACCGACAACGGCGTGCTGATCGAAGGGGACAAGGGACGCATCTTCGTGAGTCGCGGCAAACTTTCCGGGGAACCGGTCGATGCCCTGAAGGACGACCCGCTGCCGGAAGACGCCATCGCCAAGGTCTACAAGAACCTGCCGATGGAGCACAACGAGCGGAAAGGCCACTGGGCCAACTTCCTGCACTGCGCGAAGACCCGCAAGGAGCCAATCTCCGACGTCCACACCCACATGGAGGCGCTCAACATCTGCCACCTGGCGGGAATCAGCGCACGGCTGGGCCGCACGGTGAAGTGGGATGCCGCCGCCCAGCAGGTCGTGGGCGACGAGCAGGCCAACGCGATGCTGGCCCGGCCCTACCGCAAGGGATTCGAGATTGAGATGGGCTGACCCCACTGGCGGATCGCCTCGTAGGCCACGATCGCGGCGGAGTTCGCCAGATTGAGACTGCGGACCTCGGGCCGGGCGGGGATCGAGAGCACCTGTTCACGGTGGGCCTCCAGGAGGCTGCGGGGGAGTCCCTCCGACTCGCTGCCAAACACGAGCACGTCGCCCCGCTGGTAGGCCACGTCGGTGTAGGTGCGGGCTCCACCCACCTCGAGAAACCAGGTGGGCCGCCGGCCCACCTCGGCCAGGCGGGAGACGAGGTCGTCCCAGGAATCGGCCACCTCCCACTCGAGGTGTTCCCAATAGTCGAGGCCGGCGCGGCGGAGATAGTAGTCGTTGAGCTTGAAGCCGAGCGGTCGCACCAGCCACAGCTTCGCGCCGATTGCCACGCAGGTTCGCCCGACGTTCCCGGCATTGGGCGGGATCTCCGGTTCATGGAGCACGATGTGGAGGAGCGGGTCGTAACGCACAGGTCTATCCCCGGCCGTGGGCCGGTCTGCTATCTTTGAGGGAAACGCATCATTAGGAGACGGTCGATTGCTCGAGATCAAGCGCAACCCCACGCGGCCCGTCAAGATCGGCAGCATCACGATCGGCGCTGGCCATCCGATCGCGCCGCAGAGTATGACGGCCACGCATACGCAGGACGTCGCGGCCACGCTCGCGCAGGTCGAGGATCTGCACCGGGCTGGCGCGGGCGTGGTGCGGATCGCCGTCGACAGCAAGAAAGACGCCGCCGCCCTGCCGGCGATCCGGGCGGGCACCGCGGCCAACCTCGCCATCGACCTCCAGGAAAACTACCGGCTCGCCTCGGAGGTGGCCCCGCACGTCGACAAACTGCGGTACAACCCCGGCCACCTCTACCACCATGAGCCGACAAAGCCCTGGCAGGAGAAGGTGAAGTTCATCGCCGACGTGGCGGCCGCGAACGACTGTGCCCTGCGGGTGGGCGTGAATTGCGGCAGCGTCGATCCGGCGAAGAAGGAGCAATTCGCCGAAGACGATTCGCTCGGGCCGATGCTGGCCAGTGCGTTCGAACACTGCGAGCTGCTCGATTCGCTCGGCTTCACCCGCTATGTCGTGTCGCTCAAGGATTCAGATCCACAGAAGGTGATCGAGGTGAACCGCCGGTTTGCCGAGCAGCGGCCCGATGTGCCGATCCACCTGGGTGTGACCGAGGCGGGCATGCCTCCCGACGGCATCATCAAGACCCGCATCGCCTTCGAGCAGCTGATCTCGCGGGGCATCGGCGACACGGTCCGCGTGTCGCTCACCGTGCCCAACGCCGACAAGCCGCAGGAGATCGCGGCGGCCAATGCGATCCTGGCCGACATCGCGGCGGGGCGGGTGCGGAGCGTGGTCGACTACGGGCTCGCATCGCTCAATATCATCTCCTGCCCGAGCTGCTCCCGCGTGGAAAACGAGGCCTTCATCGAGCTGGCCAAGCAGGTCAAGGAGATGACGGCCTACGCCAGAGAGCATGCCATCACGATCGCCGTGATGGGCTGCCGGGTGAACGGCCCGGGCGAGACTGACGACGCTGACCTCGGTCTGTGGTGTGGCCCGACGCATGTGAACCTGAAGAAGAAGAGCGCGGAACTCGGCGCCTATCCCTATGACGCGATCCTGCCGAAACTCCGTGAGGAGCTCGACCGGCTGATCGCAGCCCGCTCCTGACTGCGTTTCCTGACAGAGGGCCCCACTCCATGCAGTCGCTCCAGATCGTCACCCCCGAATCATCAGGCTCCTGCGCGGCGGGCACGACCGTGATGCCGGCCCCGCAGCCTGTCGATCCGGCCACCTGCCGGGGCACGTTTGCGATGGTGAGCCTCGGCTGCCCCAAAAACCTCGTCGATACCGAGCGAATGCTCGGCCTCTTGCGCGACGACGGCTGGCAGCTCGTGGGGGAGCCGCAGGGCTCCGATCTCGTGATCGTCAACACCTGCGCCTTCATCGACGCCTCGCGAGAGGAGTCGTATGCGGCGATCCACGAGATGCTCGACCTCAAGAAGACGGGGGGCACTCGAGGCGTCATCGTGGCCGGGTGCCTGGCCGAGCGGCAGAAGGAAAAACTCCTCGACGAACTGCCCGACGTGGATGCGGTGATCGGCGTCTTCTCCCGCGATGAGGTGGCCCGGTCGGCCGAGCGGCTGATCGGCCGGCTTGGCGAGCAGCGGAGTATTTTCAAGCCGGCGCCCGCCCGGGCCCTCGACGACTCGGGGCGGATGCGGGTGACGCCGCGGCACATGGCCTACCTCAAGATCTCGGAGGGCTGCGACCGCACCTGCACGTTTTGCGCGATCCCGAAGATGCGGGGCAAGCACGCCACCAAGCCGATCGAAGAGGTGGTCCGGGAGGCTCGCGAACTTGCCGCCGACGGCGTGAAGGAACTCGTGATCGTCGCCCAAGACACGACCTACTACGGCCTCGATCTCTACGGCGAGACCAGGCTCGTGGAGCTGCTGGCCGAACTCGAGAAGATCGAGGGACTGGTCTGGATCCGGCTGATGTATCTCTATCCGATGTACTTCACCGACCAGCTCATCGACGCGATCGCCGCCAGCACGAAGGTGATTCCCTACCTCGACATGCCCCTGCAGCATGCCAGTGACCCTGTGCTCAAGCGGATGCAGCGGCGGGTGGCGAAGGCACCGACCGAGGAGCTGCTGGCGAAACTTCGCGCCCGCATCCCCGGCCTCGTCCTCCGCACCACGCTCATCACCGGCTTCCCGGGCGAGACCGAGGAGCAGTTTGACGAGCTGGTCGAGTTTGTGCGGCGGTGGCGGTTCGAGCGGCTCGGGGTCTTCACCTATTCGCTCGAGCCCGACACGCCGGCGGCCAGGCTCGACGGCCATCTGCCCGAGGAGGTGAAACAGCGCCGCCGCGACGCCGTCATGCGGGAGCAGCAGAAAATCGCCCACGCCCATGCCCGGGCCCAGGTCGGAGCCGTCGTCGATGTCATCATCGATCGACAGAGCGCCGAGCGGGAGGACGTGTGGATCGGTCGCACCCGGGCCGACGCCCCCGACATCGACTGCGTGGTCTATGTGACGGCGCCCGGCACGTCGGCCGCCCGGCCGCTGGCGGGGATGATTCTTCCGGTCGAGATCGTCGCCTCGAGTGGCTATGACCTTGCCGGCGTGGTGGCCGAATGACCGTCGGGTCGGCCCTTGATCGCGTCTGGACCGTGCCGAACCTGCTCTCGGCCGCGCGGCTCGGGCTGGCGCTCGTGCTGTTTGTCGCGATTGGGCAGGCGTGGCACGGGGCGGCGCTCGGGCTCTTTCTCGTTGCCGCCTCGACCGACTGGGTCGATGGCTGGTGGGCCCGACGATTCAACCAGGTGAGCCGGCTGGGGCGGATCTTCGACCCGCTTGTCGACAAGGTGATCATCTGCGGCGCCTATGTGCTTCTGGCGGCCACACCGGCGACATCGATCGCACCGTGGATGGCGGTGGTCGTCGTAGTCCGGGAATTGGTCGTGACGGCGGTGCGGGCGGAGATGGAACGGGCTGGCCACGACTTTTCAGCGGCCCTTTCGGGCAAGCTCAAGATGGTGTTGCAGTGCGCTGCTGTGGCATTGGAACTGGCGGCACGGGCCTGGCCGGACTGGGAGCCGGCATCGGTCGGCATTCGGTCGCTGGCCACGATCGTCTCGTGGGGGGCGGTCATCGCCACCTTCTGGTCGGGCTTCGAATACCTCGTGGCTGCCCGCGGGCTGCTCACGGGGAGCAGGCCCCCCACATGATGACGTCCGGCGACATTGCCCTGATGCTGCTGGCGCTGGCCGTGATGGCAGCGTGGCTTGGAAGCGGCTGGATGATGGTCGCCATGGTGCGGCGGCTGCGGACGGGACTTCCGATCGTGGCTGCCGAGCCGCAGCGGCCAGTGCCGTGGCGGGGGATCGACGTCATCGCCGCCGTCGCGATCATGATTCTGGCCCGGATCGTGGCGCAGATGGCGATCAATGTCATCTGGAGAACCACGCCTGGAGACGCTTCCGCGATCACTCCACAGCCCGACATGACCTCCCAGTTGGTGGCCGGTGTGCTGGCGATGCTCGGCGGTGCAGCGGTCACCGCGCTGATGCTCCTCCGCAACGGAGCGTCGTGGGCCGATCTTGGCCTGTGGCCCCTCGCGCCGGCCCGCGACCTGCGGCTGGCCGTGGGCGGCCTCGCCCTCGTGCTGGCGCCGCTCTTGGCCGTCGCCGCCCTGCTCAACCGGATCGTTCCCTATCAGCATCCGATCATCGACTATCTCAATCAGCACAGCGATCCACTGGCGATTGCCATGGTGGTCGTGGCGGCGATCGTCGTCGCCCCGATCGCCGAGGAGTTTCTGTTTCGACGCGTGCTGCAGGGCTGGCTGGAGACCCTTCCGCTCCCGTTCGGCCCAGCGACCGCCATCGGGCTGGCATCGCTGGCATTTGCCGCGGCCCATGCCGGGCACGGGCTGGCCTGGCTGCCTCTGCTTGCCCTGGGGATCGTGCTGGGTGTGCTCGTCAGGCAAACCGGATCGATCGTGCCGGCCATCCTGCTCCATGCCCTGTTCAATGCCGTCAGCGTCGGCCTGCTGCTGCTGCAGCTCTCCGGATTGGTGCCCGCGAACTGACAGCAAAACGTCAGCCTCGAGGGGTTTCTCAAGCGGGCAGACGTGGCAAACCGATCTGGTCTCGGAGCCGGAGGATCGGGCACAATCCGGCGACCGTTCCCTGGGATTTCGCCGTGCATCGTCCGCTCCTCACCCGCCTCGTCGACTGGCTCACCTACGTGGCGGTTCGCGTGGCGATCTGCGTCGTCCAGTCGCTGCCCCGCAGCATGTGTGAACGGATTGCCCGGACGTCGGCCAACCTCTTGGCCAACCGGCTGCGAATTCGCCGCCGCGTCGTGCGCGACAACCTCCAGCAGGCTTTCCCCGAGTGGTCGCCCGAGCAGTGTCGGCAGGTGGCCTGCGGCATGTGGGAGCATCTGCTGTTGATGGTCGTCGAGATCGCTCATGCCCCGCGGGTCATCCGCAAGACCACGTGGCGGAAGCACCTGCGAATTCACGGCATGGAAGACATCGTCCGCACGATGTGGCTGGATCGGCCGAAGGTGGTGCTCTCCGGCCACTACGGCAACTTCGAGCTGGCCGCCTTTCTCTTCGGTGTGTTCGGATTCAAGATGTTTTCGGTGGCCCGGGAACTCGACAACCCGCTGCTCGACCGGTTCGTCAACGAGTTTCGAGAGTCGCGGGGGCAGCAGATCCTGCCCAAGAAGGGCAGCGCTCCCGATGTGGCGATCGCGATGGAGCAAAACGGTGCGATCGGACTGTTGGGCGATCAGGCCGCGGGGCCGCGGGGCTGCTGGGTCGACTTCTTCGGTCGGCCGGCCAGCGTGCACAAGGCGATCGGCGTGTTTGCGCTTTCTGCCTCGGCGCCCGTGATGGTCTGCACGGCGACCCGCCGCAACGGCCTGTTTGACTACGACCTCCGGGTCGAAGGGATCGCCGATCCTGCGGAGGACTCTGCGGATACTGCCGGCCTCACCCCCCTGTCGCAGTGGTACACGAATCTCCTCGAGCAGGCGATCCGCCGCGCACCGGCGCAGTACTGGTGGGTGCATCGGCGATGGCGGGGAGCGCCGCCACGCGGTAGAGTGTCTCGCTCGGCGGCGTGACCGGCGGATCGACTCCGCGGTGCGTCGTGCCGGAATCCGCGCGGGGCCGCCCGATGGCCGACTGGATCGAAATCGCCACCCTCGACGAATGTCCGCCCGGCGCCAGCATCGAGCGGGTGATCGCCGGTCAGATGGTCGCCCTGGCCAACGTCGAGGGGCGACTGCATGCGATCGACGGGCTCTGCCCCCATCAGGGTGGTCCGCTCGGCACCGGTGTGCTGTGCGGGTCGATTCTCACCTGCCCCTGGCATGGCTGGCAGTTTGATGTCGTGGATGGCCGCCACCAGTTGTCGGCATCCGTCCGCCAGACGGTGCACGAGGTGGAGGTCCGCGGTGGCACGGTGTTTGTCAGACTGGCCCGGGGGCGGGGGGCGGAGGCGTGATCGAGTTTCGCTGCTTCCGCAATGACGACCCGCCGCGTCTGGCCGACGTCTGGCGGTCGGCTGACCTGGGGCCGGCAGCGATGCAGCCGATGACGTCGGCGCTCCTCGAGGCGGCGGTGTTCTCCAAGCCGTACTTCGATCGCCACGGTCTCTTCGTGGCCCTCGACGGGGAGCGGGCCGTCGGTTTCGCGCACGCTGCCTTCGGTCCCTCGACTGATCAAGGCGGCATCGACACGACCGTGGGCACCACCCTGCTCGTGGCCGTCGTGCCGCATGCCGACCATGATGCGATCGGCAGGGGGCTCCTCGAGCGCTGCGAAGCGTATTTACGGAATCGCGGCGCCACGACGCTCCTCGGTGGCGGCTCGGCCGACATGCGGAGTTTCTATCTGGGGCTCTATGGTGGGTCCGACCTGCCGGGCATCCTCGACTCCTCGTCCGACATGCAGGGGATCTTTCGACAGTGTGAGTACGAGGTAGGAGAGCGGATCGCCGTGTTGCGACGGCGGCTGGCCGGCTTTCGTCCGCCGATCAATCGGTTGCAGGTGGCCATCCGACGAAACACCGTGTTGCGGGTGATCGACGAGCCTACCCGCCGCACCTGGTGGGAGGCAGCCACGACGACCGGCATTGCCCTCCGGCGGTATGAACTGCGAAATCACTCCGAAGAGGTGCTCGGGACCGCATCGTTGTGGGACATGCAGCCCCTGGCAGCGGCATGGGGGGTGACGGCCGCCGGGCTCTTGCATGTCGCGATCGAGGGACCGCGGCGGCGGCAAGGACTGGCCAAGTATCTTTTGGCCGAGGCGATGCATGACCTCGCGCAGGAGGGAGTTTCCTTGATGGAAACGCATGTCTCCACGAGCAACTCGGCCGCGCTTGCTCTCTTCGAGTCGCTCGGTTTCGAAACGGCCGAGTATGGGATCGTGTTTCGCAAGCCGGCGGGATGACGTGCATCAGTCGGCAGCGAGCGCTTCGACGTGGGCCTTCACGGCTGCCGAGCAGGCGGTCATCGAGCCCTCGGTGCGGACGAGCCGCACCGGCAGCGGCGCCGTCTTCCCGTCGCGGCGAAGATCGGCCAAGTAGTCCTGCAGAATCTCGCGCCGCTCCGGCGTCGTGTGGAGCATCCAGTGCACCCAGCACCAGGCTTCCGCGTAATGGTCCTGTGACATGTCGCCCGGGCCGGCGAGTGCCTCCAAGGCATCGAGGTTGGGCTGCCATGTTCCCTCGAGCAGGCGGCCGCAGAGGTGGGCGACGTGCTCGCCATGCATTCCGCTTTCGCTCCGCGGCCGCTCGAAGTATTCGGCGATGCCCTCGTCGAGCCAGAGCGGCACGGTCGGTACGACTGCATGGACGTAGCCGTGCGTCGTCTCATGCCGCAGGTCTTCCGCGATGCGGTCCTGCCAGGCGGCATAGACCGAGAGCGTGGTATCGGTCTCGACAAAAAAAGCTCGTCGGGCCGGAAATCCGGGAAACTGGCGGGCTACGAAGGTTTCGTAGCGGCCCGCATTCTCGAAGAGGTAGAGATGCACCGGCTCGTCGGAGATCGGGAGGCCGAGATCCTGACTGACGTCGGTCCGCATCGATTCCAGTTCGCGGATCATCCGATGCTGCTCAGCGAGCGGGAAGTCGGCATGGATGACAAGTTGCCCGGCGACGACCTCGTTGCGGTCCGGCAGGTCACCGCTGGCAGGCAGCAGGCCAGCGGCCGCTGTGACCAGTGAGCCGCCGCTCGACACCGCAGCGGCCTGCCAGGGGGCGGTCTGCCAGGCCCTCAGGCAGCCACCGCTCAGCGGCAGGCAGACGATGAGCAGGCTCACGCGAAGAAATCGTGGACAACGCATCGCAGGCCACCGGCTCCATGGGAGTCGGGATGCTAGCAATGCGGTGGTTCTTCACCAAGGCCATCCGCGGCGGGCTTGAGGCGGTGGATGGTGCCCATCAAGGCCTCCACCGAGAGCGGTTTCCCCAGCACGGCTGTGGCACCGGCCTCGAGGGCGGCCCGTACCGAATCGCCCCTGGGAAACGATTCCACGAGGATGATTGCCAGCTGCGAGCGGTTGGCGGCCAGGATGCCGAGCCAGCCGAGGGTATCGGCGGTGAGGGAGCCGACATCCCATACGAGGATGTCCGCCGCCTCGTCGAGTGGGGGACGGCCGCAGCACGTCGTGCCAACGATGCCGCCCGCTGACGGTATCAGCGCAGCGATGCCGTCGGCATCCATCGGTGTCGATGCCACCACCGAGACCGTCAGCGGTTTCCGTGGACAGGCGGTCATGATCCCCAGCAGACGTTCGTCGCGACGCGTGGCGGCAGGCGTGGCAAGCGTGCCGGCGCGACCAGAATCCCACCCGGTAAACCATGCTTCGACGCGGCCGGGCAGGTCATACCAGGGCACTTCCTCAATGCCGGAAAGGGGTGGGCCGCTGCGTCGCCGGCCTTCCACGAGGCTCGAGGCGACCGACACGATTGGCATGAGCGGCCATGCTCGCGACAGTGTCACGGCATCGTCGAGTGTCCAACGCGTTGGCCGATCGGTGGCAAGGATCGCCAGCCGCGGAGTGGTTGGGTCGTGGGCGGCTGCAGCGGCAGCTTCTGCCGGGTTCTCAAAAGATCTCAGCGGCGTCTGCCAGCGGGAGAGCGTGGGCTGAACCCATCCGCGGGCCAGCCGCAACTCTTCGGTGTCGGCGCTGCCGATCCAAAGAGCAGGTCGAGATGATGCGGGCTGGCGGGGCGGGGCATCCATGACTGTTACACTACCGGCCCACGGCTGGGACCGCCTACGGCAAGGATGCCATCGGGCATGGCGGCCGCGTTGCGATTGCGGGAGAGCGAAGGCCTGGCAGGATGCGAAGAGGCTGCAGCGACGATTTTGTAAAAAATCGCTGTTGACTCGCCGGGGCCGCGAAATTGCCTCGAAAATGTGGGTTGACCGTCTCGCGGCCCGTCGCACAATGACGCCCGATCGCTGGTCATGGATGACCCGCGGCTCGTCATCGGCAGGAGGCCGTCATGCACACGTCGAAGCGTGAAGAGTGGCATCGTGAGGGTGGGGTCTGGCTTTCGGATGTGGTGCCCGAGGCCCGATTCCTGGCCTGTTCGGAAATTTTCGTCGGACGGTGCTGCGACGATCCGGACCTCTGCTGCCCGGGAGACGTGTTCATCGCTCGCGAAGGTGCGTTCGGCGAAGCCAATGAGGCAGCGCGTGTCGCGCTCGCCAACGGGGCCGCGGCTATCGTTTCGGAATCGGTCGTCCCGACTGGCGGCCTGCCGCTGGCGATCGTGCCCAATGCGGATTGGGCCTACGCGCGGCTGTGCCATGCCTTGGCCGGCGACCCGGCCCGGCGGCTGCGGGTGATTGCCGTCACCGGCACCAGCGGCAAGACGACCACTGTCTGGCTGACGGCAGCGGTGCTGGCCGAGGCCGGCCTGCGGGTGGGTGTGGTTTCCGACCTCGGCTGCCTCGACGCCTCCGGCATGGACGTCGAGCGGGGCGGCGTGGAGGATGCCGCGGCCCTCGCCGCCTGGCTCGAGCGGCTGGCTGCCAGCGGCTGCACGCATGCCGTTGTCGAGGTGTCGAGCCGCATGCTCGCTGCCTACGCGCTCGCCGGTGTGGAGTGCGACACGGTCGTGGTGACCAACCTCGCCGACGCCCATCGCGACCTGCACGGGTCGCAGCAGGCCTACCATGACATCAAGGCGAGGATTCTCGACAGCCTGTCCGATGACGGCTGCCTGATCGTCAACGGCGACGACGAGCGACTGCAGCGGTTCGTCGCGCGGTGCTCCACGGAACGGCCCGCGGCCGGCACGATCACGGTCGGCCTGCATGCCGGTGACCTCACCGCCACTCCGATCGAGCGGAGCCTATTTGGTCAGACCTTTCTGATGCATGCGGGCAGTCACACGATCCCGGTGGCGGTGGCCCCACCCGTGGCGTCGTTTGTGCGGAACGCGCTGCTGGCCGCGGCTGTCGGCATCCGGGGGCGAGTGCCGCTCGAGCGTATCGCCCGCGGCATCGAGTCGGCCGGGTGTGTCTCGGGCCGCGTGGAGCGACTCGACCGTGGCCAGGACTTCGCGGCCTTTCTCGACCTCCCTACGTCGGGCCACGCGCTGGCGTCCACGCTGGCCAGCCTGCGGAGGCTCACCCCAGGACGTCTGGTGCTCATCGCCGAGGAGGGCATCGCTGATGCACTCGGAGGCCTGGGCCGCTTCGTGACCCGATCGGCAAAGTGGTGTGACGACTGCCTCATCGCGCCGGCCAACATCGCCGCAGAGGAGGCCGGTGACAGCGTCGTGGCCGCCTACGCCCGCATCGATCGGACGCTGGCCGGGCTCGGTGCCGGTGACTGTCTTCTCGTGCTTGGCGATGTGCTGCGGGAGGCCTCGCCCTCGGGTGATCCCGAGAGTGGAGAGCTTGGGCTCGTCGATGTGGTCGATGGCTGGCTGCAACTGGCCCACCCACCGCGGCAGCCAGCGGGCCGCCGTGCTGCCTGAGCCCCGCCAGCCGCGAGGAAGGACCGTCACGAAACCGGATGGACGGGATTCGGCCGCTGCGGCACAATTTGCCGAGTTGGCGGAGTCGTCTGGAACGGCATCCGCATGCGACCGGTTCGTGTCATCGTTTGTTTTCGAAGTTTGGGAATCGTTCATCATGGCAGGCGGTTTAGAGTCAGCCTCAAACGGCACGCCCTTCGATGACCTCGGCATCGCCGTGGCCCGTCGTGAGCCGCTCGCTCCCCATACCTGGCTGGGCATCGGCGGAGCCGCCGGCTACTTCTGTGAGCCCGTCGACATCGATGCCCTCGCTCGGCTTGCTCGTCGTTGTCGCGAACGAAGCATTCCGCTGCGGGTGATCGGTGGCGGCTCCAATGTCCTGGTGTCGTCGGCCGGCTATCCCGGCATGGTGGTGCGGCTCTCCGCTCCGGCATTCTGCACGATCGCGGTCGCAAAGTCGGCCATCACCGCCGGGGCTGGAGCCAAACTTGTGCATGTGGTGTCGGCTGCCGTGCAGGCAGGGCTCGCCGGCCTGGAAATGCTCGTCGGCATTCCCGGCACCGTGGGCGGCGCCGTGGTGGGCAACTCCGGCAGCCGGGGCGGCGACGTCGGGGCTCGCATCACGACGGTGACGGTGATGCTTTCCGACGGCACGATCGAGACCCGACAGGGGAGCGATCTTGCGTTTCAATCGCGCTGGAGCAATCTCGACGACGTGATTGTCATCGCCTGTCGATTTGAACTTGACGAGGAGAGCCCCGATCTTCTGACGAAGCGAATGCAGAAGCAGTGGATCGTGGAGCGCGCGGAGCAGCCGTCGGGCATCCGTGCGGTGGCGATGATGTTTAAGGATCCGCTCGGCATGACGGCCGAGTCGCTGATCGAGCAGGCCGGCGGCCGTGACATGCGGGTCGGCGCGGCTTCGGTCTACGGTCCACATGCCAACTATGTCGTGGCGGGAGCGGAGTGCTCCAGTGACGACGTGCGTGGCCTCGTGGAGCGCGTCCGGTCCGCCGTGCGAGACAAACTGGGCGTCGAACTGACGCCGCTCATCGAGGTGTGGTGAGCAGAGCCGCGGATCAGGCGCGGCATGAGGCTGCAACGAGGGCTGCAAAGAGCGAGGTGCGTGACGGATGGGCGGTCGAGATGGCGTTTCCCGTCGGGCATCCGAGCCGAGTGCGCCGCGTGGCGGCATGTGGACAGCCCTCTTTGCCGGCCGACAGGCGGGCTGGGGGGCGATCGCCGTGGCGGCAGCGGCGGTGGTGGGCGGGCTTGTGCTCTGGTCGCGCGTGAGCGACGACGTGCGGTCAGACAGTGGGTATGTGCTCGAGCCCACGGCGATCGAGGTGACCGGCCTCGCCCCCTGGGTGCGGGCCGATCTCAAGGGTGAGGCCCTGCGAAATGCCAGCCTCGACGGCCGACTGCCGCTGGATGATCCCGAATTGCCGCGGCGGCTGGCCCGAGCCTTCGACATGCATCCCTGGGTGCGCAGCGTGGTGCGGGTCGACCTTGACCACCCGGCCCGGGCCGTCGTGGAAGTGGTCTGTCGGGAGCCGGTCGCGATGGTGAGTGTGACGGGCGGACTGCTGGCGATAGACGCCGAGGGTGTGGTGTTGCCCAGCGCCGACTTCACGGCGGAAGACGCCGCCCGCTATCCGCGGATCGTCGGCGTGGGGACGAGCCCGCAGGGCCCGGAGGGCTCGCCGTGGGGGGATCCGGTCGTCGAGGAGGCGGCGGCCCTCGCCGTGGCGA
This sequence comes from uncultured Candidatus Kuenenia sp., assembly GCA_964578555.1. Classification (GTDB taxonomy): domain Bacteria; phylum Planctomycetota; class Planctomycetia; order Pirellulales; family UBA1268; genus CACORA01. The sequence goes on from CAZODJ010000003.1 coordinate 15,611, forward strand.
TCGGGCCAGAGTGGAAGGATCTCAACCTCGTCGAATGCCGTGCGACCGCTGAGCAGGGGAGACGGGCGTGGGTGTTGGTGGATGATGCGGGCGGCACGATCCGGTTTGGGTCCGCGCCGGGTCGCGAGGTTGCCGGTGAACCATCGGCGGCGGCCAAGGTGGCTCGGCTGCAGTCGCTTGGTGAGGTCGAGGGCGAGGTCGACCTGACGAACCCCTGATCTGCTATTTTCGAGTGGGCGCCGCGCGCCTTTCATTCAGGCGGCTCAATGCCGTGAGTCGCTCACGATCATGATAGGATCCGTACCGAGCTGGACTGCTTCACCGGCCTTAATCCCCCCAGTGATGTTCCCCATCATGTCGAGGATGCTTCCATCCTCAGGGGCCGTCAGCGGAACAGTCGCGCCTTGCGCTATTCGGTCATCAGACCATCCACACACGACCGTCCTGCCGTCAACGCAATGAAAGCGGTAGACCCAGGCATTTTCAACGCTGAGAGCTTCATGATCGACGATGCCGGTGAGGTTGTGGGCCAAGGCGGCGACGGTCGCGGCGATCGTCGTCAGGTTACCATCGAGGTCAAGCATCATTCGAAAGGTGGCGTCTCCCATATCACCCGTGTTGTAGGTGTCGTAGAGGATGGCAGCCTCGACGCCCTCACCGAGCCGCGAGACAAACCCTTCAAACGCGAGAGCGGCTGCCCGTCGCGGTGACACAGACCACCGTGTCGGCCCGCGCAACTCCGCCCGTTTGAGAGAACGAATGGTTCCGGTGGGAGCCCACTCCGTATCCCAAATACGCAGTGATTCTAGGTTATGCCGCTGGAGTGTCGCCCTGATATCCGCGACAGTGCGTCGAATGGGTGCCGGGTCAGCCGTGTAAAAGTGAAAGCTGACTCCATAGAGGTGCGGCATTCCGCCATCCGGGCGGCGTTCCTTCAGCCCCGGCTGGCTGCGAAAGATTTCGTCAAAAAAAGCGCCAAACTCATCCCGCACTGTCAGTGAGCCGAGGAGCAGCTTGATCGTCGGATCGGCTGCCCATGCCCCCCGCGCCAGAGCCATCGCCTCTCGTGCATAGGCCTGAGCGCGGGTCTCCCCTTTGACGGCCTGAACCTCCTGATTGGGCTCGTTTTGGAGTTCCCAGAGAGGCACTCGGCTCGCGAAGTGCAGAACGGCGTCGGCGGCGTATCGCTCTTGACCGGAAGGATCCCTAGGGTTTGCCCAGCCCCACTTCGGCTCGAAAACCTGCGCCCAGCGGGGGGCGTGTCCAAGGATGCCCAGCGGGGTGAGGCCCGCAGCAGTCCAATCATCGATACGTTGATCCTGCTGGGCCGTAAAAGCAAACGCCGTATCAGAGCTCGGCTGGGCCCGTTCCCAATCAAGCCACCATGTCTTTGTCCAGCCGTATCCGGCCCGCCGATAGAGCCTGCTGCCCGAAATGTTGTAGTCGAGGGTGGTGCCCAGCGACGATGTACCCGTGACCGGTGGTAGGACGGCGAATAACGCCTCTGCATAGAACTGACGAGCCGGCTCAGCGTCTTGAAGTGCCGCTGCGGGCATCATGACGTCACATTCGCCCCGAAATGCTCCTGTGGCTGCAGCATCTGCCCACGCGACGATCGGAATTTCTGATGGGCCGGGAGGGACTTTCTCCAGCCAATCGACCACGGTGCCTGGCTGCGGGCGTCCCCAAAGGTCACAGACGCGGCGCTGCAGGCGAAGGAAGCAAGCTTTGCCGTTGTTGAACAAGCTCAACACTGCGCGGACACGATCACCAGGAGCAAACACTGCCGCTTCGCTGGTCCGCTCCTGAGTGATTCGCAGGCCGGCCTCGATCACCGCTGCTGGTTCGAAACGGCGAGCCGCCGTGCCCGCTTCAAGTTGGATGGCATCGAGGGCGATCGACCCAGAGGGTGGCGGCACGATTGATATGAAGAAGACGCCATCGGGCGTGGGCGGAGCGGAAAAAGAGAGTTCGTGTCTTGACCACGCTGCCGCTGTGGAAACCTGTATCGTGGCCACAACCGTGTTTGGAGCCGAGCAAATGCTGGCGGTGACCGGGAGGCCTGCCGCCGAGCCGCGGACCGAAAACGACAGGGTGTGAGGCGATTTCCAGGGCATCTCAAAGCCCACGCTCTGCAACGACCCGTCAGGGATGCCATTCCACTTGACGACCACACAGTGAGATCCATGGGGCACCGCAGCGTCGGAGATGCGTTCGGTCTGCACGCCATCCGCATGCCATCCGCTACCAGGCAGCTCGAAGGAACTGTTGTGGATGAGGTTGTGCTCCCCACTCACGTGCCGCCGATACAGCTCGCTGCGGTGTTCTGCAGACAGACTATCCAGCAGACCGCGGTCTTCGATACTGAGTCGATCGAATGGCACCCTCGCCGTGGTGCCGCTCGCCTTGCGGAGGATAATGCTCTGTCCTTCAATCGCCTCGACCCGACCAACCGTGCGGTGCGATCCCGTGGAGTCCGTCCACTCGCGAATGCCGCCAGCCATAGGTCGTGCGGTGATGGGCTGGGAAAGCCCCACGCAAAACGACACGTCATCTACCCAGATCGTGTTCTCTTCGTCGACGCTTATTCCGAGCAGTGCTTGTGGATCATCCTTGTCGGCCCGAAATCGAAGCACGACCGGCCGCCACTGCTTGCCGATTTCCCGGTCAATCGCGACATGGGTGGAGGGAAACCAGTGATGGCCGTTGTGGACGAGGAGTTTTACCCTGGCTTCCCGCTTCTCGCTGAGCACCCAGGCGGTGGCCTCGTAGTCGGTGCCTGCCGTGATGCCGCCGGGGATCGGAATCGAGAGGCGGGGGGCTCCGTTCATCAGTCGGGTGACGGCAATCTGCTGCGAATTGCGGCCGCCTCGCTTGTGTGATCGCACCACCCGCATGTGACTGCGGGTGATGCCGTCGATTGGAAAGCGTCGCCAGCGGCCAGAGAATGACTCCTCGCCCTCGTGGTGAATGGGCTGCTCGAAGTCTCCATCAGCCCCAAGGAGATTTGTGCCGGCTACGGCAGGCTGCCTCGTATCCGAGTCGCCTGCCCACGCGTGGCAGAGGAGGAAGCTGAAAGCCGTCGCCAGAGGAAGAAGAATTACTGCCCGCATCGAGAGTCAGTAGGCGACTGTCTATTTTTTCGAGGCAGGTCTTGTCACTTCGAAACGAAATGCATCGCCACTGTTCTTTCCGGTTACCACGGTTGCACGCAGTGGCGAACGAGTAATGTCCCCAAAGACAGGCTCGACGATTGGTGTGATCTCGGGAAAGCGCGATGGTCCGCGGCCGTAACTTGGGTCATCTTCACTGGGTGGCGTGAGGGCTTCGACAAATGACTTATTTACCGTCACCACATAGTCCCCAACTGTAGTGCCCGCTCCTGCCCGCCCGCCCCTCGTGGCGGTGAGGCGAAACGAGCCGTCTGCTGCCGTCACCCCGGAAGCCGGGAGCCCGATCTCAGGATTGACGGGCGAGAACCCGACAGTTGCCCCATCAAGGGGTTGGCCTTCAAGAAGTACCACACCCTTCACCATCTGCACGTTGAGCCCGGAAGGGCTGCAACCCGCCATCGTGAAGCCCGTCCAGCCAACGCCGCAGACGAGGAGCGCGGCGAGACGTCGGCCGCTGATTCCGGGGAACCTGTCCGAGGAAGGAATGGGCCACATGCAAAGCCTCATGCATCGGGGTAAAGCGGGCGGTGTCGAAGCGGTCGGGGACCCAGGGGCTAGTAATCGTTGCTGGTGACCTCGCCGCCGGCGATGGTGCCGAGCGCGCCCCAGATTCGCCAGTCGGATCCGCCGGTATGGTTGGCAGCATTGCCGCCGCCCGTTGGGGTGGCGTTGGCATTACCTGCGTCGATCGTGTCGCTCACAAAGCGAGAGGATCCATCGCACATCGCAATCATCACGCCGCCCGGGTGGTAACTGCTTGCCGAGCCAGCGGGGAAATACTCACCATTGCCTCCTTGCAAGGAGCATGATGGGCTGTTGGGTGGCAGCACTGTCGTGAACTTCGTGAAACACGTGCGGGCATCGCCCCAGCGTCGCCCCTTGGATCCGTTTATGGCTTCGACACTACCAGAAAGAACATCACCAACAGCCCGACTCAGGCAGACGTTTGGAGCCCCACCCACCGATAGGGACGTTCCACTTGCCGTGCCGGAGCGCCTTGAGTTGCTTCCATCACCAATCACCCCCTCCGAGAGCATGATGGTCTTGGACATCCCATCAGTAATTCTTTGAATGGTAACGCCTGGCCGCTTCTGAACGGGAGTGTAGTAGTTGAAGCCCGCTACAAAGGGACCACGTCGGCCGCTGTTCCAATCGTCTGGAATCCAGATGTCGCCCTGATTACAGAGATAGCTGGTCGGGGCGTGGGTCGACACAAGCGAGGCGCCACCGTCTGACGGGCACAGCAGTCCGTCGATCCTGGTCTGATATGGTGACGTTGCAGGATTTGTGTCCCATACTGCCCGATTGGCCTTCACGTGGCTGATGGCACGATCGTAGAGCGAAGACTCTTCAAGAAAGGGCAATATCGCGGCAATGTAGCTGATCCGCTTGGCGACATCTTGCGCGGCGTCGCCAAGCGATGGCATGGCCGCATCGAGGAACACGACGGGAGAGATGGCATTAGGAAACTGCTTGTTGACGCTCTCGAAATTGTTAACAGCCAGCGCCATCTGCTTCAGCTTGTTGAGGCAGGCGGCCCTCCGGCCCGACTCCCGGGCTGCCTGGACTGCCGGTAAAAGAAGCCCAATGAGTACGCCAATGATGGCAATCACGACGAGGAGCTCTACGAGCGTGAAGGCTTTGACTCGTCGTGAACGTTGGTGACAATGTTGACGCATGACACGACCGGAGAATTCCGCTCCAGAGTTGGAAACGCTCATCCAGGTAGCAGACCGCCCAGCCACCCGCTCTTCAAATCGAATGATTGCCATCCGTTGCCCAGGCGGCCACTGGAGGAAACGGCAATCGGGAGTTCAGCAGCGGAGCGTCTCGGAAGTCGTTTGGTCGTCAGGGTTTGCGTGGCGGAGGGGACGTTTTGAAGAGCCCCAGCTCATAGCCCTTGGCCACGGCTTCCGCACGGTGCGTACACGACAGCTTTTCCTTGATCGATCCGACGTGAAATCGGGCGGTCCGTTCGGAAAACCCGAGGAGGTTTGCGATCTCCACGTTCGTAAACCCTTGCCGCAGCAACCCCAACACCTCGAGCTCCCGGGGAGTGAGCGGCCCCTCTTCATGAGCCGCGGTGTCGCGCTGAACGAGCTGACCGTCGATCGGACTCGCACCGGCATGGACGGCTCGAATAGCCGCCACGAGTTCAGCGTATCGTACGCTTTTGGGGATGAAGGCCTTCGCGCCGGCGTCATGAGCGCGGAGAAGATCTTCATGCGAGTCCGAGGATGTCAGCATGACGACCTTTGCGTCCGGAGTGGCGATGCGGAGCCGGCGGAGGGTCTCAAAGCCGTCCATTCCGGTCATTGTGATATCGAGCAGGCAGATATCGGGCCGCTTTTCCCGCCACATTCGTAGGGCCGACGGGCCATCGTCCGCTTCACCAATGACGGTGAAGCCAGGTTCGTACCCGAGGAGGTTGGCGAGCGCTCCCCGCATGACGGGATGATCGTCTGCTAACAGCAAACGAATGACTGTTCCGGAATGAACGTTCATCACGGGTATCCAACGAGCGGCGGGAAGCGTATGAAGAGTTGAATCATCGGGGCCGGGGCACGACTGGGTTTTTCGGCAGTGCGTGAAAGCACCATCAAACTCAGGCCGGCGGCAGTTATCCTTCGAAGTCGTCACCCTCTGCTTGGGCCGGTGCGGTGATGGTGATGGTCGTTCCGTGGCCGGGTGTCGTGAGGAGGCTGAACGTGCCGCCGAGTCGCTCGATTCGTTCTCGCATGCCGTACAGCCCAAAATGACCCTGGGTAGGGCCCGAGACGGAATCTGTGTCGAACCCGCAGCCGTCATCGGCCACCGTGACATGAATCGTCTTCGTGGCGGCCACAGGCCAGATATGGATCGTCACCGTCCGTGCCACTCCATGATGGATGGCGTTGCGAACAGCTTCCTGAACGACCAGAAACAAGGTGCTGGCGACATGCTCCGATACGGAAGAGCAGCCTGGGTCACTGTGCAGATGAACTGCGACTGAGTGCTGTTTTGCGACCGAGTCGGTGAACGTGTGAAGTGACTGGATGAAGGTCTTTCCCTGCAGGGGAAACGTGCGGAGCACCCAGACCGACTCACGCAATTCGGCGACGGCATGATCGACGATCGTGCGTGCACGGCCGATTTCTTCGCCTGCAGGAACCAGGCCGCGAATGATCCCCAACTCGCATGCCTGCAGTTGCATGCCGATTGCCGACAGCGACTGCAGGAGGGTGTCATGAAGATTAGCCGCCAGCCGATTGCGCTCGCGGAGCGTAGCACGAAACCCGACGGCTGCTTCGTGCCGACTTTTCATCTCGGCGGCGAGCTTTACCGCCTGAGTGGCAACTTCACGTCTCAGCACGGTCGCCCAGGTGAGAGTGGCGACGAGGCCGAGGGCCACCGTCGCGAGCGCGATGCCGAGACGGATCGGGGTCCACCATGATGGACGGCGCACGATCTCAACGTCTTCGGCCGAGCGGGCGAATACGGCCATTGTCTCCACAACGGGCAGGTGCCACATGGGCCTTCCGCCAAGAGGGCTTTGGAGGTCGAACTGCACGATGCCACGGATTCGGAGTTCACTGTTGATGGGAATGGAACGGACTGCAGTGAAAGCGGTCGCGAAAGGAATCAGTACAGGAAGCGTCGTCTCGCCTGTGCTCACGAGCAGTGCCGCCCCGGGGGTCGTTTGCCTGATCTCCATGAGCCGGGCTGGGAATTCGATCAGGCACCCATCGTAGTCGCCAGGATTTGCCAGCAGGCCGTTTTGCTGAGCCCTGCGATTGAGGTGCGAAATCTCATCGGGCGAAATGGACGTTATCGGGACCGGCTCGGTGTTGCCAACGCGTTTGATGGTGGCCTCGACAAGCGAGGCGGCCTCGGAAACCCCGGCGAGCACCCTTGAGGAATCGAGGAATCCCGCCACGCGAACTCGCTCACCTGGAGCGTACGAATCGGTAGCAGACGTTTCGATCCTGACCCCGGTCGCCCCTTCTTGCAGATAGAGAAACTCACCGGGGAGACAGTATGTGACGATGCCCTCACTGGAAATCCTGTGGCGAGACGGGGGAGTGGGGTTGTAGCGGGCCAAGTTTCGGAGAGGAAAAAATGGCGCGGAAAAGGCATCATTTTCTGGGGGCGAGACGATCTCCAGGTCGTCTGCTCTCCGGAGATGAATCGTCGGTGAGACGAACTGCCCCCGGGTCGTAAACCGGGATGTTGCAACTCCCGTGAGTGCGACGACGCTATCGACAAGGTGGGAAGGAGCCTCGGAGAGGCACTCCCGCGGAATCGTGGCAAAGAACTGCTGGGATTCCCAGCCAAGGACGAGAATCCATCGTTCTGGGTCCTTCCGGAACCCGCGAAGCACTCCTACGACTGTCACGAGGGAGCAGTCTTCTGATCCTGAAAAGAAGGAGTTTTTGTCAGGCTGTCTTGGTTCCGGTTTCCAATCGTCACTCGGATCTGCGACGTGCGCGACCGTCGATGGGATGAGCATCGGTGCGTAGCCGGTCGTGTCCACAAACCCGGTCGCAACAATTGAGTCACCCGGCGCGATCGTCCGCCACGTGTCATCGGCACCTGCCCAGACTCCCAACTGCCGGGCAAGGTTCACATTCACCCAGATCGCACCAGAGGAATCCTGCATGGTGAGGTACCCCGGCATTGTTGAGTCATCGGCGTGCCAGGTCACGATGCCTCGGATCGTCACATGCTCAGGAAAGGGGTTGACGTTTGTGTCGGCTCCCAAGCGGCATGCGGCCTTCAGGTCATGAATCGACAGGGGAGTCGACTCGTCATTGGCCGAAGCGGCGATAGCAAATATCAAACAGAGAGCGAGCGACGTCATATCACGAGTTTGCGGATGGCCTGAAACGCCGCGTGGTCGGCGGAGCGGCACCACTCGAACAGAATCGCCTCGGTCGTCGTCAGGATCGCTCCGGCTGCTTCGAGCCGCCGCAGGCCGATGTCGTGATCGAGGGAGTGACGTGAGGACACGGCGTCGACGGCGACGAACACGCCGTAGCCGGCGGCGAGCAGGTCGAGGGCGGTCTGCGTGATACAGACATGGGTCTCAAGGCCGCAGAGGATGACCGCTGCGGTGGCGGCCGGAATAGCCTGCTCGAAGGAGTGGCAGCCGCAGCAGCTGAAGCTCGTCTTCTCGATCGCTGGTGGAAGCGTGTCGGCCAGGGCCTGCGGCGTGCGGCCGAGGCCTTTGGGGTATTGCTCGGTGAGCACCGTCGGTACGCCGAGAAGTCCGGCGGCCGTCGTCAGCCGCACGGACCGCGAGACCACCTGCTCGGCGGCAGGCATCACTGCCAGGAGCTTTTCCTGGATGTCAACGACGCAGAGGAGCGAGGTGGCAGGGGCGAGCCGCATGGGAGATCTCACCACAGGGAGGAGGGAAGGTGCCGAACTGAGACGCGATCATACCGCTTCGCTGTGCTGCATGGCAGACACGACCGCCGCGTGCATGGCGCCGTGGCCGGTGAACGTGAGCCGACGGCCAGTTTCGGATGTGATTGCGATGTCGAGGTCGAGGCGATCGGCCGGCAGGGCATCCGCGATTCGTTCCGGCCACTCCACGAACGTCCAGGCGCGGGCGTGCGGGCGGGCCGCCGTGGCATCGTCCCAGCCAATCTCGCGGAGGTCGTCGAGACCGCTGAGCCGATAGAGATCGGCATGCACGATGTGGACCGGGGGGCTGGCTGCCGGGGCATCGTGGAGATGGATGAGGCCAAACGTGGGGCTGACGACCTCCGTTGGATCAATGCCGACAGCCGCTGCCACGGCCTTCACGAACGTCGTCTTGCCGGCACCGAGGTCGCCATGGAGCGCAACAAAGGCATGGGCGGGCAGGCAGGCTGCGAGTCGTGCGGCAACGCCTCCCAGCGCAGCCTCGTTGGCAATGGTGATTGCTGCCGCAGGAGATTCAGCCGCCGAAGTCATGAATGAATCCTCGGGGGGCAAGCGGCTGCCGCTCGCCCTTGGCATCGATGGCAAAGAGGCCCGGCTCCCCGATCACCTCGCCGATCACCGCCGGCGCGAGACCGGCGGGCGGGTCAGCGACGAGCCTCTGGGCCTCTTCAGGCGGCATCGCCATGAGAAGCTCAAAGTCTTCGCCATCGGTGAGGGCATGGTCGAGTGGCGTGCGGCCGTCGCTCTGCTGGCGGCTCATGGTGACGGCGTCGTCATGGATTGGCACGGCAGCCAGATCGAGCAGGCAGCCGGCTTTGCTGGCGGTCATCATTCGGGAAAGATCGAGCGAAAGACCGTCGCTGATGTCGATCGCAGCATGCACGGCAAACCGCGCGGCGATCTCCGATGCCTCGCGACAGCGGGGCTGCACGCGAAGATGCCTGCCGAGCAAGCTGCCACCGCAGGAGCCGGTGACGACGATGAGGTCACCCACCCGAGCCCCGTCCCGCCGCCAGGCCCGCCCTGGCGGTACGCTCCCCAGCGCCGTCACGCTGATGACGAGCGGGCCATCCCAGGCGTTGGTGTCGCCGCCGGCGAGGGCCACGTCGTATTCCAGCGCGAGGGCGGCGAGGCCTTCGTGAAGACCCTCGGCGAGGGAGACGCCGGCCGTGCGGGGCAGGCAGACGGCCACGACCGCCGCCTCCGGTCGGGCGGCCATGGCAGCCAGGTCGCTCAGGTTCACCGCCAACGCTTTATGGCCCACCTGCCGGGGTGTGCAGTCGGGGCCGAGAATGAAGTCGACGCCCTCGGTGAGCATGTCGACCGTCACGACCGTGCGTCGCATCGCCGGCGGGCGGAGCACGGCCGCGTCATCGCCTGGAGGCACCTCCAGCCGGGGATGCGGCGGCAGCCGCGGGAGGAGCCAGTCGACGAAGTCGGTTTCCATGCCGCGAATTGTCGGCGGTGTGCGACGGAGCGGCAAGCGGGCCGGCGAGGATGCCTGGAGGATGACAGGCTTCAGCCGGCCTACCGCAGGATCGTGTCGCTCGTGATGTGGCCGAAGAGGGTGTCGCGGCCGCGGAGCACGTAGAACTTGATGGGGCCGAGATTCTCCTCGTTCACCTTGTCGAGCACGTAGGAAATATTGTCGGGAGCAATCGTCTCCCAGACATGGAGGCCCACGAGGATATCGCCCTCGCGAATGCCCTGGGCGGCAGCCGGCCCGTCGCTCCGCACCTCCGACACGAGTAGGCCACCCCGATAGCGGGCCTGCAGCTTCTGCACCTTCACCGACGGCACCGTGAGCACCCGCAGGCCCAGCTGTTGCCAGCACCGCTCCTCGAGCGAGAGCTTCTGCGGCCGGGCGGCAGCCAGGGGAAGCTCAATCTGCTCCTCACCATCGGCACGCACCACGATCACAGGCACCCGTTCCCCCGCCTTGCGACCAAGCAGCGCCCGCTCCACGTCGAGTTGGCTCATGATCCGGCAGTCGCCGATCCGCGTGATCACGTCGCCGGCCCGCACGCCGCAGCACTCCGCCGGGCTCTCGCTGTGAACCACGTCGACAACCACGCCGGCGCTGCCGTCGTGCCGGCGGGCGACGATGCCGTGCCACGTCTTGGCGACGCGTTCCACCGACATGAGCTCGGTGACCACGGCGAGAGCGCGGTCGATCGGGATGGCGAAGCCGATGCCCTGCGCGCCGGCCCGCACCGCCACGTTCACGCCGATCATCTCGCCGGCGATGTTGAGCAGTGGGCCGCCTGAATTGCCGGGATTGATCGAGGCATCGGTCTGGATGAGGTCGTCGTACCGCTGCGTGCGGCTCACCTCGACGTTGCGGTGGAGGGCCGAGATGATGCCGCGCGTCACCGTATGCTCGTAGCCGAAGGCATTGCCCAGAGCGAGCACCGTCTCGCCGATCATCAGGTCGCTCGACGTGCCAATGCGGATCACGGGCAGCGGCTCATCGACGTCGATCTTGAGCACGGCCAGGTCGGTGCGGGGGTCGTGCGACACGAGCTGGCCTGCCACGGTCTTTCCTGAGGCGAGTGTCACTTCGATCCGCTTCACACCCTCGACGACATGATAGTTGGTGACGACGTAGCCCCGGTCATCGATGATCACGCCGGTGCCCATCCCGTTGACCCGGCGGAGGTCGGCGGCCGATTCGTCGTCGGTGCCCACGACCAGCTTCTGGCCGTGGATGTTGACGACGCTTTCACGGGTCGACTCGATGGCCCGCACGATCGCGGTCCGTCGCAGTTCGAGAGAGTCAGCCGCTGCGGCCGGATGGGCCGTGACCACGGGCAGCAAGGCCACCCCGATCAGTACGACGCTCCAGACAGACCGCATAGGTACCACATCCCCGCTTCACACCCGTGCCGGGGCAGCGGCCTGCATGCGTGCGAAGCCCCACCACCGTCATGTGACTGACATCCAACCACGAAAGGGATCGGACGGCCGCGGGGTGGGCATCACGTGGGCGGCCGACAACCGGCACACCTTCCCAGCCACTGGCGGGGAATCGGTGCAATCGTTACGGATTGCCCGAGCCGGGGCTTTTGCCCTGGTCGGATCCCGTCGAGGGGCCGGCGACCAGCAGAGGCAGCACCTGAAGCACGAGAAACAGTACCAACGCCGCGAGCACAAAGCCGGGCCAGGCGCCGGCGATCCGCTCGCCAAAGGCCCAGCCCGCCTCCTTCGCGATGCCGCCGACGAGAGCGGCCAGAATCAGGACGAAGAGTGCGGCGAGCACGATACCGCATCCGAGCGAGGCCATCGTGCCCTTGAACGTGCCGATCTCCGAGAATTCCTCTTGATGAAGATCGATCGCACGCCCCTTCGCGAGACTGCGGGGAACGGTTTCCGTAAGCTCGATCGCCCGTGCCGCATCGGCCCAATCGGCGGGGGGAATGGCCGTCGGCGAGGCGTCGGTGGCTCGTGAGCACGCGGTGCGCAGACGCTCGAGCATGACGGCGCCGCGGTCGAACGGAGCACGTATCGGAGGGGCGGCAGCGGCCGGGCCATCCCACCCCCATGCGGAACCGTCGGATGGAATCGCGACACACGTCGAGCCGCGTTCCTGGACGAGCGTCACGAGGAGCGCTGGCGGGGCACCCCGGCCGACGCTCCACCGCACCGGCGGCTGCGCACTGCCGGTGAATTCGACGGCCAGCGTTGGCCAGGCGGTGTCGGGCGTGCCCCCGAGCGTGCCCAGCCGCTGAGGATCACCGCCGAGCACGCGCACGAGGTCGACATCCTGCGCCAGTTGGCGCAGCACCGCCTCGCGCGAGCGATCCGGCATCCGCCGCTCCAGAGTGATCGTCTCGATCGTGCCAAGCGAGTGGCCTTTGGCGACGGCCAGCTCGACCTGTTCCTTGAGTCGGGCGATGAAGGGGTGGAGGCGATCGGGGAGAAAGGGGATCAGCGTGGCCCGGGAATCACCACGAATCATGTCGAGCTCGTAGGCCCAGAGCATCGAAAGAGCCAGGGGCTGCCCAAGCAGCAGCGTGCGGCCGGCCTGCACGAGTCCGCGGACTGCGTCGGCCCGCTCACCGCTCCAGTCATCCGCCCCGACGAGCACGGCATCGCAGGTGCGGTCATCCAGCAGCGGCTGCCAGGAATCTGTCCGCGTGATGTCGGCGAGGACACCCGCAGCGGACTCATCTGGAGACGGCAGATCACAGCCGACGACGATCGCGTCACCTGCCTGCCGCGCGGCCGCCACCACCGCCGCGATCTGGGCATCGGTGCCGAGCAGTCCGAGTTTCAGTCCCATAGGCATGTCGAAAGTCCGCGTGTGTGCCGGCCCGGAAGGCAGTCCGACGGTTAATTGTTTCCTGACGGGCGTCGACCGACCAGTGAGGACGCTGCGGTGGCTGTTCCCTGCCGGTCGGGGAGGGTATGACAGTGGGATGCGTGCTGAAGTCATTGCGATCGGAGATGAACTGACGTCGGGCCAGCGGCTCGATACCAATAGCCGCTGGATTTCGGCGGAACTGGCGTTGCTGGGCATCCCGGTGGTCTTTCACACCACCGCCTGCGACACGCTCGCCGCCGGCATCGAGGCGTTTCGAGCGGCCGTGAACCGGGCTGACGTCGTGATTGCCACCGGAGGCCTCGGGCCGACGGCTGACGACCTGACACGCGAGGTTCTTGCCGAGATGGCGGGAGTGCCGCTGGACCTGGTGCCGGAGGCCGTCCTTGCGATCGAGTCGCGGTTTGCGCGGCGAGGCGTGTCGATGCCGGAGAGCAACCGGCGGCAGGCGATGCTGCCGCGGGGAAGCAGGCTCATCGCGAACCCGACCGGCACCGCGCCGGGGATCGATCTGGAGTGTGAGAAGGCTGACGGCGGCACCGCGCGGATCTTTTCGCTGCCGGGTGTGCCCTCCGAAATGCACATCATGTGGAGAGAGAGCGTGCAACCGGCGCTGCTGGCCATGCAGCCGGAAGGGGGCACGATCCGGTTTCGGTGCCTGAAATGTTTTGGTGCTGGCGAAAGCGCGATCGAGGAAATGCTGCCCGATCTCATTCGCCGTGGTCGGGAGCCTGCGGTTGGCATCACGGCCCACGAGGCGACGATCACGCTGCGGATCGCTGCCCGCGGTGTCGACGAGGCAGCCTGCGAGGCTGCGATCGCGCCGGTTGAGGCCACGATCCGTGACTGTCTCGGACCGCTCGTCTTCGGCACCGGCGATGACGACGTGGAGGATGCCGCCGTGCGCTCGCTCCTCGCGGCCGGCCAGACGCTGGCATCGATCGAGATCGGCACTGCTGGCCGCGTGACAGCCCTGTTCGCCCAGGCGATGGCTCGCCTGACGGCAGGGGAACGCGCGCCGGCGGTGGCTGTGGGGTACCGCGGTGGCCATGTGCTCGTACCCGAGGAAACGCCACAAGGCGACACAAACGCCAGCCTGCTCGCCGAACGGGCACGGTCTGAGTTTGGCACCGCGATCGGCCTCGGGATTGGGGCGGAGCGGCCCGCCGCCGACGGGCGGCGGGCGATCGACATCGCAGTGGCCGATGCCGACGGCACCCGCACCATCGAGCATGTCATGGGCGGGGGGCCTGCTCTCACGCTCGCCCGCGCGGCGAAGACGGCCGTCGATCTTGTGCGGTACCGGCTTCTTGAGGCCGAGAGTTCGTGATGGGTATCGGACGAGGCATGGGGAGTGGATCGATGTCGGCGAATCAGCGCACGCTACTGCTCTTTGGCGGACTCGTCGTTCTGGTCGGCCTGATCGCCTGGCCGTCGTTCATGGGACGGGTGCAGTATGCCCGCACGCGGGCGGAGTTGCGGGCGATTCGCGACGCCGCCAGCGGTGCCGAGATGACGACGGTGGGGAAGTTGTTCACGACGCTCGCCCGCGTGATCGGCCCGACGGTCGTGAACGTCACCGCCGAGCGGCGGGTGGGTTCGCTGGTCGATGAGATCGCGGCACTGCGGGAGGGGGCGGTTGCCGGATTCACTGATGAATCGGTCGGCTCCGGAGTGATCATCGATCCCGCTGGCTGGATTCTGACCAACTACCATGTGCTCGCCCAGAGCGACGACGTGATGGTGACGCTGGCCGACGGTCGGCGGTTTGTGGCCGAGGTGGTGGGGGCTGATCCGGCCAGCGACTTGGCTGTCGTGCGGATCGACGCCACGAATCTCCCGCATGCGGCCTGGGGCGATAGTGATTCCGTCCAGGTCGGGGAAATGATCTGGGCGATTGGCAACCCTTTCGGCCTCGACCGGACGCTCACCTATGGGATCGTCAGCGCCGTCGGTCGCCGCGGGGTGCTCGACGATCCGTATCAGGAATTTTTACAGACCGACGCCTCGATCAATCCGGGCAATTCCGGGGGGCCGCTCGTCGATGTGCATGGTCACGTGATGGGGATCACGACAGCGATCGTGGGGCAGGATTTTCGGGGCATCGGATTTGCGATCCCGAGCAATACGGCGCGGGCGGTGTACGAGCAGATTCGGAAACATGGCCACGTCGAACGTGGATACATGGGCCTGGCGCTCCGTCGGCTGACGATCCACGACGATCGCGCCGATGGTCAGGCGGTACGGGGGGCGGCGGTCGATGCCGTTGATCCGAACTCGACCGGGGCGGCGGCGGGGATGCAACCCGGCGATGTTGTGGTGGCCTTTGATGAGGCGCCGGTCGATGACCCGGCGGCACTCGTGCTGATGATCATGCGGACGCCGATCGGCACCGAGGTGCCGCTCACGGTGCTCCGCGACGGCAAGGAGATGGAAGTGAAGGTCCGCGTCGGCCGCCGCCCGTGGTAGGGGGTAGCAAGGACGCTCACGGATGAGCCGTTGATGGGTCGCTCGCAGAATCGTCATCAGATGACGCGTCTCCGCCGGGGAGATCGTCGAGCATCTTCGTGAAGTTGAAGTCGCCGAACCCGCCTCCTGTCAGGCCGAAGGAGTCGCTGTCGACTTTCGTCTGGGCTGACCCAGCGGCAGACGTCGCGGACGACTCAGCCGCCGGCGGGGCAGCGGATATCGAGGGCACAGCCCGTTCCTGCGGCGTGCCCTGAGGCCGCGCCCGCAGCCGCTCCGAGACGCCTGCCAGCCACTCCGGACTGGGGAAGGCGTAGGGACGGAACTTTTCGAGCGTCCCGGTCTCCTCGTGGATGAACAGCGCCCGTTGCGGGCCCAGTTTGCTGGCCGCCGGGCTGTCGATCAGTTGGCTCGAGTCGCTGCCGCTCATCTGGAACACCGTCCGCAGCTCAAACTCCTTGATCGCGCCCCGGTCGAACGTGCGCATGAGGTTCGTGAGCGAGTCGCACCAGATGATCGCGTGGATTCCCACCGGCGGGCCATCTCGCAGGATCGTGGCGAAGTGCTCGGCAGGGCCTGCCTTCTTCTCGCTTCCAAACGAGAAACCGAAGCCCCCTTCCTCCTTCCGCAGTTCGCGGAACCGGCCGAGATCGCGGATCACGAGAAACACCGCCTCGCCATCGAGCACCTGGTTGTCGATCCGCCGCTGCACTTCGCCGGCCAGCCGCTCGAGCGCACCAGCCACTCCAAGCCGTCCCGCCACCTCGATTTCATGCGGCAGCGAGCTGGCGAGTGTCGCCAGCATGATGTCGGGCTTCTCCTCGGCGATCGACGGCTCCAGCAGCACGAACCGCGCCGCCTTGCCGAGCGCTCCGCCAGGATGCGGGTCGTGCCCGACGGCGAGGCTCACCATCGCCATCGCCAGCAGGCTGGTGCCGAGATCCTCCCGCTGGCCGACGATGAGCAGGTTGGCGCCCCCCTGACGGCGGAAGATGGCGGCGGTCGGATCCTTGATGGCGATCGCGTCGCCGATCCACGCGAGCGGCGCGACGAGTTCCCGGCCATGCACCGTGCCCGCTGCGAGCAGTTCCGTCAGGAGCGGGTTCCCCGCAGGGTCGGCCGCCTCGTTGCCATCGAACACGATCCGCGGCACCTGCGGAATGTCGGTCCGCCGGTCGGCGAGGGCCCGCAGGGCGCCAAGATACCGCTCCCGTCGCTCGTCGTTGAGAAACACCACCTGAAACGGATTGTTGCCTGCCACCATGCCGTTGGCGTCGTTGTAGATCGCCTCGCCGGGCCGCGTGAGGAGCCGAGCGGCTGTGTTGTCTTCAGAAAGAATAAGGCTCGAATCGGCCTCGTTGCACTGGAGCGCCACCCGGATTGCCATCTGGCCCATCGTGGCCCGCGGCAGGCTGTACGACCCGCCGAGTGTCTGCGAGCCGAGCAATACGTGCACGCCGAAGGCACGGCCCTGACGGACGAGGCGGTCGAGAATGAGCGACGCATCCTGGGCGATCTTGTCGTCCTCGACGAAGATCTCCTGAAACTCGTCGATGATGAGCAGGATCCGCGGCATCGGGTCGGCGTGGCCCGTCTTCCGGAAGCCGGCGACATCCTGCACCGACAGTTCGCGGAACAGGTCACCGCGCCGCTTGAGCTCACGGTCGAGTTGTTCGAGCACCGACAGGCCAAACTCGCGCTCACTCTCGATGGCGATCACGCGAGCATGGGGCAGGGCGTAGTGGTCGTAGAGCTTGAACTCGACGCCCTTCTTGAAGTCGATGAGATAGAACTGGATTTCGTTGGGGCTGTATTGCAGCGCGAGGCTCGTGATCATGGCGTGCATGAGCGTCGACTTGCCGGAGCCCGTCTTGCCGGCGATGAGGGCATGCTGGCTCGTGCCCTTGCCGAGCTTGAGATATTGCAGTTTCTTGGCACCCGCTGGCCCGAGCGGGGCGAGGACCTCGCTGGCCGTGCTTCCCTGCCACCACTGATCCTCCGGCGGCGCGACGCGGTCGAATGGCACCTCCACCCGCTTGGCCGCCTTGGCCGCCCTGCCGACCCGCTGGATGATCTCGGTGAAGACCGCGTCGGACGGGGCCGACTCGACCGTGAGCGGCCACTGCGAGTATTCCTCGTCGCACCAGCTGAACTTTCCATCTTTGAGGATCAGCGTGGTGGAAAGCCTGTCGAGGTCGTCGAGGCTGAAGCCGGATGGCATGAGCTGCCGGGTGTCGACCGAGACGATGACATAGACGCCACAGCGGGCCCCGCTGGCGGCGATGCTCATCAGCCGGCGGGCGCTGGTCTCGGTGAAGTTCGCCGGGAAGTTGGCGACGACGACGAACCGGTAGGGCTCGGGAACCTCCGCCTCGGCGTTGTACGCGCCGATCGACTCGTATTCGTTGCGGAGATATTTCTGAATCACGACCTCCATCTGTTCGCTCAAGTCGCCAAGCCGCTCCTCGATCTGCTGCGGCTCTGTCCAGATGCGGCTGGTGACGAGCAGTTCGTCGTGGTCGGCGAGGTGCATGAATCCAGCGAACTGCTTGCCCAGGCCGAGGGGATCGATGATCGTGAAGCGGCTCTGGCCCGGCGGAATGCCGGTGGCGATCCGGAGCGTGAGCGCCTGAAGCATGCCGGAGGCAATCTCCTGCTGATCGGCAGTCGTCTTGATGAGGAGCGCGGCCCGCTGCGGGAAGGGAAGTGTGGCAGGCTGAGGCCACTCGATGGGTCCGAACGCGTTGAGTTCGGGGGTGGGGGATACACCGCCGGGAATCGCGCGGAGAGACAGGGCGAGGCTACCGAATCGCAACCCTGGCGGGGCCTCGGTGGGCAGTGGCCCGTCGGGCTTGGCCAACTCGCTCCACGGGAGGAACGCCGCAGCATCGATGGCGTTGGCCTCGTCGTACACGGCGGCCGTCTCGGTGCGGGCGGCCCGCCAGGCAGCCACCATCGCGGCCTCCTTGGCGGCCCGCTCGGCTTCAGTCGCGGACAGCTTTTCGACCGCCTTCCGCTCGATCTGCGCGAGGTCTGTCTGCAGGCTCTTCTGCAGCGTCTCGATGGCCGCAGGGTATTTTTCGTCGGCCTTCTTTCTGGCGGCGGCCTGTTTCTCGTCGATCGTCGCGCGATGTGCCGCTACCTTCGTTTCCAGGTCGGCGGCCGCCTTTTCCCGCTTCGCGACCACGGCCGCCAGGCCAGCCTTCAGGGCCGCCTTGCGCTTGGTGATCTCCTCCTTGATCTCCTCCTCGGCCTGCCGCACTTGGGCGTCGCGCCGCTTGGCAATGAACTCCGTGGAACGGGCCAGGAGGCGGCGGGCCGTCGAGATCTCTCCGACGAGTTCTTGGTGCATGGCCGAGACCTGCTCGCGGACCGCTCGACGAGTTCGCGAGAGCCACCACATCCCACCACCGATGCCAGCTCCGATGACGAGCGCCGCTACCCCGCCGGCGGCAGCGAGCACGATCGGCAGCCCCAACTCGGCAGCTTGCGCGCCGAACGCCGCGGCGCCCGCCGCCATCACGCCGATCACCAGCGGCAGGCCGATGATGGTGGCCTGCACGCCGCCGGCAAACACCCGCTTCGCCGCGGGCAAGCCGCAGAGGACTTTGGTTTTTTCGACGATGCCCGCCGCGAGGCCTTCGAGCGTCTTCAGCACCTCGACACCCTTCGGGACGTCATCTGCAGGTAAGTCCGCTGCCACTGGCGCTGCGTCGCCAGTGGTGCCTCCGCCGCAGGTGGCGACGAACGACCGGCTGTGGCTATCGCATTCGTCGACGGCGGTCGCGATCTTGGCCAGTTCCTGTTCCGACTTCTGGAACAGCCGCTGTGGTTTCTTTTTCTTTTCCTTGGCGACCTCCCGTGACGAGCTTTCTTCGAACTGGTCGTCTTCGAGAAGTTTTTTTTCCTGAGCATCCGCCTGACGACCCACCTGCGTTGCAAACTGGGTTCTCTGCTCTTCGAGCTTGCTCCGCTCGGCAGCAGCCTTGGCCTCGATCTGAGCCAAGGTGCCTGCATATTCCTGGGTGAGCGATGCGATCGCGGCTTCCCGCTCCCGCCCGGTTGTAGCGATGGCGGTTTGCTTCTCCTCCTGAGCTGCCCGCACGGCCGCCTCGTACTCCGCGCGGATCCTCTCTTCATTGGTCGCCCGTTCCGCAGCCGCCTGACGAAGAATGGCCAACTGGGACCGGAGAAAAGCAGCGTCGTAGGAGCGGGAGTTCATCGGCGGTGGAGATTCCATGAACAAGCGAGAAAGGGAACGTGGGGGGCGGAGATGAAAATCGATCAGTATTCGCCGGTGTCGCTGGCATCGCGGATGGCCCGCGAGAGCACCTCGGCCAGGCGGCCGACGGCTTCGAGTGTCTGTTTGACGTCGGGGGTGAGGGGCTCGATGTGCTCTTTGTGAAATGCCTTGCTGGTGGCGTCGTGCCACGTCTCCTGGGCCGACTCCCACTTGAGCAGCAGTTGCTTCAGGGCCAGCGCCATCTTGGACGCGCCGCTCGACAGGTCGCCGACGTGCATGAGCTAGGTGCTTTCGCGAGGTGAGGGGGAGGGCTCAGGCACGACCGGACCTGTGGGAGGCGGCACGTCCGCGGGGCGTGTCATCGACGGGCCGCCGGACGAGCCGGCTGTCGATGCGTCCGCTCGCGGCCCTGTCGTCGAGGTGTAGGCGTCGAGGGCCCTGAGCATCTGGTCGAGCCGTGCCATCGCCTTCGGACAGTCAAGGTCGATCACCTCTCGAAACCGCACAAGACGCACGCAGGTCTCACGAAACTGCTGCTGCACCATCGGCGTCCACCGCCGGACGAGCTCCGCTTTCTGCTCGGTATACTCCAGACGCCGCCGGGCCTTCTCGAGCGCCTTTTTTTCTTCGATGCACGAGGGCTGATTCTCGCCCACCTTCTTGAAGGCACGGCAGTGCTCGAGATCCTTGATCGCCTTGTTCACCTGATCGGCCGCCCGCCGCACCTCCGCCTTCCAGTACGCGGCCTGATCGACCGTGATCCAATCGACAGCCCGTTGCGACTGGATCTCGATCTCGGAGAGGCCCTGTGATGTCTCGTGCGCGAAGGCCGCCAGCGCCGTCTTGACGAAGGCGAGCGTGTCGGTCGATTTGACGTCGGCCTGAGTGGACATGGTCTCGCATCCGCGGCGCCCGCGGCTACCGCTGCTGCTGATACTCCTCGACGCGTTCCGCCTTGCGGATCAGGTAGGGCACGTATTCACCCGTCGCATCCACGAACCGAGCGAACGTGGTCAGTTGCTGCTCGAACTCCTCGGCAAACTTCTGCTGCTCGCTGTCCCGCCAGGTGGCTCCAAGGGCGGCAAGCTGCCGCTGGACCATCTGCATCTGGGTCATCACCTCCTCGCTGAAGTGCCGCAGCCGCGCGGCAAACCGCCGCAGTTCCGCCGGATCGACGATGGCCTGCCCCATGATCGTGCCTCCCCCCAAGAATGTGAATGCTGTGCTGCGCGATGCCAATGATGCCGACCGCGGAGACGACCGCGACGGCTCTCCTCGGCCCTCCATCCTATCGCGCATCCCGGGGCGACGGACAGTCATGCAGGCTGCTGTGCGGCAGGAGACCGACAGCGTAGACTCGAGGGATTGCTCGAGGCGTTCCTTTTCGGGCAGCTCACCCCTCACACGGTCCTCATCATGTCGCGTCCTGCCGCCCCCGGTTCTGACCCTGCCGCTGCCGCCATCGAAGCCTCTGTCGAGCCAGCGCTGGGATGGCACGTCACACATTCTTTTTACCGGTTCGACCATGCGGCGTTGGCTGCCATGCCGACGTGCGAGCGGGCTGCCGGGATTCGGGAGTTCGTGGCGGCCCTCGATGGGCAAGAGGATGCCGGCTCCGGGGAGCGGCCCCGCCGCATGCAGTGCTGGATCGTGCCCGGTCACAAGGCCGACTTCGGCATCATGGCCGTCGACCCCTCGCCCCATCGCGTCGACGCCGTGCATCAGCGGATCATCTCAGGCCGCCTCGGCGCGGCGATTGTGCCGACGTACTCGTTCGTGGGCCTGACGGAGGTGAGTGAATACGTTCCCACGGTGGAGCAGTATGGCCAGCGGCTGATCGAGGAGGGTGAATCACCCGACAGCGCAGCCTACAAGGCGAAGGTGCAAGGCTACGCCTCCCGTGAGGACGCCATGCGGCGGGCCCGGCTGGAGCCCGACTTTCCGCCCTGGCCCAACGCCTGCTTCTATCCGATGAACAAGAAGCGGAAGGTCGGGGAAAACTGGTTCGCGCTTCCCTTTGCCGAGCGGAGCCGGCTGATGGCCGAGCATGGCCGCACCGGCATGTCGTTTGGTGGCCGGGTCTCGCAACTCATCACGGTGAGCGTCGGGCTCGACGACTGGGAGTGGGGCGTGACGCTCTGGGCGAAGCGGCCCGACTTCCTCAAGGAGATCGTATACACGATGCGGTTCGACGAGGCGAGCGCCCGCTACGCCGAGTTTGGACCATTCTACACCGGCTACATCGCCACCCCGGCCGAGATTCTGGCGCATTGCCGGTTAACGTGAAGGCGGTCATTCGCTCTTCGACAAGAGGATCTCCACCTCGGTGCCGACGGGGGGCACGCGTCCTTCGAAGGCCTCGAAGAGCAGGGCTTCGTTGGACTGGGTGCTCGGGATCGGGAGGTCGAGCATCGCCGTGGGAAAGTTGGACAGGCAGATGAGATCGCCGCCATCGGCCTGGTAGTACTCCTTGCCGTCGACAGGGTCGGTCCAGAAGCTGCTGCCGGCGAACACCCACTGTTCCTTCATCGCGGTGCCAGACCGCGTGTCGCGAACCCACTCTTGTGCGGGCACGACCTGCGTGTCGCCAGCAGGATTCTTCCACCGCATCTGCACGCGTACGACGGCCCCGGTCGCCGCGACGTACTCCGGATCAAAGGAGACCGGGCGACCGTGTTGGAGGCCGATGGCCAAGAGCGCCGTGTGGACCAGTCGGGCCGATGACCTGACCGCCACCAGCGACTCGTAGTCTTTCGTGTCTTTGGGGCAGGCAAAGTATTCGATCGGTCCCTTGTCGAGACAGACCGTGCCACCGATGACGACCTGCTTGTTGGCGAGGTCGATCCAGACCTCGTCGGTCAGCGAGAGACGCTTGAGCTCAGGATGGCGATCTGGTGCGGGCGGTTCCGCCCCCAGCGAGGCCCGGCCCACTCCGGCCAGCGTTACAACGACCGCGACGAGCCACCGGTTCACCATGGAGGCGATCATGCGGGCCCGGAAGGCATGCAGCGGAGAAATCATGGGAAGGCCCTCGAGACGGCGGCGGGGGAGACCGGTCGTGGAACGAGACTCACCGCTTCGGTACGATACCGCGTCATGGGTGATCCCGCCCGACGATCATACGCCTCCGGCCGCCTTTGGCACGCCTGCCAGCCTGGCCCGGTCGCCCTGCATGGAGCCTACGCATGACTGCCACCAAGGACTCGACCGCAAAGAAGCGAAAGACCAAGGAGCGAAAACGGGAGGCTGACCGTGGGGCAGACACCGACTCCAACGGCGCACCGCCCCCCGCTGAATCCTGGTCGGCCGAATCGGCCTCTGTTGGCCGCACCACCCGCCGGGAACCACCACCGCCGGCCGTGAAGGGTAGGGCGGCCTCCGAGCGGATTCGTGAACTCGCAGAGCGCTGTGAGTTGCTGCAGACCCGCCGGCAGCTGCGGTCGCTGGCGCGGCTCGTTGCTGCTCGGCCGAAAAACGTGCGGGGCCTGTCGTTCGTGGAAACGGCCATCGGTGAGTGCCTCGAAGAGTCTGACCAGGCAATGGCCGTTCGTGACCAGTGGTTGTTGCGGGAAGCGGCGGTGTGGGGACTCGCCTGGCTGGCTCGTTCGCGACGGGCGGGTGGATCGGCCGGCGGCCTCCTCGAGCAGGCCGTGCGTCGGGCTTCAGGAGCCGCGACGGCGCTGGCGGACCGAGACACGGCGCCGGCGGCGTTCGTGCTCACGCTGGCCCGTCTGTTTTGCGACATCGAGGCCTGCCGACTCACCGAGGCGGGAGCGACGTCCGCTCTCGAAGAAGAGATCGGACGCCTCGTCTCTGACGAAGGCTCGTTGGGCTTGAGCGGCTCAGCTACGGTGATCAACAGAATCTGTCGGTGGGCGCGGTGCCGCCAGCTTGGCCTCGATACCGGAGGCCTGCCATGGGATCGTGCCACCGAGCAACGGTTCACCAACTGTCTTGCGACGGGGCTACGACTGCTCGGCGGACGGGGCAGGATGCTCGTCGGAGTGGGGCGGCTGCCTCTGCCCCTTACGAAGCCGCTGCTGGATGCGGCAGCCCGCTGCACGGAGCGGCGTCGGGTCCAGCGGACGGCCCAGGCTCTGGCTACGGGCACGAACCGCAAGGCGGCTGCGAAGGGACTGCTCGCCTGTGACCAAGACGACCAGGAGGCCGCCGTGGCGATCCTGCGTTCGGGCTGGGCTGCCGACAGCCTCCGGGTGCTGTTGGAGTATCGCAATGCGATGCCCCGTCTGGAACTGGCCATCGGTGATCGGCTACTGCTTGACGGCGAGTGGCGGTGGGAGGTGACCTGTGACGGCGAGTCGTTGCCGGCCGAGGGGCCTTGGGAAACCAATTGCCTCGAGACGAAGCAAGGCGCCGTCTTCTTCGAGATCAAGGCGCCGCTGGCCGGTGGGCTGCAGTTCGAGCGGTCGGTCACGCTGCTGACAATCGACCGCGTGGTGCTCCTGGCCGATGCCGTCACCCGTCGGGACGGACGGCCGCCGGCTGGCGACCTGCGGTTCTCGGCCTCGCTCCCGGTCGCCAACGGCCTCGAGATCGAGCCGGCTGAGGAAACCCGTGAGATTTATCTCTACGACACCGCGATGCGGTGCCTTGCCCTGCCGCTGGGGCTGCCGGAGTGGCGGACCGGCGGACGCGGGGAGTTCGCGCTGACACCGGAGGGCCTCACCGTCGAGCAGCAGGGCCGCGGGCGGCTCTTCGCGCCGGTGTGGCTCGACTGTGATTCGCGTCGGCTCGGAGAGCAGGTGACGTGGCGACAACTCACCGTTGCCGACACCCGCATCAACCTGCCGCCGAGCATGGCTGCCGGCCACCGCGTGCAGGTGGGGCTCGATCAGTGGCTGCTCTATCGTTCGCTCGACGCGTCTCGCAACCGCACGCTGTTGGGCTGCAATGTGGCCTGTGAGTTTCTGCTCGGCCGGATCACGCCCGACGGCACGGTGCAACGGGCCATCGAGATCGAGTGATGGCAGTTGCCGAACGGCTGGCGGAGATTCGAGAGCGGGCGGCGGAGGCCTGCCGACGGGCGGGCCGACGGGTAGGCGACGTGCGGGTCATTGGGGTCACCAAGTACGGCGATGTCGACGCGGCCCGCGAAGTAATCGCCGCGGGCTGCCTCGATCTGGGGGAGAGTCGGCCGCAGGAGTTATGCCGGAAGGCGATGGCGCTTGCCGGCACGGTGCCGGCGCCGCGGTGGCATCTGATTGGCCACCTTCAGCGCAACAAGGTGCGCCGGACGATCGAGGTGGCGGACCTCATTCACACGCTCGACAGCCAGCGGCTGCTGGCCGCGATCGACGAGGAGGCGGCGCGGCAGGGATGCGTGT
Organism: uncultured Candidatus Kuenenia sp.; assembly: GCA_964578555.1. Classification (GTDB taxonomy): domain Bacteria; phylum Planctomycetota; class Planctomycetia; order Pirellulales; family UBA1268; genus CACORA01. Next base: position 40,568 of record CAZODJ010000003.1, read on the forward strand.
GCGAGGCCCTCGTGGAAGTCAATCTCGCTGCTGATCCCAGCCGCACCGGGGCCAGCGAGGCGGAGGCCAGAGACCTCGTGGCGGCGGCGAATGCGCACCCTCATGTGCGGATCCGGGGACTCATGGGAATGGCGAGTGTTCCGGAGGGGGACGATGCGTCCGGGCAAGCCCGTCGGCAGTTTGCCGCATTGCGCGAACTCCGCGACCGCCTGCAGAGCGAATGGTCAACCGATACGCTGACGGAACTCTCGATGGGGATGAGCGGCGACTATGTCGAGGCGATCCTCGAAGGGGCGACGATGGTACGTATCGGATCGGCGTTGTTTCAGTAGTCCTCGAATCAGGAGATATCCATGAAGACGGCTCTGGTGGGGGTGTGGCTGGGATGCGTGGCCTTCGCGATGGCGTTGGGAGCGGGTGCTGCGGAACCAGTGAAGGTGCGGCTGTGGCCCGAGGGAGCGCCGGGAGCGAAAGGAGATGCCGACAGTGATCAGCCTTTCGTGGAAGTCTGGCAGGCCGACGCGGCAACGGCCTCCGGAGCCGCGTTTGTTGTCTGTCCCGGTGGCGGCTACGGCGCGCTGGCGGTCGATCACGAAGGCAAGCAAGTGGCCGAGTGGTGCAATGAACGGGGAATCACCGCCTTCGTGCTTCACTACCGTCTCGGCAGCAAGGGCTACCATTACCCGACGCAGTTGCTGGACGTGCAGCGGGCGCTGCGGCTGGCCCGGGCCAACGCCGCGGCATACGGTGTCGACCCCGAGCGAATCGGGATCTGGGGCTTTTCAGCCGGTGGGCATCTGGCGTCGATGGCGGCGACGCTCTTCGAGGAGCGGCCGGCCGGAGGCACCGACGATACGATCGACAAGGTATCTGCCCGCCCCGCTGTGGCGGTGCTGGGGTATCCGGTGATATCGCTCAATTCGGCGGCCACGCACCGCGGCTCGCGGAAAAACCTGCTCGGGCCCGATGGCGATGACGCCCTCGCTGAGCGACTGAGCACCGACACGCGGGTGACCGTGAACACGCCACCGACGTTCATCTTCCAGACCGACGCCGACGCCGGCGTGCCGGCCGAGAATGCGGTGGCGTTCTACCTCTCCTGTCGCCGGCACAAAGTGCCCGTGGAACTGCATGTGTACGAGCAGGGCCGTCACGGCGTCGGACTGGCGAAAGATGATCCGGTGCTCTCGACGTGGCCTGACCGGCTGCACGACTGGCTGGCCCTCCACGGCTTCGTGGGCAAGCAGTAGGACCGGTCCCACACGAAGCCGGCGGGCTGCTGCGCACATCGGCGT
>CAZODJ010000003.1:41962-49454 GCA_964578555.1 uncultured Candidatus Kuenenia sp.
GCGGTCAGTCGAACCGCACCTCGAGAATCTTGAATTTCATCGTGCCTGCCGGCACGTCGATCGACACCTTCTCGCCCACCTTGCGGCCCAGCAGCCCCTGGGCGAGCGGGCTCGCCACGTTGATCTTGCCGGCGTCGTAGTCTTCCTCGCCGGCCCCGACGAGCACAAACTCCTCGTTGTCGCCGAACTCGAGGTCCTTCACCACAACCGTTGCTCCGAAGACGACCTCGTCGCCCGCCTCCTTGGGCCGCTCCACGATCACGGCGCGGGCGAGTTTGTCGCGGATCATGTTGATCTTCGCCTGCAGCATCCCCTGGCTTTCCCGGGCACCGTGGTATTCGGCGTTTTCGCTGAGGTCTCCCTCGGCACGGGCAGCGGCCAGCCGTTGCGTGATTTTCGGCATCTCCACGGTCTCGAGTTCATCGACTTCCGCCTTGAGCTTATCGTAGCCGGCGCGGGTCATCGGAATGCGGTCTGACATCGACTGGGTCTCCAATCCAGAGGCATGGAAGGCAGGGGCTTGAAAATGTTCCGAGGGAATTTCTCGGCCCAGGTTCGGGGCGACGGCTCAGCCCGTCGCTCGCGACTCGGGCGAGTAAAGGAGACGGCCGCAACTGCGACACATCACGACGTGGCCCAGCAGCAGGTCTGACGCCATCTTGCCGGTGATCTGCTGGAAGCAGCCGCCACAGCTTTCGCCTTCGAGCGGGGCCATGGCGTCGGCACCTTTGTGCTTGACTGAGCGGTCGTAGAGTGAGCGGGCATCACCGGTGAGTTCCTGTTCGGTGGTCGTAAGCTCGGTCTGCACGCGAGCCACCTCCACCTCCAGCCCCGCGGCTTCCGACGCGACGCGGGCCTTCGTCTCATCGAGGAGTTTCTTGGCGGTCACCACCGCCTGCTCGGCGGTCGGGAGCGCCGCCTGCACGGAGTCGACCTTCTCGAGGCTCTCGAGGATTTCGTCTTCGAGCACGTTCGTGGCCATCGTGTCGGCGGCGATCTGATCGGTGAGCAGTTGGTATTCGCGATTGGTCTTGCAGGTGTTGAGCTTGCCCTTGAGGTCGAGGATCTTGGCCTCGGCAGAGCGAAGTTGCAGTTGCTTCTGATCCGCGGCCAGTCTGGCCTGTTTGATCTGTCCTTGCACGCCGACGCGACCGGCCTCCGCGGTCTCCAGTTGCTTCGTGGAGGCAGCCACCAGCCGCGGGCCTGCGGCGATACGGCCCCGCAGGTCCTCCAACTGCCGGTGGATCCGGTGAAGCGTGCGAAGCGTTTCGGAGGAGGTGGCAACGGCCATGCGGAGTTCTCAGGGGTCGGACCGAGAGTTTACCCGCGGGCATGGTCTCCTGCCATGACTGGCCGCCGAGAGCCGGCAAAGCAACTAGTTCAAGGACGTTTCCAAGAAGTTCTCCAGCTGCTTCGAGCGGACAGGATGCTGGAGCTTCTTCACGGCCTTCGCCTCGATCTGCCGCACCCGCTCGCGGGTGACACGGAAGATCCGCCCCACCTCCTCGAGCGTGTAGGTGTAGCCGTCGGTGAGGCCGTATCGCAGCCTGATGATTTCCCGTTCACGGTAGGTCAGCGTCTTGAGCAGTGACTCGATCTTATCCTTGAGGAGTTCGTTCGTCGTCGACTGCGTCGGGCTCTGTGTCGATTCGTCCTCGACAAACTCGCTGAAGCTGGCGTCTTCGCTCTCGCCGATTGGCCGGTCGAGGCTCATCGGCTGCCGTCCCATGTCAAGCACTCGGCGGGCCTCCTCGAGGCCCACGCCCGCCGCCTCCGCGATCTCTTCCGGCGACGGCTCACGGCCGAGCTCGTGGAGCAGCTTTTTGGCAGTGGTTCGCAGTTTGGAGAGCACGTCGATCATGTGCACCGGGATGCGGATCGTGCGGGCCTGATCGGCGATGGCCCGTGTGATCGCTTGCCGGATCCACCAGGTGGCATATGTCGAGAACTTGAAGCCGCGGCGGTATTCATACTTGTCCACCGCCCGCATCAGACCGGTGTTGCCCTCTTGGATGAGGTCCAGGAACGACAGGCCCCTGTTGCGATACTTCTTGGCGATCGAGACCACGAGCCGGAGGTTGGCCGCGGAGAGATTGCGTTTGGCAGCCTCGTATTCTTCCCGCAGCTTGTCGAGCATGCCGACGCGGGTGCGGAGCGACCGCGGGCTTTCCTGGGTGGCAAGCATCAGGTCGCGAAGTTCCTTCCGCATGTCGGCCCGGTCGTCGGTGGAGAGACAGCCCTCCTTCATGGCCCGCAAATCCTGTTGGATCCTGTCCATGCGGGCCGACATGCCCCGCAGCACTTTCATGAGGGGCTGCACGCGACGAGTTCGGAGACTGAGCTCCTCGACGAGCGTGAGCGCCTTGGCCCGGGCGCGACGGAAGCGTTGCCGCGCGGCCTTGGCATCGTCGTCGCTGGTCCGCGTGCTGATGAGCAGTCGGAAGTCGTCCTTGCTGCGGGCCATCAGGTCGTCGAGCGTGGCCAGGTTGTGGGGCATGCGGGCCTGGATCTGCTCTTTGGTGAGCCGCTCGGTGAGCGAGACCTTGATCGTGCGGTCGAAGGGGAGAGCGCCTTCGTGTACACGACGCAGGGTGTCGACGGTGGCCTGCATCGAGTACGCGCAGCCGAGGATGGCGCGGCGAAACCGCTTGCGCGTGACCTCGATCCGCTTGGCGAGCGAGATCTCCTCGCGGCGGGTGAGCAGCGGGATCTCGGCCATCTGGGCCAGGTACATGCGGATCGGGTCGTTGCCCGCGTTCGACGGGGGCGTGGTGATCGCCTCGTCGCGGCGTGGTGTCGCCGGCTTCGCGGCAGCGGCAACGGGACGGCCCACGGCGGGCGTCTCGGCTTCGTCGGCTGGCGGGCTGTCGAGCAGCTCGATGCCCTGCTCCTCGAGAGCCACGAGCAGCGCGTCGATCTTCTCCGGATCGACGGCTTCGTCCGGAAGGTACGAATTCACCTCGTCAAACGTCAGATAGCCCCGGGCTTTGCCAGCGGCGATCAGCGACAACAGTTCGAGGTCGCCGTGGCCGAGGGGACCGGTGGAGGCTGGCGGAGCAGCCTGGGAATTCGAGTGGTCGTGCCCGTTGGCCAGCCTGTTGACGCGTGCGCTCATGTCGAGGTTCTCCTTTACCATCGTACCGTCACTCGCACCGCCCCCCGACACCGGGGAAGAACGTGGGTCACGTTCTCCCGCGGAGCCGATTGCAGCAACGAGACGAGCATCCTCACCCTTCCTTGGGATTGGTCATGCCCTGAGCAGCCCGTCGTTGCACGACGAGTTGCTCCAGAAGTGCGGCCTCCGAGCCGGGATCCAGCCGGGAGGTTTTCAGTTGTCGCGCGCTCGCGTGCGCCTGCCGCTCGGCGGAGCGGCGTCGCAGGGCGTCCTGCAGGTGGTCGATTCGTTCCTGAGCGTTGACCGGGCCGCGCTGGATGGTTTCCTCGTCGACGGCGACGAGCATGCTCTGCAGGCGCGGGTCGGGAATCTCCATGAGCAGGTTGGAGAGGGCGACGATCCGGCCCCCATCATGGAGTCGACGGGCTGCCTCGAGCACTTCCCGGCCTGCTCCGCTCTCGAGTTCGGAGGCTTCGATCTCGCGGATGATCAGCCCCGCACCTTCGGGCACGCCCACGAGCACCTCGATCACCTCCCGATCCCAGGCCGGAAGCCTGGTGGGGAGGAGCGGGGCGTCGGCGGGCGACTCCGATGCGGCAGCCGCCGGCCGCCGGCCACGAAGCTCGACCAGCCGCGACCGCAGCACCTCGCGGGACAGCCCGAACCGCCGCACGAGTCGGCCGATCACCTGATCTTCGCGAAGCCGTCGCTGCGATGGGGAGATCGGCGACCGCGGTGACACGTTGGCCAACGCCGACAGCACGCTTTCGACGGCGGCCAGCAGTGCCTCGTCGCTGGCATCCCGTGGCAGACGGGCAACGGCCTCGTCGAGACGGTAGTCGAGCGGATCGACTGCGGCCTCGAGGAGCGTTTCGAAGGCCTCGCGCCCATGTTCGAGGATGAAGTCGCAGGGATCAACGTTGGTCGGGAGGCGGGCAATCCGCAGGTCGACCGCCTCGGCCAGCAGCACGTCGAGAATCTCGTCGGTGCGTCGCCGGCCGGCATCATCGCCATCGAGCACCAGCACGATCCGGTCGACATAGCGCCGCAGCAATTTGGCATGCTTTTCACCCAGGGCCGTGCCGAGCACAGCCACCACGTCGTCGATGCCGACCTGGCGCGCGGCGAGGCAGTCGGTGTAACCCTCCACCACCACGGCCCGGCGGCTGCGGCTCATCGCCTCGCGGGCGGTGTCGAGCCCGTAGAGCATCGAACTCTTCGAGAAGAGCTGGGTTTCGGGAGAGTTGATGTACTTCGCCGAGTCGGGCGGCGCACCGGGCAGCACGCGGCCACCGAAGGCCACGCACCTCCCGACTGGGTCGCGAATCGGGAAAATCACACGGTCACGAAACCGGTCATAGTGACCCGAGCGATCCTGTCGTTCCACGGCCATGCCCGACGCGGCGAGGAGGTCGGCACCGATGCCTGCAGCCGACGCCTGTCGCAGGAGCCAGTCCCATGAGGCCGGAGCGAAACCGAGGCCGAAGCGGCGGACGGTGTCGTCGGACAGTCCTCGGCCCTGGAGATAGCCACGGGCGGCGCGGGCTTCGGGAGAACCCTGCAGGCAGTCGCGAAATCGGTCGGCAGCCCAGCCGAGTACCCGATGCAATTCCGCCTTGCGATCACCCGTCGATCCGCCGCGGCCACGAGTGATGGGAATGCCGGCCCGGTCGGCGAGTTGTTCGAGGGCCTCGCGAAACTCGAGCTTCTCCATCTTCATCAGGAAGCTGAAGGCATCGCCGCCGAGATTGCATACCCAGCAGCGAAACGTCTGTCGCTCAGGATTGACCTGGAAGCTCGGCCGCGAGTCATCGTGCCACGGGCACAATCCCACCAATCCCTTGCCCGACCGCCGCAGCGAGATGTAGCCACCGACAAGTTCGACAATGTCGACGGCGTCCCGCACCCGCTCCTTGAGATCGTCGCCAGCGGGTGAAGTGGATTGGCTCACTGACGAAACCATGCGGAGAAGGCGTCTCTGTTTCCGTTGCTGTCGAGGTGACCGTCGGAATGTATGGAGCCACTTCGGGCGGGTCAATCTCAGCTCGGGCCTGCGCAGACTGCCCAGATTTCGCGGCCCCCTGGCTCCGCGGAAAACGCGGTTTTCCAGCGGCTCAATCGCTGTCGGAGCAAGGAATCAGGAGTTCAGCAGGCGATCGACACTGTCGAGGAGCCGATCCATTGCAAACGGCTTGCGGATGTAGTCGTCCACGCCAAGCATTTCCGCGTAGGCCTTGTGGCGGCTGCCCTCGTTGGCCGTGATCATGATCACCCGCATCGGTACCGGCCGGCTCCGGCGAAGCTTCTCGAGCACGAGGAACCCGCTCCGCTTCGGCATCATCATGTCGAGAACGACGAGATCAGGATTTTCGGTCTCTGCCATCACGAGGCCCTGGTTGCCGTCGCGGGCCGTGAGCACGGTGTATCCGCGGGATTCCAGGACCGTCCGCATCGAATCGATGATTTCGGTATCGTCATCGACCAAGAGCACCCGCTTTCCACTGGCCACCCCGACCGCCGCTTTCTTCGCGGCTTTGGGGGCCTCTTCAGAAGCGTCAGGCGTGGCGGCAACCGCCTTCTTCGCGCGTTTTTGGGCCGGCATGGAAACCTCGTGCGTAATGCAATCGACAGCGGGAATTCTGTCAAAAGGTAGCAGGAATCCCGGTGGTGGGCCAGCGTCGACGGGGTGTGGCCCGAAAAATGAACCAGAGGCTCACGTCCACAGCCCGCGATCGAGAACACGGTAGTTGATCGCCTCGCTGATGTGGCCGCAGTCAATCGTGTCGTTGGCGTCGAGATCGGCGATGGTGCGTGCCACCCGCAGCACCTTATCGTGAGCGCGGGCAGAGAGCCCTAAATCGGTAACGGCGGCTCGGAGCAGTTCGGCCGCCGCCGACTCGAGGGGACAGTGTTCGCGAATCATCCGGCTGGTCATCCGGGCGTTGCATCGTGTCAGCGGACGGCCATGGACTGCCGACGCGTTGGTGAACCGCTGCGTCTGCCGCATCCGCGCTGCAAGCACGGCCTCGCGCATCTGGCTGCTCGACGTGCCGGGGCGGCTGGCGGAGAGTTCGCGAAACGGAACTGCCGGTACCTCGAGATGGATGTCGATCCGGTCGACGAGCGGCCCCGAGATTTTGCCCATGTACTTTTCCACCTGTGGGGCAGTGCACTGGCACTCGCGGCGTGGATCACCGCGATAGCCGCACGGGCAGGGATTGAGCGCCGCCACGAGCATGAAGTCGGCCGGGAAGATGGTCGACGACTTGGCGCGGCTGATCGTGACCGTGCCATCTTCGAGCGGCTGCCTGAGCACCTCGAGCGTGCGGCGGTTGAACTCTGGAAGCTCGTCCAAAAAAAGGACACCGTTGTGCGCGAGGGAGATCTCCCCCGGCATCGGAATCGAGCGGCCGCCGATGAGCCCTGCCTCGCTGATCGTGTGATGTGGCGCGCGGAAGGGTCGGGTGGCCACCAGGGGCTGGCCGCCGGAGAGGAGGCCGAGCGCACTGTAGATCCGCGTCGTTTCCAGCGACTCGGCCGCGGACAGCTGCGGGAGGATCGTTGGCACGCGTTTGGCCAGCATGGTCTTGCCGCCGCCTGGTGGCCCGACCATGAGGCAGTTGTGCCCGCCCGCCGCCGCGACGCAGAGCGCCCGCTTCGCGGCTTCTTGACCGCGAACGTCGGCGAAGTCGACGTCGTAGCTTGCAAACCGATCAAACCACTCGGTCACCCGCGGCGGCGCAGGTGGAATCTTGAGGTCGCCTGAGAAGAACTGCACCGCCTCGGTGAGCGACGCCACAGGAATGACTTCGATGTCCTCGACAACCGCCGCCTCCGTGGCGCTCGCTGCGGGGACCACCACTCCCTTGAGCGGCCGCTGCCGTTGCTGCCTCGCCGCCGCAATGGCGATCGAGAGGGCACCGCGGGTCGGCCGTGTCGATCCCTCCAGCGACAATTCGCCGATCACGGCATAGTCGTCGAACCGTTCGGCCGAAAACTGGCCGCTCCCTGCCAGGATGCCGAGCGTGATCGGCAGGTCGAACGTGGCGGCCTGCTTGGGCAGTTCGGCCGGGGCGAGATTGATCACGATCCGGTCGTTGGGGCGGTTGAACCCTGAGTTGACCATGGCCCGGGCCACACGATGGGTGCTTTCGCGAATGGCGGTGTCGGGCAGGCCAACGAGGACAGTAGCCGGCAGGGCCCCGGCCGACACGTCGACCTCCACATCAACCGGCACGGCATCAATTCCAAACAGGGAAAACGTGTGCAGTCGGGCAAGCATGGCGAAACTCCTGGCGTGAGAAAACGGCGTCAAAAACCCGAAACTGCCAGTAAGTGTACAGAAGTATAGTAAATGTGCAAGGGGCGACCCGCCCC
>CAZODJ010000004.1:0-28018 GCA_964578555.1 uncultured Candidatus Kuenenia sp.
GGCTCATGCCGAGCGTGTTCGGCAGCTCCACCCACTCCACCGCATCGACGTACACCGCCAGATACCACTCGTGCACCTGCTGCGGCTTCACGCCGAGCAACAACGCGAAGAGTCCCGTCACCATCAGCCGCTGGATGTGATGGGCATAGCCGTAACGAAGCGTCTGCCCGAGGGCGTCCTTCAGGCAGTTCATCTCCGTCGCCGCCGTCCAGTACCAATCCGGCAGCGGGAGCTCGGCCCCGAGGGCATTGCGGTCGACGTAGTCCGGCATGAAGTGCCAGTAGACGCCGCGGACATACTCCCGCCAGCCGATCACCTGGCGAATGAAGCCCTCCGTCGCCTCCAGCGGCGCCTTGCCACCCCGCCAAAGCTTCTCGGCCCCCTTCACGACATCCCGCGGATCGAGCAGCTTCATGTTCATCGCCTGCGAGAGCCGCGCGTGGTAGAGCCAGGGCTCACCCGTCCACATCGCGTCTTGATACTGGCCGAAGTTCGCCAGGCGATGGGCGAGAAAATCATCGAGGGCCTTGCGGGCATCGGCCGGTGTCACCGGCCAGTCGAAGTCGTCGAGGCAGCCGGGATGAGCGGCGAACCGCGCATTCACCAAGTCGATCACGCCGCGGGTGAGAGCGTCGGGTGGGAACCGCCGCGGGGCGGGAAGTTTTCCAGGGCCAGCCTTGGGAAACGCACCGCGGTTGTCGGCGTCGAAGTTCCAGGCTCCGCCGGCCGGCTCGCCATCCTCCATGAGCACGCCAAACTTCTCCCGCAGCGGCCGGTAGAAGTATTCCAGCCGCAGCTGCTTGCGACCCTTGGCGTGGGCGGCGAACTCTTCCCGCGAACAGAAGAAATGCCGGTCGGAGCGGATCTCGAGTGGGAGGCCGGCCTTCGCCGCCGCTGCCTTGACCGCCTCCTGCACCCGCCACTCCCCTGGCTCGACAACGATCAGCCGCTCCGGACGTTGCTTCGCCTTGGCTGCCCGCGCGAGGCTGGTCTCGAGGGCGGCGGCAAGCGTGGCCGGCTCCTGAGCAGCAGGCGTCGCCTCGAGCTCGGTGTAGTCGATGTCGATCCGCTCCTGCGCGAGTCCGTCACGAAAGTGCCGCATGGCGGCGAGGAAGACGGCAATCCGCGCCTTGTGGGTCCAGACGTGGGTCGACTCCTCAGCTACCTCCGCCATCCAGACGCGGTCGCAACGCCGGTCAAACCCATCGAAGGCCGCGCTCGAGCGGTCGAGCTGGTCGCCCAGGACAAGGATCAGGTGACGCGTCATACCTTGAGCATACCGCCGGATCAATTGGTCAGGCGGGCGAGACAAGACCGTCTGGTACGCTGACGGCCGCCTTGGAGGTTTGGTCATGCCCGCAATCGCCGTCTATGACACAAAGCCCTACGATCGCGAATTCATGATGGCTGCGGCCGGGGCCGGCCAAGTGGAATGGGCTTTTCATGAGTTTCGCCTGACAGCCGAAACTGCCGCAACGGCCCGGGGGGCGACGGTGGTCTGCGGCTTCGTAAACGACCGGATCGATCGCGGCTGTCTGAAGATCTTGGTCGACGCAGGGATCCGGCACGTGGCCCTGCGGTGCGCCGGCTTCAATAATGTCGACCTCGATGCGGCGCGGGAGTTGGGGATCGCGGTCACCCGCGTGCCGGCCTATTCCCCGCACGCCGTGGCCGAGCACACGGTGGCCCTCGTGCTGACGCTCAATCGCCGCATTCATCGGGCCTGGAACCGCGTCCGCGAACTCAATTTCTCCCTCAACGGGCTCGTTGGTTTCGACCTGCATGGCAAGACGTGCGGGATCGTCGGCACCGGACGAATCGGCCGCGTGACGGCGGAGATCTTTCGCGGCTTTGGCATGCGGGTGATTGCGCACGACCCCTTTCCGATGACTGATTGGGCCGCCGGCCACGGCATCGAATACATGCCCCTGGCGGATCTGCTTACGACGAGTGACATCGTCTCCCTTCACCTTCCGCTCACGCCGCAGACCCATCATCTGATCAACGCCGACTCGGTGGGCCACCTCAAGCCGGGAGCGATGCTCGTGAATACCAGCCGCGGCAAGTTGATCGACACGACCGCGGTCATCGATGCCTTGAAGCAGGGCCGACTTGGGGGGTTGGCGATCGACGTCTACGAGGAAGAGGAAGGTGTTTTCTTCGAGGACCTGTCGGGCCAGGTGCTCCAGGATGACCAGCTCTCCCGACTGCTGACATTTCCCAACGTGCTCATCACGGCGCATCAGGCGTTTCTGACCCGCGAGGCTCTCGGCGAGATTGCTCGGGTCACTGTGGAAAACGTCGTTCGCCAAAGCCGCGGCGAACCCTTTCTGCCGGGGACCCTCCTCGAATAGCCCGTGGCTTCCAAGGGTTTTTCAGGGCTGTTACGGCGGGGCTGGTTGTGCGGTTTGTTCTAGAGGGCGGGCCGACCTTGGCCTGCCCCCCCGCCGGTCTCTGCTTTTCAGCGTCTTGATGTCGTTTTTGACAGGAGGGTTTTGTGATCGCGCATGCACAGCGGCTGCCCCGACGTCCCGCTCAATCCCGGTCGACGTCCCCGACGAAACGCCCTCTCTCAAAAAAGGCCAAAGCCCAGCAGATCGAGGTGCTTCGCGAACGGCGGCGGCAGTTCTTTGAGCGGGAGATTGACTACATTCCCTGCCGGCAGTTTCTGAAGGCCGACGCCGAGCGTCTTGCCTGCGACCCGCCCGTCGAGGCTGACCGCCCCTTGGATTCGTCGGGCGATCCTGCACCGTCGGGACTCACGCCCTACCTCGCCAGCCTCTACCAGACCAGGCTCTTGGCGAAGGAGGAGGAGCAATTTTACTTCCGTCGGATGAACTGGCTGAAGTTTCGAGCAGCCACCGCGCGGGGCCGACTGGATCGAAAACGGGCCACACTCCGCCAGATCGAGCAGGTTGAGGGCTGGCTGACCGAGGCTGAGACGGTGAAGGCGATTCTCATCACGTCGAATCTGCGGCTGGTCGTGTCGATCGCCAAGAAGTTCGTCGACCCTGGGACTTCGTTCGAGGAACTCGTGAGCGAGGGCAACGTGGCCCTCATGCGGGCGGTGGAAAAGTTCAACTTCGCCCTGGGCAACCGGTTTAGCACGTACGCCACGTATGCGATCCAGCGGCACTTCTTTCGGGTCTCGCAGAAGTCGCGTCAACTGCGGTCGCGGTTCGTGCCGACGGAGGAATCCCTGAAGGACCGTGCTGAGGAACCTTCGCCCCACGAGTACTGCTCTTCCGAGCAGATCGCCGAGCTCAAGCAGCTCTTTCAGAAGTTTCTCGCCGACCTCGAGCCGCGGGAAAAGCAGATCGTGGTGGCTCGCTTTGGCTTCGACGGCAAGCCGCCGCGGACATTTCGTGAACTCGGCTCCGAGATGGGCGTGTGTAAGGAGCGGATCCGGCAGATTCAAACGCGGGCAATGGACAAACTCCGCGACATGGCTGCCGACGTGAAGCTCGAGCAGACGGTCGACAACTGGCTGTAGTGTGAGCGAACGCGTCCTCATCCTCGGTGGCGGTGGTGGCATCGGGTCGGCCGTCGCCAGACTGGTCGTGGCCCGTGGCGGCCGCGTGTTTCTGGCCGGTCGTGATACGACTCGGCTCCAGGCGGTCGCCGCCGAACTTGGTATGCCATGGGGCACGGTCGAGGCGACCGATCCCGACGCCATCGACGCAGTGGCCGATACCGCTGCAGCAGATCTCGGCGGCCTCACCGGCATCACCAACTGCGTGGGGTCGATCCTGCTGAAGCCCGCCCATCTCACGAGCTCCGCCGACTGGACCGCCACGCTGTCAACGAACCTGACGAGTGCCTTCGGTTGTGTACGAGCCGCGGGCCGGCTGATGAAAGCCGACGGCGGCTCGGTGGTGCTCGTTTCGAGCGCGGCGGCGCGGATCGGCCTGCCCAATCACGAAGCGATCGCGGCTGCGAAGGCCGGCATCATCGGGCTCGTGCTGTCAGCCGCCGCAACGTATGCCCGGCAGAAAATCCGGTTCAATGCCGTCGCCCCGGGGCTCACTCGCACGCCGCTGGCCGCCGGCCTGGTGGCGAGCGAACTGGCCGAGAAGGCGTCGGTGGCAATGCACCCGCTCGGCCGCCTCGGCGAGCCCGAGGACGTGGCCCGGGCGATCGCCTGGCTCCTCGACCCGCAGCAGAGCTGGGTGACCGCCCAGGTGATCGGCATCGACGGCGGCCTCGCCGACGTAAAAGGCCGACCGGGCTAAAGACCGCCGTAACTTGATCGCATTCTAGTGCGACCTTTTGACCGCGGGGGGTGCAGGGCTGCCCATGCCCCGTCGCCGGACGTTCGCTGCGGGCATCCTGCCCTTCGCTCACTCGGATGCAAACTGCGCTTCGCAATCCATACTGCGCTTGTTTGCATACGCCGGCGACGGGGCATGGGCAGCCCTGCACCGACGTAAACCTGTAATGCCAGGAAAGCATTTTGTAGACTTCGTCACACACTGATGCCCGAACGCACCACGCTCATCGTGAACCTCGCCGCCACCGCCTTCATGGCGGGTGTGATCTGGTACGTGCAACTCGTGCACTACCCGCTCATGGCCGGCTGGCCGCACGACGACTTCGCGGCCTGGGAAGAACGGCATCGGCAGCGAACGGGTATGGTGGTGATCCCCGCGATGCTCGTGGAAAGCATCACCGCGGCGATCCTCCTGTGGCGGCGGCCACCGGGTGTGCCGCCATGGCTCGTCTGGTCGGCGTTTGTCGTGCTCCTGGGGATTCACGCCAGCACGTTTCTCGTGCAGGTGCCGCTGCATGAGAGGCTCTCGGCCGGCTGGGATGCCGCCGCCCACCAGCGACTCGTCGCGAGCAATTGGGTGCGGACCGTGCTGTGGACGGTCCGGGCGGTGCTGGTGGCAGCGATGCTGGCGGCTGCCGACCGGCGTTTTTTCGCGGGCTGAAAACGCCTTGCGACACCGGCCCAGGCCTCCTATCTTTCCGCCCTCTGCCGATTGCGGACTGTCCCCCAGGAGACCTTTCGATGGCGATCACCCTCGCGGCGCTGGCCACGCATGTCGGTGGCGCGCCGACCGGCGACACGACCCGGCAGATCACCGGCGCCGCCACACTCGAACTGGCCGGCCCCAGTGAGATCACGCTCGTCGATGCCGCTGACAAGCTGCATCTGCTCGAAAAGAGCAAGGCCGGTGCAGCAATCGTGCCGGCTGGATCCGGTCCGCTCGATCGGCCCACGATCGAGGTAGCCGACGTGCATGCCACCTTCGCCGCCACGATCACCCACTTCCGGCCACCGCGGGCGAAGGCCCGGTCAGGCGTGAGCCCGCAGGCGGCTATCGACTCAACTGCACGGCTGGCAGCCGATGTCGACATCCACCCGCTCGCCTCCGTCGGAGCCGACGTGGAGATCGGCTCCGGCGCCACGATCCACTCGGGCGCCCGCATCATGGCCGGCTGCCGCATCGGGGCCGGCACCGAAATCTTTCCCAATGCCGTGCTCTATCCCGACACGGTCGTGGGGCAGCGGTGCATCATCCACTCCGGTGCCGTCCTCGGCGCCCATGGCTTCGGCTACAAGGTGAGCGGCGATGCCTATGCGCTCTCGGCCCAGCTGGGCTGGGTTGAGGTGAAGGATGACGTCGAGATCGGCGCCAACACTACGATCGACCGCGGCACCTACGGGCCGACGGTGATCGGGCGCGGCACGAAGATCGACAACCTCGTGATGATCGCCCACAACTGCCAGATCGGTGCTACCAACATGATTTGTTCGCAGGTGGGAGTGGCGGGCAGCACGAGCACCGGCGGCTGGGTCGTGATGGCCGGGCAGTGCGGTGTGCGAGACCATGTGCACATCGGCGACGGCGCCGTGCTGGGGGCCCGCTCCGGCGTGTCCAACGACGTGGCCCCCGGGATCACCGTGCTCGGCGAGCCGGCGATCGAACTCCGTGAGCGCAAGCTTCAACTGGCGACGATGACGAAACTTCCCGAGATGCGAAAAGACTTGAAGAAGCTCACCGCCCGCATCGAGACCCTCGAACAGGCCGGCCCGCCGGCGGTCACCGGCCGGGGCCGCGCGGGAGCCGCGGAGGCGGCATGATGATGGCCGGTGACATGCACAGTCTTGCTGGCGAGACCGTCGGCATCCTGGCGGGGTGGGGCCGTTATCCCGTGGCGGTTGCGGAGGCAGTGCGTCGCCGGGGTGGCCGTACCGCGATCCTGTCGATCCGCGACCATGCTGATGCCGCGCTCGAGGGTCTGGCCGACCACCATGGCTTTGTCGGCGTGGCCGAGATCGGCAAGGCGATCGACTTCTTCAAGCGGCATGGTTGCAGCCGGGCCACCATGGCCGGCAAGATCCACAAGACGAAACTGTTTGCGAAGCACGCCTGGCTGCGGCATCTTCCCGACTGGACGGGGCTGAAGACCTTTTGGCCTCACTTCGTCTCGCAGCGGCGGGACAATCGCGACGACTCGCTCCTCGGTGCGATCACCAACGCCTTCGACGCAGCCGGCGTCCGGATCGTGCCGGCCACTGATTTGGCGACGGAACTGTTGGCCTCCGGTGGCGTACTCGCGGGGCGGCCGCTCACGAGAGCCCAGCTCGCCGACGTCGCCTTTGGCTGGCGGCTGGCCAAGGAACTCGGCCGGCTCGACATCGGCCAGACTGTGGTGGTGAAGAATCGGGCGCCGATCGCGCTCGAGGCGATCGAGGGCACCGACGAGTGCATCCGCCGGGCAGGTCGGTTCTGTCCGGCCGGGGGGATGGTGGTGGTCAAGGTGGCCAAGCCGCAGCAGGATCTGCGGTTTGACATGCCGACGATCGGCATCGGCACGCTGCAATCATTGCGGGCGGCCGGCGCGACCGTCCTAGCCGTCGAGGCGGGCAAGACGATCCTCGTCGACGCCGACGAGCTGGCGGACTACGCCCTGCGCAGCGGCATCACCGTGGTGAGCTACTACGACGATGCCGACCAGCCCGCCCTCGACGCGGTTGCGGCGTGAGTTGCCTATTTCACACGAAGCTCGCCATCCTGGCCTCGCTTCGCTTGCCGGCCTCCGGCCGGAAGTGGGCATCGCCTCCAGCGATTCGGTCGCCCGTCGTGTGGCGCTGCGATACCGACAGCTTATACTCGTGACATGTGGAAAGGGCCCTCGCTTCTCCTTGTTGTCGTCAGACTCGCAGCCTTCGGGGTATCGGCGGCCGCGCAGGCTCCGGCAGCCGAGCCGCCACGGATCGACTTCAAGATCGACCGCACCGCCGAGATCCCGCCGGCCCAGCCCTTCTACATGGGCCGCGAAATCGCCCAGACGATGCACTACTCGGGTGCTCCCTGGCTGGTGCGGGAAAGCCGGCAGCGTGAGGAAGACTGCCGACAACTGATCGAGGCCTTGGCGATCCAGCCGGGGCAGGTCGTCTGCGACATGGGCTGCGGGAATGGTTTCTACACATTGGAACTGGCCCAACTCGTCGGCCCAACGGGCACGGTCTACGCGGTCGACATCCAGCCGCCGATGCTGAAGATGCTCTCTGGTCGGGCGGCCGTGGCCGGCCTCGTGAACATCAAGCCCGTGCTCGGCACCGTCATCGATCCGCGGCTGCCTGACAAGGGCGTCGACATGGTGCTCTGCGTCGACGTCTATCATGAGTTTTCCCATCCGGTCGAGATGCTGGCGAGGATTCGTGAGTGCCTCGCCGAGGACGGCCAGTTGGTGCTCGCGGAGTTTCGTGGCGAGGATCCGGCCGTGCCGATCAAGCCGCTTCACAAGATGACGAAGGCACAGGTGCGGCTGGAGTTGGAGGCCAACGGCTTCGATCTGGCCCGCGAATACGATCGCCTCCCCTGGCAGCACCTGATGTTTTTCAAGGTTCGTGACGCGGCGGCGGAGTGACTGAAGGAGCGCTGGATGGTGCGTCATCCCGCGGGCTTGCGCCCTGCGGCTGGCTTCACGAAACCCTCGCCATCCTGGCCTCGGGTTTCTTTGCGACCCTCCGGTCGCGCGCGTAAGCCCGCCCTCCAGGCGGGCGATGCCATCCTCCAAGGACGCACCGGGCGCGAGCCCTCCACCAGCAAGCACCAGGGCGCGAGCCCGGTGGACTGCTGCGCTACCGCACCTGGCAACTCCCGTCGTCGCAGGAGCCGGCGATCGAGAGGCGGTGGCGGGCGACGAAGGCGTAGAGGCGGTTCCACACCGGCAGCGAGCCAGGGATGTGGAGCAGGGCGGCCAGCGGCCACAACAGTGGCAGCCGTCGCGAGAGGTAGCGGACCGCCTCCGCACCGCCGTGGGCCTGGCCCTGCGGATCGATCACGTACATCTGCCGCAACAGGTCATCGTGGGAGAGTTCGGGGAACCGCTCGGCCACGATTGGATCGTGCAGCGAAATGAAGTCGGGCCGGCGGGAGAGCGACAGCGACCGCAACAGAGCGATCTGGCTGCGGCAGAATCGGCAGCGGCCGTCGTAGAGGACGGTATCGCGCGTTGGCTGGAGGCGGGTGGTGACCATGAGAAAAAGACTCATTGAAGTGTAGGCCCGGGATCGGGGGCGGGTACGGGCTTTGATCAGCCGGCTGAGGCCTGTCGCACAGGCCTCACAACCGGCACAGTCGTCGCATGGTCGCACTGGCTGAACTTCGGCAGCCTGGCGTGTCGATGCCTCCCGCAGGCTCCTCGTGGCCGGGGAGTTTGTGACGGAGAACGACCGCGCCCACACGGGTGCGCCCCCGACATCATGTGGAAAAGTTTTTTTCTCGCGTCTGGGCTGTTTGCCTGCGTCCTCGGCATCGAACTGTTGGTGATCGACTCGGCCACGGTCCTCCCCTTGAACGGACGCGGTAGTTCGCACGTCTTCACGGCCCCTGACTGGGCGCCTTGGACGCTGATCTCCGCCGGTGCCGTGACGATCCTCCACTTTGCGACGCTGCCGAAGGCGTTGATCAAGGACTGATGCTCGACGGCCTGAAGCCTGTGCTACGGGCCGGCGTCGGCCTGAGGCACGGGCGACTCGGCTGGTTCGCCCTGCGGCGGCCGTGCAGCACGCCGCTCGGCGGCTGTTCCTGGCACGATTTGCGGGGCGGCCACTGACCGCTCAATGATCGCCTTGAGTTCGTCGCCACCGATCACCTCGGTCTCGATGAGCCGCTGCGTGATTGCCTCAAGCGCCGCCCGGCGGGTCTCGAGGATTCGCCGCACCTGCTCGATCGACCTGTCGACGATCCGCTTGACTTCCTCGTCGATCTCCCGGGCCGTCTCCTCGCTGTGCGAGCGGGCGTGCGGCAGGTCGGGGCCTCCGCCCGCCAAAAATGGCGACCGTGGATTCTCCCGGTAGGTCACCCTGCCCAGTTGGCTCATGCCATAGTCCATCACCATCGCGCGAGCGATCTCGCTTGTCCGCTCGAGGTCGTTTTGAGCGCCGGTGGAGACGTCGTCGTAGACCATCTCCTCCGCAATCGTCCCGGCCAGCAGCACCTGGATGCGGCTCTCCAGTTCCGACTGCGTGAGCAGGTAGCGGTCGTCCTCCGGCCGCTGCATCGTGTAGCCGAGCGCCGCCAGGCCACGAGGGATGATCGACACCTTGTGGACCGGGTCGGTGTTGGGCAGTGAGAAAGCCACCAGCGCGTGGGCCGCCTCATGGTAAGCGACCCGCTTCTTTTCGTCTTCGTGGATGACCCGCTTCTTCTTCTCGAGCCCGGCCGTGACCCGTTCCACGCCCTCGTTGAACTCGTCCATGCCGACGGCCGACTTGTTGTTGCGGGCGGCCAGCAACGCCGCCTCGTTGACGAGATTGGCGAGGTCGGCCCCCACGAAGCCCGACGTGATCCGGGCGATCTGGGAAATGTCGACATTTGGATCGAGCTTCACATTGAGCACGTGCACCCGCAGGATCGCCTCCCGCCCGCGGACGTCGGGCCGATCGACGAGCACGTGGCGGTCGAATCGGCCGGGGCGGAGCAGGGCGGGATCGAGTGTTTCGGGGCGGTTGGTCGCCGCCAGCACGATCACGCCGGAGTTGCTGCCGAAGCCGTCCATCTCCACGAGCAGCGCATTGAGCGTCTGCTCCCGCTCGTCGTGGCCCCCCACAACGCTCGTGCCGCGGGTCTTGCCGAGGGCGTCGAGCTCATCGATGAAGATGATGCAGGGCGCCTTGGCCGCGGCCTGCTGGAACATGTCGCGCACCCGCGCGGCACCGACACCCACGAACATCTCCACGAAGTCGCTGCCCGACAGGCCGAAGAAGGGCACGCCCGCCTCGCCGGCGATCGCCTTGGCAAGGAGTGTCTTGCCCGTGCCGGGCGGGCCCACCAGCAGCACGCCCTTGGGGATGTGGCCACCGAGTACCTGGTATTTCTCGGGGTTGCGCAGAAACTCGACGACCTCCCGGAGCTCCTCGACAGCCTCATCAATTCCCGCCACATCATCGAACGTGATACCGAGGTCTTCCTGGGCATACATCTTGCCGCGGCTGCGACCGAAGGCCATCGGGCTTCCCGCGCCGCCGACCTTGCGGAGCATGAGCCAGAAGACGAGCCCGAAGAGGCCAGTGATGAAGAGCATCGGCATCCAGTTTCGCCACGGGCTGGGAGGCTGTTCGTAGCTGAAAGGCACGCCGTTTTCGGCAAGCAGTTTGGAAAGCTGGCCTTCCGAGTTTTCGCTCGGCAGCTTCGAGGTGGAGAAGCGACGCAGCCCGCTGGCGGGCGTCAGCCGCTGGCGGACACTCCCCGGCTGGAGGTCGTCGCCACCGGAGAGCGGCAGTTCGCGCACGGTGCCCGACACCTGGAACGCGCCGATCACCACGTCTTGCAGGTCGGCGTATCGCGCCACGTCGCTGCCGGTGCCACCACGGCGGGGCACCTCGATGAACCGGGGCGCGGCCGCCGGATCGGCGTCACTGCGGCCCGTGGCTCGGATCAGTTTTTCGAGGTCGCTGTAGGAGAGTTCGACCTCGGGTGTCGTGCCCAGCAGGCTCAGCGCGAACAAGCCGGCCACGGCGGCCGCAATCAGGGACCAAACCAGGTTCGATCCGCCCATGGATGAGCGGCGGTCGCCGCCCCGTTTCCCGGATCCGTCGCGTTTCTTCGCCATGCAGGTAGTGAGTCGTGTGTGCTCGAGAGGGGAAAGCCGACGTCGTACGGGCGGCAGCGCTCGGCCGCCCGGAGTAGTCATCCTACGCACCCCCAAAGCCCGCGACAAACGCTCCGGATACGATTGTCAATGTGGAAGTTTCACCCCCCGCGGCCTACACTTTGAGGCTCGGAACATCCGCGGTTTAATCGCCCACACGCCGCCTCGACCCCAGCGACCTGATCGGGGCTCGGCTCTGGCTTCGTCTCCGTGCCTCCACCCGTCTCCACCACCGACATTCCGACCGACGCTGCGTCGCCACTAGACGTCGCGTCTCCACTGCACGTTGCGTCGCCACTGCACGTGGCCGTGCTCGGCTCGACGGGGAGCATTGGTACCAGCACGCTCGACGTGATCGCCGCATCGCAGGGGCGGTTTTCCGCCTACCTGCTCGCCGCCCATCGCAGCGTCGACCAGCTCGTGGAACAGGCCCGTGCCTGTCGCCCGCAGTGGGTGGTGGTGATCGACCCGGAGGCGGCCGCCTGCCTTGACGCAGCCAGCCTGCCCCGGGGCACACGGCTGGCCGTCGGCCCCGAGGCCCTCGATGAACTCGTCCGGGCTCCCGAGATCGACCGTGTCGTGTCGGCGATCGTAGGCGCAGCGGGTCTGCGGAGCACATGGGCGGCTCTGGAAGCGGGCAAGACCGTGGCGTTGGCGAACAAAGAGACGCTCGTCATGGCCGGCCCGCTCGTGACCGAGTTGGCGGCGCGAACCGGCGGCAGCATCGTGCCGGTCGACAGCGAGCACTCGGCGATCCATCAGGCCCTCCGCAGCGGCATGCCCGCCGAGGTGGCACGGATCGTGCTCACCGCCAGCGGCGGCCCCTTCCGGCGGCGGCCCGTGGAGACGCTCGCGAATGTCTCTCGTGAGGAGGCCCTCAAGCACCCGACCTGGTCAATGGGTCCGAAGATCACCATCGATTCGGCCACGATGATGAACAAGGCCCTGGAGCTCATCGAGGCGCGGTGGCTCTTCGGGCTGCCAGGAGAGAAGCTCGACGTGGTCATTCATCCGCAGTCGATCGTGCACTCGATGGTCGAGTTTGTCGACGGCTCGGTGGTGGCGCAGTTGAGCCCGCCCGACATGCGGTTGCCGATCCAGTACGCGCTGGCCTATCCCGAACGGTTTGCGTGCCCTGCGAGGAAGTTTGACTTCACGCAGAGCATCGCGCTCGAGTTTGAGCCGCCCGATCCCGAACGGTTTCCGGCCGTGCAGCTCGGCCACGAGGCCGCCATCCGCGGTGGCACGTGCGGCGCCGTGCTCAACGCCGCCAACGAGGAGGCTGTCCGCGGCTTTCTCGACGGCGAATTGCGATTTACCGACATTGCCGAGATCTGCAGACGGGTGCTCGATGAGCATCCGTATTCACCTGAGCCATCGCTCGACGAGGTCCGTCGCCTCGATGGCTGGGCCAGACAGGAGGTCATGAAGTGGGCGTGTGTCTGATGGCGGGTGGAACGGCCTTGTTGGCCGCCGAGGCGGGGCTCCCCTGGATCCTCCAGCCCTCGAGCTGGGGCGTGATCCTGCAGGTGGCCGGCGGCCTGGGCTTCGTGATCTTCGTCCACGAACTGGGTCACTTCCTCGTCGCCAAGGCCTGCGGCGTGAAGTGTGAGAAGTTTTATCTCGGTTTCGACATCGGCGGCCTGAAGCTGGCGAGCTTCAAGTGGGGTGAGACCGAATACGGCATCGGGGCCTTGCCGCTGGGCGGCTATGTGAAGATGCTCGGCCAGGACGACAATCCGGCGGCCGCCGCCCGCGAGGCGCAGCGGGCCCGGCAGGCCGAGTTTTCCGGCGACCTGCCTCCGGAGCCGACGAGCGACCCGCACCCGGCCTGGGATCCGCGGAGCTATCCCGCACAGAGCGTGCCGAAACGAATGGCAATCATCTCCGCTGGCGTGATCATGAACGTGATCTTCGCGGTGCTGATGGCGGCGCTGGCCTTCGGCCTCGGCATCGAGGAGATGACCTGCGAGATCTCGAGCGTCCGCCCCGGTGGAGCCGCCTGGCGGGCCGGCCTGCGCACCGGTGACGAGATCACCGCGATCGGTGGCCGTAAGAATCCGATCTTCTCCGACCTTCGTAACGGCGTGACGCTTGGCGATGTCGAGAAGGGCGTGGCCTTTACATTTCACCGGCCGGCCGATGGCACGACCGAATCGGTCGTACTCCATCCCGACACCGATCTCGGCGTGCCGACCGTCGGGGTCACAAGCCCCTTTTCGGTCACGCTCCCCGACGACATCTCACCGCGGCTGCCGGGCGCAGCGGCCGAGGCAGAGCCCCCCTTCGCAGCCGGCGACACGATTCGCGCGGTCAATGGCAAGGCTGTCTCCAGCTACGCCGAGTTGATCGCGGCGTTGGCCAGCACACCGAGTGAGCAGGTGACGCTCAGCGTCAGGCGACAGGCCGGCGACGCGGCTTCCAACGGCAACCTTGACATCACGCTGCCGCCGCAACCGCGGCGGACGCTCGGGATCATCATGGCGGCTGGAGCAGTCAAGGCGGTGCAGGCTGGTTCGCCGGCAGCTGCGGCAGGCTTCCGGCCTGGCGACCGGCTCGTATCGCTGGACGGCAAGCCGGTCGTTGACGTGCTCTCCCTCGACGCCTTGCTGCGACGGAAGGCCGGCGAGGCCGTCGCGATCGAGGTGGTCCGTGACGGCGCCGAGCCGGCCACGCTCTCCGTGGTGCCGCGGGAGGTGAGTTGGATCGAGGAGCCGCGATGGCCGGCGAGCCCGGTGGCGATCTCGTCGCTGGGGCTGGCGGTCGCTATCGAGACGACGATTGCCGCGGTCGAGCCGGGCAGCCCGGCCGAGGCGGCGGGCGTGAAGGCGGGCGAGAAGGTGATCCGGGCCCGGTTCATCGAGCCGGGCGAGGCGGCCAATCCAGAAGACGCCGGCCTCGAGCTTTCCGAGCGGTCGCCAAGTTGGCCGTACTGCGTGGCCGTGCTGCAGCAGGTGGCGCCGGGCACGCGGGTGCAGCTGGTGGTGGAGGGGGCCGACGGCCTGGCCCGCGATGTGGAACTCGATCCCGCGGCGGAAGTCGAGCGGTTCGTGATCGACCGTGGGCTGGTCTTCAAGCCCGTCTCCAAGCTCGTCAAGGCGGGCTCCGTGGCCGCGGCACTGGCCAGCGGTGGCCGCAAGGCGATGGAAGACCTGTCGCTCGTCTATCGGTTTTTGGGCAAGCTCACCAGCAGCCAGATCAGCCCGCGGCTGCTCGGCGGACCGATCGAAATTGCCAAGCAGGCCGGCCGGTCGGCCGAGGAGGGTTTCAGCCGGCTGTTGCTGTTTTTGACGATGCTCAGTGCGAATTTGGCGGTTGTGAATTTTCTGCCCATCCCCGTTCTCGACGGCGGGCATATGGTTTTCTTGCTGTACGAGTTGGTGCGCGGCAAGCCGCCGAGCGAGAACGTGGTCGCCGCGCTCTCGTATCTCGGGCTGGCGTTGATCCTCACGCTGATGATGTTCGTATTCGGTCTCGATCTGGGATTCATTCCGAGGCGCTAACGGTGAAAGTCGTCGTCTTCGACGTGGTCGGCACGCTCGTGGAGCCCTGGCCGCGGGTGAGCAGGGCCTACGCTGAGGCTGGGCGACGGCACGGAGTCGAACTCGTCGAGGACGTGATCTCCGACCGGTTTGCCGCGGCCTGGCGACGGCAGGAGTCGATCGACGCCGCCGCGACACCTGCCTTTGCGACGAGCCGCGGGCGTGAGATCGAGCGGTGGCGAGGCATCGTCGAGGATGTGTTCGAGGGATCGCCAGCGAGCAACGCGATCTTCGTCGATCTGTGGGAGCATTTTGCCCAGCCCGAGGCCTGGCGACCGCTGCCCGAAAGCATGCAGCGGGTCGAGGATGTGAAGCGGGCCGGTGGCGAGGTGGCGCTGGCGAGCAACTTCGATGAGCGGCTCTTCGAGATCGCCCGTGTGGTCGAGCCCCTCACGCTGGCCGACCACGTCTTTGCGTCATCGGAGCTGGGCTGGCGGAAGCCGGCACCGGAGTTTTTTCGTGCGGTCGAGCAGCGGTTGGGCAGGCGGCCGGAGGAACTCGTTCTTGTGGGGGACGATCCGATTCTCGATATCGCCGCCGCCCGCAACGCCGGCTGGCAGGCGGTCTCGGTCGCGGCAGCGCCCGTCTGACAGGTATCATGACGGGGCCTCGAGGCTTCGTTTTTGTTTGCCGGGACGCTCTCTGCATGGACGACAAGATCACGATCGCGTTGACGGGATGCCGGCCCGGGAGGCAGGCCACAGCGGCCGATGATGCCACCGCATTTCACCTGGCCGACGGTGACGCCGATCCCGGCTGGAAACCGCTCGCCTCCCTGGCCGGCGGTGGGACTGGGCAGCGGTATCTCATCGGCCGCGAACTGGGCCGTGGCGGCATGGGCGTCGTCTACGAAGGCTGGGACGCCCACCTTCAGCGGTCGGTGGCGATCAAGATCATGGACCGATCCCAGCACGCCAGGGCGGGCGGCCTCCAACGCTTCTTCCGCGAGGCCCGCATCGCCAGCCGCCTCGAGCATCCCGGTATCGTCACGATCCACGAGTTCGATGTGGCCGCGGACGACGAAGCCTTCATCGTCATGCAGCTGCTCTCCGGCCGCACGCTCAAGCAGGTGCTGGCTGAAATGACCGACCGGGTCGCTGCCCTGCCGGCCCTGCTGGCAGTGTTTCACGACGCCTGCCAGGCGATGGCCAGCGCCCATGGCGCAGGCGTGATCCACCGTGACTTGAAGCCCTCAAACATTATGGTGGGGCCGTTTGGCGTGGTGACCGTGATGGACTGGGGCGTGGCTAAGATGATTGACGGTGACGACGCCATTGACATCGTCGACGACGTCGACGTGACCGTGCCCGTCAAGACTGCCACGGAGGAGACCACACAGTCGCAAAGCACGATCGCGGGCACGGTGTTCGGCACGCCGTCGTATCTTGCGCCCGAGCAGGCCCGCGGCGAGGTGGCCCGCCTCGACCGCCGGGTCGACGTGTTCGGGCTCGGCAGCATCCTCTGCGAGATCCTCACCGGCACCGCGACATTCACCGCACCCGATGCCGACGCCCGCTGGAAGTTGGCGGCGGCTGGCGACACGGCCGCGGCGCTGGAGCGGCTCGACGCCTGCGGCGCCCCTTTGCCCGTCGTCATGCTCACGAAGCGGTGCTTGGCGGTCGACCCTGACGATCGGCCGGCCGATGCCCGGGAGGTCGTGGACGTGCTCACCGAGTATCTCGAGTCGGGCCAGCGGCGGGCCGAACAGGAGCTCGTGCGTTTTTTTGACCTCTCCGTCGATCTCTTCTGCATTGCCGGCATCAACGGCTATTTCCAACGAACGAACGAAAACTTTCCCCGGCGGCTCGGGTTCACCGCTGAGGAACTCAAGGCGCAGCGATTCATCGAACTCGTCCATCCCGACGACCGGCAGCAGACGCTCACCGAAATCGCGAGGCTGTCGCGCGGCGAACTGACCAGTGACTTTCTGAATCGTTATCGATGTGCCGACGGCAGCTACCTGTGGCTCGAGTGGAATGCCCGCGCGGTGCCCGAGGAAGGCGTGATCTACGCCGCCGGCCGCGACGTGAGCGAGCGGGTGGCGGCGGCAACCCTCCGGCAGCGGCTCGAGTCGGAGCGGGCGACGCTCGCCGCCTTCGCCGCGGCGGCGGGCCTCTTTCTCACGGCGCCGGGAAGTTTGCGGCAGCGACTCGAAGATGTCGTGGAGGAGGGCGTCGCCCAGTTGGGCGTGATTGCCATGGAAGTCTGGCGGCTCGACGCTGGTGCAGCGCGACTTGAGCTGCTCGCCGCCGCCGGACCGGATGTCGAGCCGCGGTTCCGTCGGGCCGGCATCCAGGTGGGCGAGGGGACGCTCGGGGCGATTGTCCGTGACAGGCAGCCCCGCCAGGTGGTTGCCGGCAGCGATGGTTGGTACGGTTTCGACGTGGCCGCCATGACCAGCCACGGGATCGGCAGCGTCGTCGGGTATCCGTTGCTGGTCGCGGACCGGCCGGTCGGTGTCCTGGCTGTCTACGCAGCCGGACCCGTGTCGGACCTGCTCGTGACCGCGATGAGCGCGACGGTGGCCAGCCTCGCGCTTGCCGTAGCGGCAGGCGAGATCGAATAATCCCGCCTCGGCAGGGAGCCGTCACGCATCCTCGTGAGCGAGGCCCCCCTGTCGTGCATGATTCCTCCCCCGGCATCTCGATCCTCATCCTCACCCTCAACGAGGAGGCGAACATCGAGGCTGTTCTCGACTCGGTCGCGGGATTCGACGACATCGTCGTGCTCGACAGTCTGTCCACCGATCGCACGGTGGCGCTGGCCCGCAGCCGTGGGGTCCGCGTCGAGCAGCGCGCGTTTGACAACTGGGCAGCGCATCACAATTGGGCGTTGGCCACGATCGACTTTCGGTATCCGTGGATCTTCTACCTCGATGCAGACGAGCGGATGACGCCGGCGCTCGAGGAGGAGATCCGCGCCATCGCGGCGGATCCGCACGAGGAGCGGGTCGGGTTTTACTGTGGCCGCGACAACTTTTTCCTGGGCCGGCTGATTCGCCGCTGCTATCCGCCGGTGCCGATCCTGCGGTTCTACAGGCCACCCTTCGTGACCTATGAGCGGATCACCAATGTGACCACGCGTGTGGCTGGATCAGTGGGGCATTTGGGCAACCGCTTTCTCCATTTCTCCTTCAGCAAAGGACTGACGGAATGGATTGACAAGCACAACAAATATTCCCAAGGGGAGGCGATCGAGGCAGTCATGAGCAGGGAGCGCGACACGGTCAGGGTTCGTGATCTCGTCGATTCCAACCCGGTCGCCCGGCGGGCGGCCCTCAAGCGGTTGGCGTGGCGGCTCCCCTTCCGGCCGCAGTTGAAGTTTCTGTGGCTCTACGTCGGATGTCGCGGTTTTCTCGACGGCTGGCCGGGCTATGTGTACTGCCGGCTGCAGGCGACCTATGAGTATTTCATCGATCTCAAGGTCAAGGAGATTCGACTTGCCCGACGCGGTGTCAGGATGTGACCGCCTGGCCACACATCGCCCGCAGCGCGGTGTAGTCGGTCTTGCCGGTGCCGAGGACGGGAATCCTGTCGAGGCGGCGAACCTCGTCGAGCCGCATCACGCCTCGGAGGCCGTCGGCCAACAGCATTTCGGCCGCCTCCCGGAGCGACAGGTCGAACGTGGTAAAGAGCACGATGTGGCGACCGTCGTCGGTCTCGATGCCCTCGACCGCCACCCGGGGGCCATTTTCGTCGGCGGGAAACCGCTTCTGAAACGGCTCCTCGAGTGCCGGGAGCGAGATCATTTCGCCCCCCGCCTTCAGAAACCGCTTCAGCCGCCCCCGAAACCGCAGGTAACCGTCATCGTCGGCGGCCACGAGGTCGCCGGTGCGATACCACTGCCCGCCGTCGAATTCCACGAAGGGAGACGGCCCATCGTAGCCGTGGTACCCGTTGAACACCGACGGCCCCCGCACCAGCAGCATCCCGGTCTCGCCCGGAGCGACCGGTTGCTGCGTCTCTTCATGGACAAGACAGGCCTCCACGTGCTTCACGGGTAGCCCGATGGTCCCGAGCTTTGTCTTGTCGAGCCGGTTTGCCGCCACCACCGGTGAGCACTCGGTGATCCCGTAGCCTTCGAGGATCACCGCCTCTGGTGCCTTCTCGCGACAGAGATCATAGGTCTTCTGTGGGCAGGCTTCGGCGCCGGTGATGATCTTGCGGAGGCTTGCCAGCTCACCCCGCTGGCACTTGGCGAGGATATACCCGAGGAAGGTGGGCGTGGTGAACACGAGCGACGGCCGATAGGCCTCGATGATGCGGACGAGGCCCGCCGCGTCGGTCGGATCGGCATGCCGCACACTGCGGATGCCGGCCAGTTGTGGCAGAAGCACGTTGCCCGTCAGCCCGAAGGAATGGAAGGGGGGCAGGAACCCGAGCAGCGAGTCGTGCGGGTCGGGCCGAAGCACATCGAGGCTGTCGACGATGTTGGTGAGCAGATTGCGGTGGGTGAGCGGCACCGTTTTGGGCGCGCTTTCGGAGCCGGACGTAAAGAGAAAGACGGCCGGATCGTCCTCCCGCTGGGCGGGAAGCGTGTCGAGGCGGCGGTGCGGCACCAGCCTGGCCGCGGCCAGGGCGCGGACGGCCTCACCCTTGCCGATGTTCCCCTTGAGATCCTCCAGAAACACGTAATCGGCTCCCTCGACGTCGATTCCCAGGCGGTCGACGAGCTTTTTCGACGTGATGATCCGCCGTGTCTCGGTCACGCGGATGCCGTGGGCAAGGTTGGCTGGGCCGGTGGTCCAGTTCATCATGACCGGCACTTTGCCGGCCAGATGCAGCCCGAAGAAGACAAGATCGGCCGCCACGCTTGCCGGTAGCATCACGCCCACATGCTGCTCGGGGTAGGTCGCGAACCGGCGGGCCATGAGGCCCGCTGCCACGAGGAGCCGACGGTAGGAGAGAGCGCCCGACACGCCATCGGCCGTCGCCACCTGCCCGGGCCGCTCGATCGCCCGGCGGACGAAGGCCTCGGCCACGGTTGTGCCCAAGAGCCACTGGGGTGGCAAGGCGGTGGACGGCCGCCCGCTGCCGCGCGGCGTGGCGAACCAACCCGGCGGCGTCTCCAGCGGCCGCGCAGCGTCCTTCCCGGCGGGCAGCGTGCCGTTGGCGAGAGCCCAGAGCTGGCCGAGCGTGTCGGCGACGGTGCTTGAATGAAACCCAAACTGCTGCTCGATCCGCAGGGCCAGCTCCATGCGATCGAGGCTATCGAGGCCGAGATCCTCGAGCCGCATCGAGCTCGTGCGTTCCTCGCCGGACAGTTCCCGCTTGAGGAACGAGGCCACGAGATCGTTGACGAGCGCGACCGTCTTGGGATTGATGGTGGCCTCGTCGATCTCGACGGTGGCGGCGGGGTGGAAGTCACCCTTCGTCGGCCCGAGCAAAAAGCTGTAGCGGACGAAGGCTGGCTCTTCACCCTGATCGTGGGTCGCCGGATTCTGGTTGAACCAGTCTTCCAGAAACCGATTGAAGGCTTCGCGTGAGTCGAGGGGGAACCGCTCCCGCGGCATCACCTCGGCATGCAGGTGGACCCGGCGGCGGGGAAGAAAAAACACGAGCCCGGCGAGCAGCCAGCCGACGGCGGCGAGCACTGCCCGCGGTAGATTGGGGGGCACGCCCGCTCGGGCGCAGCTGAAGAGGCTGCCCCACACGCCACGCGTGCGGATCAGGACGATCGTGAGATCGGGGCACCCCGAGACCAGCTCATAGACCACCCGGGCCGAACCGATCACCTCGCGATTGCCCCGCTGGAGCCGGCCCGATGGATAAATCAAGAAACTCTCACCGGCCCTCACGCCCCCGATCACGGTGTCGATGAGCTGCTTCGTGCGGGCGGCAGCCTCCCGGCTCTGGGCGGAGAGTTCCGGCACCTCGAAGGCCCGCACGAGCTTCATCAGGGGCAGGAGGAACGGCACCCGGTAGGTGCCCGTGTAGACCAGCGGCCGCAGCGGCTGCCGCAGGCCGACGTGGGCCAGCACGATCGGCGGATCGATGAAGCCCGGGTGATTGGGGAGGACGAGCACCGGGCCGCGCAGGTCTTTCAGCAGCTCGAAGCCGTCCTGCGAGATGCGATACCGCAGCCGCAGCACGAGCCACGCGACCGACCAAAACATCCTGTTGAGCCAGAGCATCGCTGCTCCTACTGGCGATCGGTGCCGGTATCGAGAACCGCCATGAAGGCCTTCTGCGGGATGTCGACCGAGCCGATGCTCTTCATCCGCTTCTTGCCTTCCTTCTGCTTGGCCCACAGCTTCTTCTTGCGGGAGATATCGCCGCCGTAGCACTTGGCCGTGACGTTTTTCCGCAGGGCCGAGATCGTCTCGCGGGCGATGATCCGCGTGCCGATCGCCGCCTGAAGAGCCACCTCGAACATGTGACGGTCGATCTCGCCGCGAAGCTTCTTCACGATCGCCCGGCCTCGGCGGTCGGCATCGCGACGGTCGCAGATGATGGACAGGGCGTCGACCTTCTTGCCTCCCACGAGGATGTCGAGCCGCACGAGGTCAGCCGGAAAGTAGCCGAGCATTTCGTAGTCCATCGTGCCGTAGCCCTTGGTCACGCTCTTGAGCTTGTCGTGAAGGTCGTAGATCACCTCGGCCAGTGGCAGGTCAAAGGAGAGCATGGCCCGGGTCGGCGAGAGATATTCCGTCTTGAGGTAGGTGGCGCGGCGATCGGTGCACAGCTGCATCACGGGACCGATGTACTCGGCCGGCACGATGAAGTTGGTCCGCACGATCGGCTGGCGAAACTCCTCGATCTCGCCCGACTCCGGCACGTCCTGCGGGTTGGTGATCTCGAGCGTCTCTCCTGCCGTCGTGAGAATCTGGTAGGTGACGTTCGGGGCCGTCTGGACGAGGTCGAGATCCGATTCCTTCTCCAGCCGCTGCTGGATGATCTCCATGTGGAGGAGACCGAGGAACCCGCAGCGGAAGCCGAAGCCGAGGGCCTCGCTGCTCTCCGGCGCGTACTCGAACGAAGGATCGTTGATGGCGAGCTTTTCGAGCGCGTCGCGAAGCTCCTCGAAATTTTCTCCCTCGCTGGGATAGAGGCCGCAATAGACCATCCGCTGGGGCGGCTTGTAGCCGGGCAGCGCCGCCGCACCCTGGTCACCGGGGATCGTCACCGTGTCGCCGATGTGAACCTGCTTCACATCCTTGATGTTGCAGACGAGATAGCCGACCTGGCCGGCGGCGAGCTCCTCGCAGCCCCGCCGCTGGGGCACGAACTGGCCGAGCTCGAGCACCTCGTGGGAGACGCCCGTCCGGAGGAAGCGGATCTTCTGCCCCTTGCGGACCGTGCCGTCGAGGATGCGGATGTAGGTGATAGCGCCGCGGTAGCTGTCGTAGTGGCTGTCGAAGACCATCGCCCGCAGGGTCGCGTTGGGGTCGCCTTGTGGCGGCGGGATTCGCTCGACGATCGCCGCGAGCAACGTGTCGATGCCGATGCCCGACTTGGCGCTGGCCTTGATGACGTCGTCGGGCTCGATGCCGAGGCTCTGCTCCATCTCAACGAGCACCTCATCGACGCGTGCGTAGGTGAGATCGATCTTGTTGATCACCGGCACGATCGTGAGATCGGTGTTGATCGCCGCGTAGGCGTTGGCCATCGTCTGGGCCTCGACTCCCTGGAAGGCGTCGACCAAAAGCACGGCGCCTTCACAGCACGCCAGACTCCGCGATACCTCGTAATGGAAGTCGACGTGACCGGGCGTGTCGATGAGGTTGAGTTCGTAGAGCTCACCCTCGTGGCGGTATTCCATCCGCACCGCGCGGGCCTTGATCGTGATGCCCCGCTGCCGCTCGAGCTCCATGTCGTCGAGCATCTGCTCCTTGAGCTGCCGCTTCTCGACGGTGCCGGTGTGCTCGAGCAGGCGATCGGCGAGCGTGCTCTTCCCGTGGTCGATGTGGGCGATGATCGAGAAATTGCGGATGTGGCGGCAGTCGATAGGCATGGGATGAATTCTACCCGGAATGGGACGGGGCGGGTGGGCGGAACGAAGCTCCCTGCAGGGCGTGGCCGACCAGGCGTTTTTCGATCTCGATGATGACGTAGACCGCCAGCCCGAAGAGCGTGACCGCTCCCCAGGCATCCCAGCCGATGGGGGCCGTGTGGAAAAGCCGGTTCATCAACGGGGTCTGGGCGAACAGCACCTGCAGGACGACCATCGCCGCCGAGCCGAACAGGGCTGGGCGGTTGGTCAGTAGCCCGATCCGAAACGGGCTGCGGGTGAGCGAGCGGCAATTGAAAAGATAGAACATCTCACCGAAGACGAAGACGCTCGTGGCCACCGTCTGTGCCTCGGCCAGGGAGGCCTGCTTCACCTTCAGCATCCACTCGAAGAGCCCGAAGGCACCAGCTACGAAGAGGAGGCTCACGAGGCCGATCCGTTTGAAGAGGTTCCAGCTCAACAGCGGCGCCCGTGGGTCGCGCGGTGGGCGGCCCATGATCCCCGGTTCCTTCGGCTCGAAGGCGAGCATCAGCCCGAGCATGATCGCGGTGGTCATGTTGATCCACAGAATTTGCACCGGCGCGATGGGGAGATTAGCCCCGAGCAAAATGGCGAGCGTGATCGTCACTGCTTCGCCCCCATTGGTGGGCAGCGTCCAGACAATGAACTTGGTGAGGTTGTCGAAGACGCCCCGGCCCTCCTCGACCGCCGCCTCGATGGAGGCGAAGTTGTCGTCGGTGAGCACCATGTCAGATGCCTCGCGAGCCACGTCGGTGCCTCCCTTTCCCATGGCCACCCCGATATCGGCCTGCTTGAGGGCCGGTGCGTCGTTGACGCCGTCGCCGGTCATGGCCACGACGTGGCCCAGCGACTGCAGCGCGCGGACAAGCCGCAGCTTCTGCTCGGGTGCCACGCGGGCGAAGACGGCCGCCTCGTCGGCGACGTGGGGCAGGGCCTCGTCGCTGATGCGTTCGAGATCGCGGCCCGTCAGCGCGACGACTGGCTGCTCCGTCGCCTGATCGGCTCCGTCGATCCCCAGCCGCGCGGCGATGGCGCAGGCGGTGATGGCATGGTCGCCGGTGATCATCTTCACGCGGATGCCCGCCCCCTGGCAGATGCGAACGGCATCGATCGCCTCGGGCCGCGGCGGGTCGATCATCGCCTGCAGCCCGATGAATGTCAGGCCGGAACGGACATCGTCGTGGGCCAGCGCCGCCGTCTCGGGAGGGAGTTCTCCGCGGGCAAGGGCCAGCACCCGCAGGCCATCGGTGGCCAGCCTGGCGACCATGGCCGTCACCGCTTCGGTGTCGAGTGGTCGGTGATGGCCGGCGGCATCGAAGACGGTGTCGCAGCGGGAAAGGATTGCCTCGACCGAGCCCTTGGCATAAATCACCCGCGGTCGCTCAAGCCCCTGGTCATGGAGCGTGGCCATGTACTGCAGTTCCGATTCGAAGGGAATCGAATCGAGCCGCGGCAGCTCCTCGAGGAGCACGTCCGTCGCCAGGCCGGCCTTGTTGCCCGCGACGAGGAGCGCCGCCTCGGTCGGATCGCCCTCCACGATCCATTCGCCGATCTCTCCCGTCACCCGCGAGTCGTTGCAGAGCACCCCGGCCCGCAGACACTCCAGCAGGGCGACCCGGCCATGCATGTCACCAACCGACAGGTCCGTACCGTCTGTCGTGATGTCTCCAACGGGATCGTAGCCCGAGCCCGACAGGCTGAAGATCTCGTCGCCTGCGACGATCGTCGTGACGGTCATCTGGTTTTGTGTGAGCGTGCCGGTCTTGTCGGAACAGATGATGGTGGTGCTGCCGAGCGTCTCGACGGCGGGCATCTTGCGGATGATGGCCCGGCGGCGGGCCATCATCGCCACGCCGAGGGCGAGCATGATCGTCACGGCGGCCGGCAGGCCCTCCGGAATGGCCGCCACCGCCAGGGCCACGGACGTCATGAACATCTCCACGGGCGGCTGCCCGCGGAAAACGCCAATCGCGAAGTTGGCCGCCGCCAAAATCAAAATGACCACGAGCAGCAGCGTGCTGAAACGGGCGATCATCCGCGTCAGCGGCGTCTGGATGTCTTCTGCGGTGGCGATCAGTTGGGAGATGCGGCCGACCTCGGTCGCATCGCCGATCGCGGTGACCACGCCGGTCGCCTGGCCGAAGGTGACGAGTGTCGAGGCATAGGCCATGTTCCGGCGATCCGCCAACGGCACCTCGGCGGCGAGCATGTCGAGCGATTTTTCCACGGGCACCGATTCCCCCGTGAGCGCCGCCTCCGCCACCTGGAGGTCGCGGCAGCGGACCAGCCGCAGATCGGCAGGCACCTTGTCGCCCGACTGCAACAGGACGACGTCGCCGGGCACGATGCCAGCCGAGTCGATCCGTCCCTTACGGCCATCGCGAATGACGGTGGCCTCGGTGACGATGGTTTTCCCGAGTGCCTCGATCGCCTTGAGCGCCTTTCCCTCCTGCACGAACCCGACCACCGCATTGACCAGAACGACCGCGAAGATCACCGCGGCATCGATGTATTCGTGCAGGAAGGCAGTGACGACGGCGGCGACGATGAGAATCCAGATCAGTGGCTGATGAAACTGGAACAGGAGTCGCACGAGCGGCCCGTGGCCCCGCCGTGACGTGAGCACGTTGGCCCCGTACTCCTGCTGCCGCCGCGTGACCTCGGCGGCAACGAGTCCGACCGTCGAATCGGTCTTCCACCGCGTGGCGACGGCCTCAGCTGACAGGTGATGCCAGGGATCGGAAGCGGGGGAGTGCATGGCGGAAGGTGGGGCGAGAGGGCGGGGCGACAGCGCGACGACGTGGCCCTAACCCAGGTGCTGCAGGCGGGCAAGGCCGGCGGCCCCGAACGACCCGGCGTCGCCGCCGAGGGTGGCGTAGCGGAGGATCGTGTTGGCGGCGAGCGTAGGAAACGTGCGGCGGTGGACCTCGGCGCGGACCGCATCGAGGAACGACCGGCCGACGGGATTCGCGTCGCGTCCAAACGTCATCGCCCCGCCGATGATCACCGCCTCCGGGTCGACGACATGCATCAGTGACGTGATGCCGATTCCCAGCCAGCGGGCCACTTCCATGATCAGATCGTGGGCCAGTCGGTCACCCGCTTCTGCCTCACGGGCGACAAGGATGGGGGTGAGATTTTCGCCGCCACGAACGGCATCGGCCAGGCTGCCGCCCGCTCCGGCGTCGATCGTCTCTCCCGCCATCTTCACGAGTGACGTCGCGCTGCAATACGCCTCGAGGTGGCCACTGTGGCCGCAGGGGCACAGGCGGGCCGTGTCCGACGCGTCGACGATGAGGTGGCCACACTCCGAGCCGTGGCTGTGGGCCCCGTCGATGTTCACGTCACCGACGATGATGCCGCCTCCCACGCCCGTGCCGAGCGTGAGGAGGATCAGGCTTTCATAGTCCCGCCCCGAGCCCACCCAGAATTCACCGTAGGCAGCCGCATTGGCATCGTTGGCGAACGTCACCGGCAGGCCACAGTGATCGCTCACCCGGTCACGGAGCGGAAAGTCGTCCCAGCCCGGCAGGTTGCCAGCCCGTACGATCCGTCCCTGCGGAATGTCGAGCGGCCCGGGTGAGCCGAGGCCGACGCGGGCAATGTCGTTCGTGGCGATGCCGACCTCATGGGCCAGCATGTGAACAGCCTTGCCCATGCGGGCGGCGGCGTCTTCGGGCCCGCGGGAGGCATGGGTCGGCTCGGTATGGAAGCCAACCAGGCGACCCCGGTCATCGACCAGTGCCGCCTTGATGTTGGTACCGCCGAGATCGACGCCCGCATAGAGCGGCAGCGTCGCTTCGGCAATTGGCAGAAGCCCTGATCGAGGTGCCATGCAGGAGCCGCCTCACTCCGGCAGGCGGCTGGTTTCAACGGTCGGCGTCGGACCGGTGCAGGCCTTCATGAACTCGACCAGATCGGCCTTGTCCTGTGCCGTGAGGTTGAGGGGCCGGACCTTGTCACTGAGGTGGGGATTGGGGTGGCCACCTTTGTCGTACCACTCCACCACCTCTTCGAGCGTCGCCTGCGAGCCGTCGTGCATGTAGGGGGCCGTGAGGGCGACATTGCGGATCGTGGGCGTCTTGAAGGCACCCGTGTCCTTGGGGTCCTTCGTCACCACGAACCGGCCCAGATCGGGATTCTCCTTGTTCATCCCGACGCCGAGGTTGTGGTATTTCTCGTCGGCGAGGTTGGCTCCGACGTGGCAGGCGGTGCAGTTGCCCTTCTCCGTGAAGAAGATGTCGCGGCCCCGCTTGGCCGACTCCGACATCGGGTTCTTTTCGAGGAAGTTTTTCGCCTCCGCGAACTTGGCGGCGAGGTCCGGATCGTCGGCGATATCCTCCTCATCAAGCCCCTCGAACGTTCGCATCTGTTCATTGAAGTCGTAGGGAGAGGGGGCCGTCACCAGCACCCGCTCGAAGGCGGCGATCGCCTGGCCGACGCGGTCAATCGTGAGTTCACCAAAGATCGCCTCGAACTGCTTCTTGTAGACCCCATTCTCGGCGAGCCGCTTCACAACGCCCTCATGGGTGAAGCCCATCTCGATCGGGTTGGCGATCGGGCCGACCGCCTGAGCCTCGAGCGAGTCGGCGCGACCGTCCCAGAACTGCGGGCCCGACAGAATCCGGTTGTAGGCGACGGGCGAGTTGCGGCCCCCTTCCTGCCCCTTGATACCGACCCCGGTCTTCGTGTGGGCCGAGTAGCCCATCGACGGGTCGTGGCAGGAGGCACAACTCACGGTCGAATCGAGCGAGAGTCGCGGATCAAAATAGAGCTGCCGGCCGAGTTCGATCTTCGCTCGGGTCAACGGGTTTTCCTCGAGGCCGGTGATCTGTGCGGCTCCCTGGGAGAGGCCCAGCGGCAGGATCGGCTCGAGTTCGACGAAATTTTTCGGATTGGCCAGCCAGGCATCAACCTGCTCCAGCGTGATCGGTCCGCTCCCTGGCACACCGGCAGTGAGCGACGCGTCACCAAGCTTCACCGGCTCGCGCGGGACAGCAGCCGCCTTCTCCTTCTTCGCCTCGGCCTGCACTTCAGGCTTGGTTCCGTTCTTTTCCTCGGTCGCGGTTGGTGTCTCAACCGTGGCCGTTTCTTTCATCTCAGGCTTCGTGATCGACTGGCCCGCTTTCTCGATCGCGGCATCGGCCTCAGCCTTGGCGGCGTCGGCCTTCTTGGCCACCGCGGCCGACTCCTCTGCGACGGGCGCATTCCGAGTGGGATCGGCGACGGGAGGTGCTGTCTCGATCACCTCCACCTCCACGACCTCGCCCCGCGGCGTGGCATCACCGGACGGTGCGCATCCAGTTGTCAGGATCACGACGATCATCAACAAGGCAGTCGTCGCGGCACACGCCCGAACGAGGAGGGTCTTCAGATCGCTTGGCTTATCGCACTGC
>CAZODJ010000004.1:28118-35554 GCA_964578555.1 uncultured Candidatus Kuenenia sp.
CGCGGCACACGCCCGAACGAGGAGGGTCTTCAGATCGCTTGGCTTATCGCACTGCATGGTTCACCTGTTCATCGCGGGGGGCATGACTCGAGGTCGCTTCGGCAAAGTTTAGTCGGTTTACTGCCCATCGACCACGCCGGCCGTCACCAGCCACTCCAGTTCGCCCGGGTGACCGGGTCCATCGTCGAGCCGCAGCGAGGCTACGGCTCCTTTTTGCATCCGGATGGCGGCCGTGCCGTCGCCGATCGTCAGGGCGACCAGTCGGCCCACGCAGGGGGCATGCCCGATCCAGGCCACGCGAGCCGCGTTTTGGTGGATCGTCCATTCGAGGACGGCCTGCCAGTCGGCCCCGGGGGCGAGGGCCTCGACCAGGTCCACGCCCGACTCGATCCCGAACACCCGTGCCATGATCTCGGCGGTCTCGCGGGTGCGGATCAAGGGGCTCGTCGCGATGCGATCGATCTCCATGCCGCCATCTCGGAGGTGGCCCATGAACTTCTCGAATCGCTTGCGTCCCTTCTTCGTGAGGGGCCGCGAAAAGTCATCTCCATCCGGGCCGGCATCCTCGGCCCAGGCGTGGCGAACGATATAGACGTGGGTGGGCACCGTAGGCATTCAAGGATTGTGATGGCTCGATCGGTGTGGGGCAAGGCTTCACGCCCGTCGCCAGAGGTCGTCGTCGGTGATGCCGGCAGCCCGAATGGCGGCGGCTGCGTCGCGGCGCCAGCGGGCGGCATCGAGCGGGTAGCCGGCCGTGGGCGCGAGCCCGGGAGAGCGATCGCCCCAGAAGGTGTTGAAGGCCTCCATCACCAACTCGCGGACATACTTGGCCGTCATGCTGGCCAGGGCAACGGGGCCGCGGTCTTCGCCCCCCACGCAAAACTCGATGCGACAGCGTGAGGCCGGCAGGTCGTACGCCGACCGCGCGGGCGTTTCCTCGATCGGTCGCACGAGCGGGCAGTCGAAATGCCGCGCGATGACGGGCGCGTAGTGCTTGCGACCGCCATGCCGATCACACCAGATTACCGTCGGCTCGTCGGCCCCTGCCCGGCGGCAGGCAGCGGCGGCCAACGCGAGCGTGACCTGCGAGAGGATATCGGACTTGTTGAGTCCGGCGGCCAGGAGACCATTGAACTCCTTGGGGTGCACCACCCGGCAGATGATCTGCTCGAGAGACGCTCCCGCGTCGGCCAGTGCTCGCGCGATCCGTTCCCCCCGCACCGCGCAGGCGCCGGCATCGACCGTCCGCGGAAGCGATGCCGAGACGAGGGCCGACCATTCCGACGGCGGGGCGGCAGAGGCGCCGATGCCGGTGGCTGCCGCGAATGTGTCCCACGCTCGCGGCACGCCCCCATTCGCCATCGCGATCGCCGTGAGCACGCCCACCTCGAGCGCGGCGATGCCGTGGCCGGCAGACTTCCGCCCACCGCGATAGACCTGCTTCGAATCGGACCACAGGGGAGCCGCGCGGGATTTTGCGTGGGGCGTGGTCGGGTCGGCCGCTGCGGCAGCGCGAGTGAGCGCAGCGGCCAGTGCCGCCTCGACGGCGGCTGGCCCGGCCTGCAGCCGCCAGACCGAGGCTGCCACCACGAGCGGCCCGAGGTTCGGCCCGTAGCCCGCCTCGTCGGTACCAATGACGAGCGTCATCCCTGCGGCTCTCCACGGCGGGGATGCTGACGACAGTATTCATAGACGGCGATCGAGGTCGACGTGGCCGCGTTGAGACTGTGGGGCATGCCGGCCATCGGGATCTCGGCCACGCGGTCGAGCCGATCGAGCACGTCGGCCTCGAGCCCCGTTCTTTCGTTGCCGACCACGAGTACGGTCCGCGGCTCGAAGGAAAAGGAAAACAGGCTCTCCGAGCCGGTCGTCTGTTCGAGCCCCACGAGCTGGTAGCCCTCGGCCTTCAGCCGGTCGAGCACCGGCGGTAGGCTGCGGTGGACTTCGAGGGCGACCGCGTCGGCACCGTCGCGGGCGATGCGGTCGTGGAGCCGGGCGGCACCGCAGGCGATGACGCGGCGGATGCCGAAACAGCCGCAGGTGCGTACGATGTGCGACAGGTTGATGTGGCTTCGCATCGGTGCGCAGGCCACGACGAGCTCCCGCGGCGTGGCGAGCGACTCCGGAGGTTTGTGGCGAATGTGTGTGAAGCGTGGCATGGAATGGGGTGGCATTATGGCATTCCTCGTGGCCTGCGGTGGCTGCGGAAGCCAGCCACCCGCAAAAGCCCGCAACGCATCGGCCCCTGCCGTCGCGGCGCCGACAGTCGCTGCACCGGCTGTGTCGATCCGCCTGGTCGATCATGGGGAGGTCGAGGCCGAGCGGGCCAGGCATGCGGGCAAGGTGGTGGTGCTCGACTGCTGGAGCACGTCGTGCCCGCCGTGCGTGAAGGAATTTCCTGGGCTCGTGAAGCTGCAGGAGAGGTTTGGCGACCGCGTCGCCTGCCTGTCGCTCTCGTTCGACTACGAGGGGATCGGGTCACCGAACGAGGTGGTGCCACGGGTGGAGGGATTCCTGCGGGATGTCGGTGCCGGCAGGCTTGTGAACCTCGTGGCCCGTGAGGATGCCGACGCGCTCTCTAAGAAGATGGACCTCGTCAGCGTGCCGGCGGTCTTCATCTGGAAGCCGGACGGGTCGTTGGCTCGGAAGTTCGACGACGACATGGCCTCCAAGGAGCTGGGGCGGCCTTTCACCTACGAGGACATCACGGCTGCAGTGGAAGCCTGTCTGGCCCGTTGAGCGGCGGTTGAACGGCACCGTACACTGTCCTGCCGGAGTGGCCGAGTCATGACGAAAAAAGACGAACATCCCGAAAACTCGGGAGCCGCGAATGGCGACTCCGTGGAACCGGTGGCGAAGGAAAACCCCAACGCCCCGAAGCCGGGCGACACGGTCCGCAGCCCTCTGGCCTTCGGCCGCGAGACCATCGAATCGATCGTGGTGGCCTTCACGCTGGCCCTGTTGTTTCGGGCGTTCGAGGCGGAGGCTTTCGTCATTCCGACCGGGTCGATGGCTCCCACATTGATGGGCCGCCACAAGGATCTGGTCTGCGACTCATGTGGACTTGCCTATCGGGTCGGCTGCAGTGCCGAGGAGGACGACCAGTCGCAAGGTCTCCGCATGGAGTTGGCCCGGCTGGAACGGGAGATGGCCCGGCTGCGGTCGGTCGCCGACAGCGGGCTGAGCACGCCACGGGAGCGGGAGGAGGCCCGCCGGCAACTGGCCAATCTCGAGCGGGAGGATGGCCCGATCGCCCAGCGGCGGGCGCGGCTCGACAGCAAACTCGTCGCCGGCGGCACCTGCCCCAACTGCGGCCTCCCGGTCGAACTTCTGCAGCAGCGGAACGGCGGCCTGGAGTACGACCCGCGGTATCCGTCATTCAACGGCGACCGCATCCTCGTCAACAAGTTCGCCTACGACTTCGCCGAGCCCGAGCGCTGGGACGTCGTCGTCTTCCGGTATCCGGAG
Organism: uncultured Candidatus Kuenenia sp.; assembly: GCA_964578555.1. Classification (GTDB taxonomy): domain Bacteria; phylum Planctomycetota; class Planctomycetia; order Pirellulales; family UBA1268; genus CACORA01. Next base: position 31,587 of record CAZODJ010000004.1, read on the forward strand.
GACGCCAAGATCAACTACATCAAGCGGCTCGTCGGCCTGCCCGGCGAGACCGTGTCGATCGCTGCCGGCGATATCTGGACGAGCCATGAGGGGCAGCCGCCGCGCATCGCCCGAAAACCCGATCGCAAGTTGCTGGCGATGCTGCAGTGCGTTCATGATGCCGGTCATGTCTCGCGGGATCTGCTGGCGGCCGGCTGGCCGGTCGCGTGGACCGATTGGTCGGCGGAGGATGGCAACGGCTGGGTGTCGCTGGATGACGGTCGCTCGTTTGCGGTCGAGTGTGAGGCGGGCCAATCGGCCACGATGCGATATCGGCACATGGTGCCTAGCGACGAACAGTGGGAGACGGTTCGGGCGGGTGGGACGCTGGCCGGTGAGGCAGAGCCGGGGTTGATCACCGACTTCCAGCCCTACAATGCGCTGGCGAGCAGGCCACACTGGGTGGGTGATATCGCCCTCGAGACCGTGCTCGAAAGCCGCTCGGCGTCTGGTCAGATCGTCTTTGATCTGGTGGAGGCCGGGGAGGCCCATCGCTGCACGATCGACCTCTCCACCGGCGAGGCACGGCTGTCGATCGCCGGCCGCGATGCGACCGGCCAGCCCTGCGGCCAGACGCCGGTGCGGGGCGAAGGGGACTGGACGATTCTCTTTGCCAACATCGACGACGAACTGACGCTCTTCGTCGACGGCCGCCGCATGGCATTCGACGGGCCGACAGGCTGGGAACAGCCGGTGCGGGAGGCCGTGCGGGCTGAGCCGCAAGCAACGAAGGTCGCGGTAGGTGATGCGACCGTCAGCGACCTCGCTCCGGTGGGCATCACGGCCACGGGAGCAGATGCGTTCGTCCGCGAGATGCGGGTGCTGCGGGACGTCTATTATCTGACGACGGTCCTCGGCGCGCGGATGGGCGAGTTCCTCGAGAAGGAGCGGCTCGACTTCCCGCTCGAGGATGGTCAGTACTTCGTGCTCGGCGACAATTCGGCCGCCAGCAAGGACAGCCGGCTGTGGAACGACGGCCACCATGTCGACCGCCACCTCCTGATCGGCGAGGCGATGCTCGTGTTTTGGCCGCATGCAGTGCCGGCATCCTGGGCCTTTCCCGTGAAAATAGGCCGCTTCGAGCTGCGATTGCCCTCCTGGCCAAACTTCGCGAGGATGCGGTTTGTCCGGTAGCGGAGCCGGCGGCGTATCGGCCTGCTCACGCTCGCTCATGGAGGAGCCATGCCCCTGCTGTCCGCCGAAGGGCTCGTGAAGGTCTACGGCCGTCGCCGCGTGGTAGACGGTGTGGAGTTTCACGTCGACCAGGGGGAAATCGTCGGGCTTCTCGGCCCCAACGGTGCCGGCAAGACGACGAGCTTCCGGATGACCTGCGGGCTCGTGATCCCCGACGATGGCCGCGTGCTCCTCGATGACGAGGAGATCACCGAATGGCCGATGTTCAAGCGGTCGCGGGACGGCGGCATGGGCTACCTCGCCCAGGAGCAGAGCGTGTTTCGCAAGCTCACGGTCGAGCAGAACCTGCTGGCGATCATGGAACTGATCGGCATGGCCCCGAAGGAGCGGCGGCGGCGGTGCGAGGAACTGCTCGAGCAGTTCGACATCGTGAAGATTCGCAAGTCGAAGGCCCACTACATCTCGGGAGGCGAGAAGCGACGGCTCGAGATCGCCCGGTGCCTCGTGACCGAGCCGCGGATCATCCTCCTGGACGAGCCGTTCACGGGGATCGATCCCGTCACGATCCACTCGATCCAGAAGATCATCAAGGGGCTACGGGACGGAGGCATCTCGATCCTGATCACCGACCACCGCGAGCGGGAGACGCTGGCGATCACCGACCGCAGCTACGTGGTCCGCGCGGGCAAGGTGCTCTGCCACGGCACCGCGCAGGAAGTCCTCAACAACCCCGACGCGAAGAAGTATTACTTCGGGGAGAGCCCCGGCATCGAGGCGGCGTGAGGGGCCGAGCGTTGCCGCAGTCCACCGGGCTTGCGCCTGGGGCTGGGTGGAGTCGACTCCCGCGCCACCCTGCACTGCCCGCCTGGAGGGCGGGCCTACGAGAGCGAATGGAGTTCGCCAAGAAACCCGAGGCCAGGATGGCGAGGGTTTCGTGGAGCCAGCCGTGGGCCTACGCCCAGGGGCGGCACTGGCGGCGGTGTTCGGTCGGCGTGATGCCGAAGGCTTTCTTGAACACGTTGCAGAACTGGGCGGCGTGGGAAAAATCGCAGCGGGCGGCGATCGCAGCGAGTTTGAGGTCACTCTCGGACAAGAGCCGCCGTGCCGCGATGAGCTTGGTGCGCACGATCTCGTCGTGGATCGAGCGGCTGAGGAGTTTGGCAAACTGCCGGTCGAGCGAGCGGCGGGACAGATCGGTGGCGTTGGCGACCTCGTCGGCCGAGAGGCCGTCACAGGCCTTGGCGCGAATCAGCCGCAGCGCCCGGCGGACGTCGGGATCATCGACTGCGAGCATGTCGGTGCTGCGGCGGACGGCCACTCCCACGGGTGGCACGAAGACGCTTTCCGTGACGGCCTTCCGACCGTCCATTCTGGCCGCCAGCGCCCGGGCCGCCTCGTAGCCGATGCACTCGAGGTTTTGGGCGACGCTGGACAGGGGTGGTGTGGCGAGGTCGCAGAGCACGTCGTCGTTGTCGACGCCGATGACGGCCACGTCGTCGGGACAAGCGAGTCCCAGTGACCGTACCGCGTCGAGCACCTCCAGCGCCCGCACGTCATAGGCCGCCATGATGCCCACGGGCCGGGGGAGCGACTCGATCCAGCGGGCGATGGCCGGCACGTCGTCGGGTCGCATGCCGGTGCGGCTGGCCTGGGGCCTGTCGAAGACATGCACGTCCGCCCCGCGTGATGTCGCATGGTCGGCAAAGGCCTCTTCCCGCAGGCGGGACCAGCGGGTGGCGACACCACAGTACGCAAGCTGGGAAAACCCCTGCTCAAGCAGATGGTCGGCGGCTGTCTGCGCGATCGCTTTTTCATCGGAATGGATGCCGGGAGAGGGAACATCGGCCTCTTCCCAGCGGAGTGAGACGACCGGCAGGCTGCCATCGAGCCACTGTGGCGGCATCTGGCTGCGCTGCAGCCGTGTGATCACGCCGTCCCACTCGGCCGCGATGAGATCGCGGGGCACGGCCTCGTTGAAGCCCCGTTCGTCAGCGTAGACCCGCCAGGGCTCGTGCTTCCGCTGCCAGCGACCGATGCCCTGGAGCACGCCGCGGCCGAATGCCTTGGACGTCTCGATGAGCAGCGCCACTCGCTTGGGAGCGGTGGCAGCCGACACCGAGCTGTCTGGCGGGCCGGACACCATGACGCGACAATACCCCGTCTGGAGAGCGGAACGACTTACCATCATACAAAAACGGCCGCTTCGCCGTGGCTCGCCCGACGGCCGGCCCAGGTCGCCTGCTTGGTGGGCAACGCCGCACAGGCCGTTGTTGAGGTCATGGTTTCCGACGAGCCGACTCGGATTTTGGCAACCTCTCTGGCGTGATCCGACAACCGGCGACGGATGTCGCTCGATAGGTTTTGTAGTGGCAGGAGACCGACGGATTTTGCAATGAGGAGCCTGTGATCGCGATGGCACATTGGGAGAAACGCAACCGCTTCGTTGGTGTCACGAGGTGGCTCGTGAGCCTGCTTGCTACGGCCGTAGCACTGGGTGGATCCGCGGGGGCGAGCGACTCCCAGGTCTGCCAGCGGCGGATCCTCGTCTGTGGGAAGCAGGCCGCGATCGTCGCGTTTTCCCTCGAGCATCCCGAGGGCGTCGTCGAGTGGAGCTATCCGGTGAATACGCGGGAGGGCTGGGTGTTGCCCGACGGCAACGTGCTGCTGGCCATCGGCAAGGGCAGCCGGCTTCCCGATGGCGACGTTGTTTCCGGTGGTGCGGCGATCGAGATCCGCCGCGGGGCGGCTGCTGCGGATTCAAGTGGTGACCGCATTGTTTGGCGGTACGACGGCAC
>CAZODJ010000004.1:35654-40135 GCA_964578555.1 uncultured Candidatus Kuenenia sp.
GTGGAAGGCCGATCTTCCCGGGGTCGGTCATGCATCTCCCGTGGTCTGGCAGGACCACGTCTATACGGCGTCGGCGGACGAGGCCGCCGGGGTGCGACACCTGCTGTGTCACGATCTGGCCACGGGCGCACGAGTCTGGTCGCGCGAGATTCCCGGCCCGATCGATCGGCATCACACGCAGAATAGTTCCGCCTCGGGCTCGGTCGCCGCGGACGCCCACGGCATCTACTGGCTCTGGGGCACCCGCGAGAACGTCCGGCTCGAGGCCGTGTCGCACGAGGGCCAGCCCCGCTGGCATGTCGATCTCGGGCCATTTGCGGCGGAACATGGCTTTGGTGGCACGCCGACGGTCTGCAGTGATCTGGTCATCGTGCCGCTCGAGCAGGATGGCCCAGGCCTCGTCGTTGGCATCGATGCCGTGACCGGCAAGGAACGCTGGCGGCTTCCTCGCGACGGTGTCGACAAGGCGGCGTATTCGACGCCGCTGGTGATCAAGGGGGAGGACAAGGCGGCGGTGATTTGCACGAGCCATGGCCATGGGCTCTACGCTCTCGATCCAGGCACCGGCCGTGTCCTCTGGGAAAATCGCTGTTTCCCGCGGCGAACTGTTTCCTCGCCCATCCAGGCGGCGGGACTGCTCATCGGCACCAGCGGTGATGGCGGCGGCAACAATCTGCTCGTGGCGGTGCGGCCGCCTGATGCTTCGAGTGCGGAGGCCACGATTGCCTACTCGATCGACAAGAGTGCGGCTCCGTATGTGCCCACGCCGCTGGAATCACACGGCCGGCTCTATCTCTGGGGTGATCGGGGGGTCGTGACGTGCGTCCGCACGGCGAATGGCTCTCAGCTCTGGAAAGGCCGCGTCGGGGGAAACTACTCCGCCTCACCGATCGCCCTCGGCGGCCGAATCATCAATGTGTCGAGCGATGGCGAGATCGTCGTGATCGCCGATGGTGACACCTTCGAGGTGCTCGGTCGGACGCCCATCGATGAGGAGACGCGGGCGACACCCGCCGTGGCCGGCGGGCGGCTCCTCTTTCGCAGTGCGAGCCATCTGTGGGCCCTGCCGATCGGTGAGCACGCCGCGAGGAGCGGAGCCGATGGCGACTGATTTCGCAGCCGTTCTGTGGTTTTTTGCAAGCGGATCAATCGCTATCCGCAGGCATGGCGACCTACAATACGGGGCGATGAACAGCGTGCCGCGATCCATCTGCCGCGTGGGGCGGCGTCGGTCTTTCCAGGCCGGCGCGATGGCGGTGCTGCTCCTGGTGGTGCCCGGAATCGCCGAGGCGGTCGTGCCGCCGGCGGAAGACCTCGAATTTTTCGAGTCCGAGGTGCGGCCACTTCTGGTGACGCACTGCAGCGAGTGCCACTCCGCGGAGGCCGGCGACCCGGAGGGGGGCCTGTCGTTTGACTCGCGGGCGGATTTTTTGGCCGCCGAAGGCGTGGCCGTGGCTGGCCATCCTGACGCGAGCCTGCTCGTGAAGGTGGTTCGCTACGATGGCGACCTGCAGATGCCGCCTGATGGCAAGCTGCCGGCGGATGCGATCCGCACGATCGAGGAATGGGTGCGGCGCGGGCTGCCGTGGCCCGACGACGGCAAGCAGGCCACGATCGCGGCCTTCGACATCGCTGCCCGGAAGGCCGAGCATTGGTGCTGGCATCCGCCGCAGGCCGTAGCCCCGCCGGCGGTGAAGAACGTCGGCTGGTGCCGCAATGACATCGACCGATTCACGTTGGCCCGTCTGGAGGCGGCCGGTCTCGAGCCAACATCGGAGGCGCCCCGGGAGGTGCTCGTGCGGCGGGCCAGTGAAATCCTCACCGGCCTGCCGGCTCTTGCGGAGGACGTCGTGCGGGTGACCGCCGATCCCGATCCACTGGCGTATGAAAAATACGTCGATCACTTGCTGGGCTCGTCGCACTACGGCGAGCGCTTCGCGCGGCACTGGCTCGACGTGGCCCGCTACGGTGAGACCCGGGGGCACGAGTTCGACTTTCCGATCCCGAATGCCTGGCAGTATCGTGATTGGGTGGTGCGGGCCTTCAACGCCGATTTGCCCTACGACCAGTTCGTCCGGGAACAGATCGCCGGCGATCTCGTTAACAGCCCGCGGCTCACAGCCGGTGGGGCGAACGAATCGGTGATCGGCACCGGTTTCTGGCTGCTCGGCGAAGAGGTGCATGCCCCCGTCGATATCCGCCAGGACGAAGCTGACCGGATCGACAACCGGGTGGACACGTTCGGCAAGGCGTTTCTCGGGCTGGCCCTCGGCTGCGCCCGCTGTCACGACCATAAGTTCGACGCCATCTCCGACGAAGACTACTACGCCATCGCCGGGATGGTGATGTCGAGCAGTTACCGACAGGTGCCCTTTGAGACGCTCGAATACAACCGCGGTATCGCGGCCCGCCTCGCCGCCATCGACGCGACGTTGCATCGGGAACTGCTCCCGCTGATCGAGACCGTGACCGGCGTGACGGTGCTGCCGGATGCTGCGAGTAACGATGTCGCGGCCACCGCGGGTGAAACAGTGCTGGCGAACTACACGAAGATGAATGCAGCGACGCCGATCATCGCCGACGCCGCAGCATGGGAGTGGGTGCCGGCCGGTCAGCCGACGATCGTGACCCCAAACGAAGAGGGGCGGATCCCGATCCGCGTCGAACTCCTGGGACATGCCCGGTCGGACGCGGTCTGGGCGACTACGAAGTCGACGGGCGAGCGGGATTCCAAGCCGCTCGGCGATGTCGATCGCGCCGGCCGTGTCCTGCGAACGCCGAAACGCCGCGTGACCGAGGGTGTGCTCTGGCATCGAGTCCGTGGCAATCTGCAGATCTTTACGGTTGTCGACAGCCATGTGATCCTCCAAGGCGGACCGCTGCATGGCCCCAACCTGATGACGGTCGATACCAAGGGCGAATGGGAGTGGATCAAGCAGGATCTCCGGCGGGACATCAAGGACTGGGATGCCGGCCATGTCGTCCATGTGGAATATGCCGCGATCAGCGGCGCGGCAGGCGTGGCCGAGACGGTGGCGGTGATCGAACAGCCCACCAGGGTCGATTCGGCGGAACCCGTCCGCGTGAACGAACGACTCGCGTCCGCCGATCTGGACTGGACGACCGAGGCGGCCGTCGCGCTTCTTGACAAAGCGAAGCGCTCGCTGGCCGAGCGGGCTGCGATTCTGGCCGATGCGAAACTCGTCTCGGCCACCGCCCCGGCACTGCTCGATGGCAACGGCATCGACCAGTTCGTCCTCCTGAAGGGCTCGGCTGCCCGGCCGGGCGCGATCTCACGGCGACGGTTTCTAGAGGCGATTGACGGTCCCGCTCAGCCGGAGTGGCCACGGCATTCCTCGGGGCGAAAGGAGTTGGCCGACCGCGTGCTCGATCCGGCCAATCCGCTCACCAGCCGCGTGATCGTCAACCGCGTCTGGCACCACCTCTTCGGCCGCGGCCTCGTGCCCACGACCGACAACTTCGGCAAACTCGGCGAAGCGGCGGCCGATCCACTGGCCCAGGCCCTCCTCGACACGCTGGCCGTGCGGTTCATTGCCGAGGGCTGGAGCGTCAAACGACTCGTGCGGGAGATCGTGACGACCAGCACATGGCGGATGGCGTCGACTCCGTCAGCCCGCGGCGTGGAGCTGGATCCCCTCAATCTCCTGATGCACCACCATCCACTACGGAGGCTCGAAGGGGAGGCCGTCCGCGACAAGATCCTGGCGGTGAGCGGTCGGCTTGATCGCACGCTCGGTGGTCCGAGCGTCGAGCTGTTTCTGAGTGATTTTCATGAGGGGCGCGGCCGCCCCAAGGCTGGGCCGCTCGACGGCGCCGGCCGCCGCAGCCTCTATACCAAGATTCGCCGCAACTTCCTGCCGAGTTTTCTTCTGGCGTTCGACATGCCCGTACCCTTCCAGGCCATGGGCCGCCGCAATGTCACGAACGTTCCGGCCCAGGCGCTCACGCTCATGAACGACCCGTTCGTCGCCGAACAGGCGACGCTCTGGGCCAAGGCGACGCTGGCCGATTCGGCGGTTTCGCCCGCGCAGCGAATCGACCTCATGTATCGGATGGCCTTTGCCCGGCAGCCGACCGCCGAGGAACAGTCGGTTGCCCTGGCATTCCTGGCGGAGCAGGCCAAGCGGCACGGCGGCGACTTCGCCACTGATCCGCAATACGAACCCGCATGGTCCGACCTCGCCCACGCCTTGATCAACACAAAAGAATTCATCTTTGTGCCATGATGTCGCGACCCATCCATCACTGCCGCCGCTTCCGCCCGCGGCCGCTCTCGCGGCGCGACCTGCTGCGGCAGGTTGGCTGCGGGTTTGGCGGCGTGGCGGCGGCGGCGTTGTTGCACCGGGAAGCCGCGCGGGCTGCGTCGACGAGCGCGCTACCCGCCCTCCATCATGCGGCCAAGGCCACGAGCGTGATCTTCCTCTACATGGATGGCGGCGTCTCACAGGTCGACAGCTTCG
>CAZODJ010000004.1:40235-47764 GCA_964578555.1 uncultured Candidatus Kuenenia sp.
ACGAGCGTGATCTTCCTCTACATGGATGGCGGCGTCTCACAGGTCGACAGCTTCGATCCGAAGCCACGGCTGGAGCAGGATGCCGGCAAGGATCCGAGCACGCTCTTCAAGGTCGACGCCACCCAGTTCAACAACGTGGGCACCGTGCTGCCGAGCCCGTGGAAGTTCCAGCGGTACGGCCAGAGCGGTATTCCGGTGAGCGATCTCTTTCCGCACATCGGCTCGGTCGTCGATGAACTGGCGATTGTCCGCTCGATGACGAGCGAGTTTCCCGAGCACACCAACGCCAACTATTTTTTGCATACGGGCAGCGGTCTGCAGGGGCGGCCGAGCATGGGAGCGTGGACCACCTACGGCCTGGGGAGTGAAAGCGACGACCTCCCCGGCTACATGGTGATCAACGGCGGTCTCATCCCGCCCGGCGGACTCGACAACTTCACCAACGGCTTCCTCCCGGCCACGTATCAGGGCTCGATCGTGAAGCCCACTGCCGTCGGTTTGGCGAACGTGAACCCGCAGGAGCGGTCACCGGCGCACCAGGTGGCCAAGCTCGATCTCGCCCGGCGGCTCGACCGTGGCTTTGCCGAACGTCTGGCGACGGCCGGCGTTGCTCCCGACGCACTCGAGAGCGCGATCGCGAATCAAGAGCTGGCCTATCGGATGCAGACCGAGGTGCCGAACCTGCTCGACATCGCCGACGAGACGGTGGAGACGAAGCGGGCCTACGGCCTCGAGAGCGATTACCAGCCGACGCAGATCTTCGGCACCGAGTGCCTTCTCGCCCGGCGGATGGTGGAGCGGGGAGTGCGGTTCGTGGAACTGACCTGCCCCAAGGTGGGCGGCGACCGTTGGGACCAGCATGGCAATCTCAAGGCTGGTCACGAGAACAATGCGCGGGCAGTCGACCAGCCGATCGCGGCGTTGATCCGCGACCTGCGGGCCCGCGGCCTGCTCGACTCGACGCTGGTCGTCTGGAGCGGCGAGTTTGGTCGCACGCCGTTCGCCCAGGGCAAGGACGGCCGCGATCACAACCCGCAGGGATTCTCCCTGTGGATGGCCGGCGGCGGGGTGAAGGGAGGCACGATCGTCGGAGCCACGGACGACTATGGCTACCGAGTCGTGGAGAAGAAGTTCATGATTCACGACCTCCATGCCACCATGTTGCACCTGCTCGGCATCGATCACGAGCGACTCACGTACCGCTTCAGTGGCCGGGACATGCGGCTTACCGACGTCCACGGGCACGTGATCCAGGACGTGCTGGCGTGATCTAGGAAGACGGGAAACAAGCAAGTCCTACTCGCCGAAGCCGGTCTGCTTCCGCATCGAGAGGCTCTTCAGGGCGAGCACCGAGCCGACCGACATCAGGGCCAGGCCGAGCCACCGGGGCGGCTGCACCACCTTGCGGCCCGGGGTGTTCTGCCATATCGCCGCCTGCGGCGTGCCCGAGCGGCCCACCTGCGCGGCGACAAACCGGCTCGACTTCTCACTGAGCGTAAACGACTCCACGAGCCGGAACTGGACGCCGGCGAAGAACAGGAGCAGGCCCACGAGCAGCAGATGATGCCGTTTCATGCCTCTTGTATCGAAACGGCGGTGGCCTGATCTGGAATGGTGGCAGGTTGTAGCGGTTGGGGCGGTCAGCCGGCCCGCTTGGCGGCGATGACCGCGAGCAAGGCCCGCTGCGGGCCGACGAACTTGTCGATGCCCTCGGTCATGAGCACATCTTCCAGCTTCTGCATGTCGACTGTGGCGTCGAGCTCGGTGAGCACGGCCGCCGGCGGCATCACGTCGACCTGCCGGGTGAACGTCCGCGCCGGATCGTCGGCCGCCTCGTTCGTGGCAGGGGGATTGGTCTGGATGTCGTCGCCGGCGAGGGCCGCTACGTAGCGGCACGGGTCGACCCCGGTCTGCTTGACGCCGGTGCTGGCGAAGACGATTTCCTGCTCGAGCGGCGTTGGATTGGCAGCCCAGAAATCACGGTTGGCTGCCCAGGCCCGCTTCGCGTTGACGATTGCCAGCATTCCCTGCGCGGCCGGAGAGAGCTGCGGCACATGCTTCTCGGTGTAGACGTCGATTCGCGAGACGAACACGCTGTAGACGCTCTTGAACGAATCGAGCGACGGCCGCTGACGGGCTCCGCGCCACACGGCGTCGCGGGCCGCCTCGTACTGCCGTAGCGTGAAGATGAGCGTGACATTGAGCGGCACGCCCGCCGCCGCGAGGGGCTCGAGCGCGCGGATGCCGCTTGGTGTGGCCGGCACCTTGATCATCCGGTTGGGCTGGTTAGCCGACCAGTGCGTGCCGAGTTCGACGTAGCGGGCGACACGATCGTCGTCGGTGAGGCCGTTGCTGGCGTCTTCGAGCAACGGATCGAGCTCAAAGCTCACCCAGCCGTCGTTGCCCCGGGAGGATGCCCACACATCGTGAAAGACGCCCTGCGCGTGACGGACCAGTTCATCGGTGAGCGCCCAGGCGATCGCGTGGTCGTCGTGGCCGGCGGCGACGAGATCGGCGATGCGGTGATCGAACCGGCCGGTCTTGATCAGGTCGGAGATGATCACGGGGTTGCTCGTCGCTCCCGTCGCCCCCGCGGCATGGTTCACACGGACGAGATCGGGATCGACCGAGTCGAGCCAGAGCTTGGTGCCGCAGGCGATGAGAGAGGCGAGGCCGTGTGCCATGGTGCAACTCCGTGGGCATGAACTGTCGAAGATGGGCAACCTGTGAAAGCTTTCCCACATTCGACCAAAAATTCCTGTCGAACCGAAAGTGCGGATGACGAAACCTATACCACCCCCGCGAGGGGGTGCGTGTGACGGCGGCGCTGCTCGCCGGCCTTGGTGTGCGGCGTGTGACCATGGAGCGGGATGCGGGACGCCGATCGCGGTCAGGGGGGGCGATCGCGGCGGTCGTCGTGCTGGCTCTCTCCGGCCGGTCGTGGGGGGGCGACGGCAGTGCCGACATCGTCGAGCGGCTGCCCGCCCCGGCGGCGGTCACCGAGATCGCCGCTGAAATGCGACTCGAAGAGATGCCGCTCCTCGAGTTGCCCGAGGTGGCGAGTTCCGGCGAGTGGTTTTCCAGTGACGGCTGGTATGGCGGTGCGGAGGTTTTGTTTTTCGACCGCAGCCGCATCGATCGGCGGAATGTGGGTGAGGAACGCAATGCCACGACCGGTGCGATCGTCGACGCGTTCACGACGACGCCGATTCCCTTCGATCTTGCCCCCGGGGCACGAATCACGATCGGCGACTGGCTCGAGCGTGACCATCTCGACCGCGACCGCAGCCTTGAACTGGTCTACTACGGAGGCTTCTCGTTTTTCCAACGCGACAGCCGCAACGCGCTGCCTGGGGATGTGATCATCACGCCCCTCGACCCGACGTCTCCGTACTTCATCGGCACCAGCTACGAAACCACCCACCACACGCTCTTCAACAGCCTCGAGGGCAACTTTCGGCTGGCTCGGCGGCTCGGCCGCGACCAGCTCGTGATGAGCCCGAATGGCACGTGGACGCGACGGGCACCGCGGGGCTTCCTGTCGGCGCTGCTGATTGGCACGCGGGTGGTCAACCTCAATGACTCCTTCTCACTGGCCACGGCCGCCCCAGACCGGTCAGGCGACTACGCCGTGGATGCCCAGAACTGGCTGTGGGGGCTGAATGTCGGCGGCGAACTGGTGAGTCGCAACGAGCTGTTCTTCTGGGGACTGCGCGGCCGGGCTACCCCGTCGATGAACTTTGCCGCCACGCAGCAGGTGGCGACAGGCATCGCGCCGGCGGTGCCGACGCTGGACCAGGCGGAGTCGGCCACGCGGTTTGCAGCGGGGTTCGTCGGCGATCTCTCGCTCTTCGCAGGCTGGCAGATCACGCCCCGGTTCGCCATCAAGGCGGGCTGGGATTTCCTTTGGGTGGCCGGGGTCGCCACGGCACCACGGCAATTTAACCTCGACAACACCCGTTCCGATCCGATCGACCCGGGCGGACAGATGTTCTTGAACGGGCTCGCACTCGGCTGCGAGGGTCGCTGGTGAGGTCAGCCCGCGATGGCGACCGCGACGGCCTGACCCGTCGAGCAGAGATTGACAGAAATGGCTGTCGCCGGCCGGCCAGCGAGCGGCTCACCATGCACGACGTTCACCGGGCAGAGCGGATCGGGCGTGTCATAGTTGAGCGTTGCCGGCACGAGCCCCCGTTCCAGGCCAAGCACGCTGGCGGCCAGTTCGACCACGCCGCCGCCGGCCCCGAGGTGACCGAAAAAACTCTTGGGCGCGGTGACCGGTGTGTCGCCGAGCACGCCGGCGATCGCCGCCGCCTCGGCCCGATCCATCTCGACCGTGCCCACGCCGTGGGCGTTGACGTGGCCCACATCCGCCGGCTCGAGGCCCGCAGCCCTGAGCACCGCCTCCAGGGCCAGCCGCAGCGATTCGCCCGTGAACTTTCGTTGCCGAGTCGCCGGCTCGCAGCGGGCCGCGGTGCCCAGCAGCCGGCAGCGGATCGCGGCCCCGCGTCGTTCGGCATGGTCCCGCGACTCGATCACGATCGTGCCGGCGCCCTCGCCGTTGACAAGGCCATCGCGATCGAGGTCGAACGGTCGGCAGGCCTTGGCACAATCGTCGGCGCGGTGCGAGAGGAGCGAGTCGCCGCGGGCGACCAGTGCCGTCGGGTGCAGCCGGCAGCCGGTGCCGCCGACGAGCATGATGTCGGCCCAGCCCCGCTCGATCACGCTGGCCGCCTCGGCCAGTGCCAGCAGGCTCGACACGTCACCGAGCACGATCGAGTTGTTGGGACCGCGGGCGTCGTGGGCGATGGCGATATGGGAGGCGGTCATGTTGGGAAGATGCTTCAGCAGCCAGAGCGGATGCACCTCCTCGTGGATCGCCTCCGACCATGATTGGAAATCGAATTGCCCGTCGACACGTGACCGGCGGTAGGTCGTCTCGAGATCCTCGAGGTCGGCGTAGATCATGTCGTTGCCGAAGGCCACGCCGAACCGTTCCGGGTCGAGGCTCCCTTCGACAATGCCGGCATCCTTCATGGCGAGGTCGGCGGCGGCGAAGCCGAGTTGGATCTCGCGGCTCATCACTTTCAGGCTCTTGCGGGGCCGCACGTAAAGCTTCGGGTCGAAATCGGGAATCTGGCCGCCGAACTTCACCCGCAGTGAACTGGCGTCGAAGAGATCGACGGGCCGGATTCCACTGGTGCCGGTCACAAGCGACTCCCAAAACGGCTCGCTCCCGATTCCAATCGGGCTGACGATACCGACGCCCGTGATGACGATTTCCCGCGAGCCGCTCATGAACTGCACCCTAAACGACGGCCGCATGCGCCGGAAGTGGAGCCTGCGGCGTGGCCTCGTCACCGTTGGCGGGGATGATCCTGCCGCCACTGCGACGGGGAAACCGGATGGTCGATCGCCCACAGCCCGCGGCGGGCCTGCCGGGCCGCCTCCTCGGCATCGATGAGGTCGGGATCGGGGGCGAAACCACCGAACACCCAGGCATGACCCTCGGCCACCAGTTCGCGATTGAGGTTGCGGTCATCCAGCCAGAGCGTGCCGAGCAACCGACCATGCTGATCGCGGGCGGTCCCGGCCACCCGCACCCGGCGCGTGGCGAGTTTCTGGTCGAGCGCGTTGCGGGCCGAGCGACCGTGAGGCTGGTCGAACTCGGGTGCATCGATGCCCTGCAGACGAATCTTCACCGTCTGCCCCACCTCATCAATGCAGGTCACGGTGTCGCCATCGTTGACCATTTCCACCCGCCACAACGGCCGGCCGGCGGCGTCGTGCCGCGGACAACTCGAGACAGCCGCGGCCAGGGCCGAGGCGATCGCCGCCAGCACCATGTACCAAGGGCGAAGTCGCCGTGGCAGGCCGGGTGGAGGAGACGGGATGCGAAAACGGGACATGGAAGAAGATGGCGTGCCTCGGGATGCCGGCCGGTCACTCAGCAGTCAGATCGAGACAGATCAGATGATACTGCTCGCGGTCGCGGCGGCTGGCTCCCGCCACGGCCCGGCAGCCGGTGATGAAGAGTCGCCGATCGGCGAGCACGGGGGCGGTCCAGCACGGGTGGTCCAGCTCGGGAAACGTCGCGCGGCTGATCTCGCGAAACCGCTCGGGTGTGGCCTCCACCAGGGCGAGCGTGCCCCGCTCTCCCAGCACGATGAACCGACCGTCGGCGAAGATCGCGGAGCCGCGGCCGTAGAACGGCTCACGGGAAGTCGGGCTTTCGTTGGCTGGTGTTCGCCATACGACCGCGCCGTCACGAGCCCGCACACAGCGAAAGTCGGAGCCCTGCTCGTGGCGGCCGCTGAAGCCGTAGAGCACATCATCACGGCTGATCGTCGTCGACCAATGGTTTTGCATGGCGAGTTCATCCTGCCAGGCGACCGTCGCCGAACTGCCGTCGGGAGCGACCTCCAGCATCGCCGCGCCCGTGTCGTAGGCAGCGGAAAGAAAGATGCGGTTGCCGATGACCACCGGCTGGGCGGCATTGACCGAATCGTGCAGCGGCGACCGAAACCAGAATGCAAAACGCTTTCGTCCCGTCGCGGGATCGAGCGAGACGAGCCCCGGTCGCATGAAGCAGAGCAGATGCTGCTCACCATGGATCGTGGCCACGGCAGGCGAGGCATAGCTGGCGAGTTTTTCCGGTGGACGATCCCGCTGAATCCGCCCGGGGGCGGCGGGAAAGTCATCGAATCCGATGCTCTGCCAGCGGGTCTTGCCGGTGGCGAGGTCGAAGGCGACGACGCCCGACCGCGGATGGCCACCGACCATGACGATCACCTGGTCACCGTCGATCAGGGGTGTGGAGCCGGCGCCGAAGAAAGCCGGCGGCACAGCGAACTCGCGGCCCGTCTCCCGTTGCCAGTGCAGCTTTCCGGTGGCGAGGTCAAGGCAGGTGAGCCGTCCTTCGGCACCGAACATCAAGCAGCGGTCGGTCGTGAGCACGGGGGCGGCGCGGGGGCCACCGTTGTATCCGTAGGGGTCGAGGAAATCGGTGGGGTCTGTGTGTCGCCAGAGCGTCGTGCCCGTCTTCGCGGCGAGGCACTCGACCACTTCCTCGTCGCCCTCGCGGTGAAAGAAGACGAGCCGATCGCCCATCACCGCGGGTGCCGCATAGCCTTCGCCGACCCGTTTCTTCCACAACACAGGCGGCCCGCCGGCGGGCCACTCGGCGAGCAATCCCGTCTCGGAGGAAATGCCCGACCCGTGCGGCCCGAGAAACGCCGGCCAATCGTCGCCCCGGCCGCTGGCGATCATGACGAGTGGCAAGACGATCGCCATGAGGGCTGTGCTGATCGTGCATTCGCAACGGTATCGAGAGGGTCGCCGAGGCATGCGACTATCATAAAGAAAGGGGCCTGGAGAACCCGGTGTCGAGACAACTCGCCCCTGCGGCCAACCCCCGTCAACGACGAAAGCCCGTAACGCCCGCTAAAACAGCGAACGCAACGGGCTTTTCGGGAGTGGGCGATATAGGACTCGAACCTATGACCCCCAGCTTGTCGAGCTGGTGCTCT
>CAZODJ010000005.1:0-40815 GCA_964578555.1 uncultured Candidatus Kuenenia sp.
ACATGCGACGGATCAAGCACTACTGGCTGCCGGCGCGGATCGAGAAGGTCGATCATAAGGGGGGCAGCGAAGGCGTACTCACCGTGACGCTGCTGGCGGGCTGCGATCCAGCGCTCTACGAGGCCTTCTTCGACAACGGCGGCGTGCCGGGCCGGATGAGCACGGGTGTGAACGTCGCATCTGCGGAGCCGACGCTCCGCACCTGGTGGCAGAATCATGATCTCGCCTGGGGATCGGTCGTGAAGCGGCGGACGAGCGAAAATCCGCCCCCCGGCAGCAGCGGCATCGAACTCGACATCTCCACGCCGGTGTTGCTGGAGGGATTTCGGCCGGGGCGGTTTGTCCGGATCGGCTCGCAGACGGGCGGCTGGCCGAGAAGCAAGCCGCCACCGGAATGGCGAATCAGGTCGATCGAAGAGCGGGAACGGGCTCTCTACGGTCCTGCGACCAATCAAGCTGCGAAACCATGAATCACAGACCGCGACCGCGATGAGTCGGAGGTAATCCAATGTTGCTGACCCGACGTTCACTGCTTGAATGCCTGTCGGCGACCGCCGTCGCGCCCTACCTCGCTCCGCTCGTCGCCCGAGCCGAGGCGGAGGCGCGGGGCGGCAGGCCGCAGCGGTTCGTCTTCTTCATCGAGGGCAACGGCGTGCCGGCCACACACCTCCAGCCCGTCGGCATCGACCGCGTGGAGGTGAAGCATCCCGCCCAAAATTCTGGCTCCGCGCTCGGAGCCACGGGCGGGATGAACGGCGCCACGGCGTTGATCGACCGGCCGTTGTCGGCCCCGGGCGTGAGCCTGCCCGAGCCGCTCGCTCCGCTCGCACCGCATCTCAGGCGGGTGACGATCCTGCAGGGACTCTCCGGACGCGTATGCGGCGGAGGTCACGGCAACGGCTTTGGCACGCTTGGCTGCTATCCGGCCAATGCCGGCGCCAAAGACATCACGATCGACGCAGCCCTCTCCCGCACGGCGCCGGCCATCCACCAGCACGTCGCCCTCGGCGTGAAGGACAATCCCGGATCGGCCGCGCCGCCGATCTTTACCAGTTGTTCGGCCTCGGGGCCGAACACGAAGGTTCCGCACTACCAGGATCCGGCGCTGGCCTACGACATGCTGTTCGGCCGGATCATGGCGGGCAATACCGCGGCCGCCCTCGGGTCGCAGGCGATGCTCCTCGACTTCATCGCCGGCGACCTGGCCGCGCTGCAGCGACACCTGCCGCTGCCCGAGGCCGAGAAGATCGAACGGTATGCCGATGCGTTTGCCGCGATCAAGCAGCGCCGGGCCCGGCTCGGCGACATCGATCCGGGGCGGATCCCCCCGCGGCGCGGCGAGCTCTACGGGAGCGACCTTGAAACCAAGCGGCTCGAGGCCCACGTGGAAGTGGCGGCGACGGCCCTCCTCATCGGCCTCACCAACACCGTCACGATCTGCTCCGGGGCGGGCAGCTACCCGACCTGGAAGGGGCTGGGCATCACGATCGACAACCATGCCATCGGCCACAACCAGGTGGCGGGCGCGGCCGAGATGATGGTCAAGATCCGGCAATACAACATGGGCCTCATCGCCAGCCTCGTCGCCCAACTGGAGGCGGTGCCGGAGGGGGATGGCACCGTGATGGACAACACGCTGATCGTCTACCTCAGCGACAGCGCGGAACTCCACCATTCGAAGTGCTATGAGTGGCCGATGGTGCTCGTCGGCAACCTCGGCGGGCGGCTTGCGGCGGGCGATCGGTTTCTCAACGTGCCCGGGTATGCGATGCCGGGGCATGTCACCGTGGCCCAGTTCTTCACCGCGCTGCTGCATGCCTCTGGTGCGCCGGTCAATCACTTTGGCATGATGGATCGCCTGCTCCAGCAGCAGGGGCTCGATCAAAAGCAGCCCTTCACGGAGATCCTGGCATGAGCCGCCCTGCCGCCGTGCTGGCGATGCTGGTCATGGCGGTCTGGGTGACCCCGCCGGCCGTCGCCGAATATCGGCATGCGCTCGTGATCGGCAACGCGGCCTATACCAAGGCACCACTCGCGAGCCCACCTCACGACGTGCGGCTGGTCGGCGACGCGCTCGAACGGAGGGGATTTACGGTCACGCGGGCCACAGATCTCGACGCCCCGTCGCTCGAACAGACGATCATCCGCTTCGCCCGCACGATCCCGACGCAGGGCACGGCACTCGTCTGGTACTCCGGGCATGCCCTGCCGCACGGCACGATCGGGAAGCCCGACGCCGACACGCTCCTGCTGGCGATCGACGACAACCCATGGAAGACATCGCTGCGGGCCCTGCTCAACTATTTCGTGGCCGAACACCGGCCGCCCGAGCACACTCCCACGAGTGGGGCGGGCCGCACCATCTTTATCCTCGACGCCTGCCATCAGCGACCGGGGCAAAGGCCCGATGGCCCGCGGGGGCTGATCCCGCCGATGGGCCTTCCTGCCGAGTCGCTCGTGATCTATTCGGCCCCCTTCGGCGAGCTCACGGAAGCGACTCCGGGCGAAAGCCCCGCCAGACCGTCGCCGCTGGCGGAGCGGTTTGCCGCCGCCCTCGACTCGGGGCGGCCGCTCGACGATGTGCTCGAAACGCTCGCCCCTACGAAGGTGTCGACGCTGCCCGCGGGAGCGCTGTTGCCACTGCAGCAGCCAGCCTCGCGGCCGGTCGCGGCGGCCGAGGCATTCCAGCCCGGCCGAGCGGCCGGCGATGAGTGGGTGAATCCCTGGGGGATGGTCTTCTGCTGGTGCCCCCCCGGCCGGATCGCGGTGGGCAGTCCGGACGACGAGCCCGGTCGCGACGACGACGAGACTCGTGTGGAGACCGAATTCCCTGCCGGCTTCTGGGTTGGCAAATACGAGATTACCCGTCGGGAACTGTTTATGCTCCGCGGTGGCGCCTATCTCTCCACGGGGGATCACAAACTCCAGCCGCTCAACCGCTGCGAAGAAAAAGTCTCAGCCGACATGCTTGCCCGGCTCAACGCGACGGCTCCTGACGGCTGGAGGTATGACCTGCCGACGGAGGCTGAGTGGGAGTATGCGGCCCGCGCGGGCACGCTCACGGCGTACTCGTTCGGCGCCGACCCGTCCGACCTCGTGCGGCACGGCAACTTTGCCGACCGCACGCTCCGCGAGAGCCTTTCGTTCGGCGAGTTCGCCAAGTCGTATCCTGCGAAGAGCAAAGAGCCCACCTATTTCTCCGACCGGCAGACCGGTCTCTTCACCTATGCCCACGCGGAGTGGAGCGACGGCGTGGCGGAGATGGCGGTCGTCGGCAGTTACCTCCCCAACCCCTGGGGGCTGCACGACGTGCATGGCAACGTGGCCGAGTGCACGCGCACGCTCTATGACGCCATCCGGCCACCTCCGGAAAAGGCCGACGAGACGCATGTCTGGGGCCGCGTCTGCAAGGGGGGCAGTTGGCTGAGCCTGCCGGCGTCGTGCCGCTCGGCGTTTCGAGGCTGGACGAAGATCGCCGAGAACGCGATCGGCATGCGGTTCGTGCTCCGGCCGGTCGGGCCGGACGAGGCCGTCGCGGAGGCAGGCAGATGACAGCGTCTGCGATCTCCATGATTTCCGCGCTCTGGGCCGCTGCGACGCGGGGCACCGAGGCAGTATTTCGATTCGCAGCGCCGGCCGCGGCGCGGGCGATCCTCCTGATCATGATGGGGGCCGCCGTTTCGCCCGGACCTGCCCGCGGCGAGGGGGGCTTTCTGCCGGGGCCGATCCTTGCCCGCTCGTGCGGCGAATGCCATGCCGACGGTGCGGAGGAAGGGGGCGTGTCGCTCGCCGGTGTGACCGGCTTTGCGGACCTTCCGGCCGACATGTGGGGCCGGCTCCATGAGCAGGTGCAGCTGGGCCTGATGCCGCCCGAGGATGCCACGACGCCGCTCACAGCCGCCGAGCGGGAGCAGCTCATCGAGTGGATCGCCGGTTCGCTGCGGGGGGCGGGCGTGCATGTCGAGAACAAGCTCGACTGGCCGAACTACGGCAACTATGTGCCGCATGAGCCCCTGTTCGCCGGCCCGGCCGATCCAGCACCGGCCACGCTCATCCGCGTCTGGCGGCGGCGGCCGGAGGTGTATGCCGCCCGGAATTCCGGGGGCTTGCAGCCCTTTTCATTGCTCCCCGGCCAGCAGATCTCCGACTACGCCGCGATCTATCTCGTCGATGAGCCTGCCGCCGAGATCGTGCTCGAAAATGCCCAGCGGCTCGCCGAGGCCTGGACGAGCTTCGACCGTCGCGATGGCAAACGCGTGCCTGGAAAACAGTCGCTGTTTTTTGCCCCGTCGCTCATCGACGAGACCGCGACCGTCTCGGCCGAGGAATTCGCCAAGGCCCTCAATGAGGCCTTTCGCCGATCACTCGATCGTGATGCCACGCCCGACGAGCAGGAGCGGCTCCGCGGGCTGTATGACCGCGTGTCTGCGGTCCACGGGCGGATGGCGGCGGCGCGGGCGGTAGTTGCCGCGCCGCTGCTGATGCCGGAGGCCGTGTTTCGCCTCGAGCTTGGGGCCGGCCCGCTCGACGAGCATGGCCGTCGCCGGCTCACCAAGACCGAGATCATCGAGGCCCTGCGGCAGACGCTGGCCGGCGGTGATCGATCGCCCGAGCCGCTCGCGCGTGCCCGTGCCGACGTTACCCAAGAACTTGCCGACCGCGATGCCGTGGCGGGGCTGGTGCAGCAGGTGCTTGCCGAGGGCTGGCCCCAGCCGCAGGTGCTGCGGTTCTTCGATGAATATTTTGGCTATCGCAAGGCGCAGGACGTGTTCAAGGAGGTGCCGGTGGGCGTGGCGTTTGCGGCCCCGGCCCTCGTCATCGAAACGGAGCGATTGATTCGCGAAATCGTGGCGGCCGACAGGGACGTGCTCCGGCGGCTGCTCACGACCGACGAGGCCTGGCTGCGGTCGCCCTGGCGAAGTCATGAGGGGCCGCCGACGCACACCATCTATAATCTCCCCGCCGACTTCAAATGGCGGGGGGAGATCGGAAAGGTCAACGGGCCCTACCGGCTCGCGGCAGACGAACGGGCGGGAGTGCTCACGCAGCCGGCATGGCTGGTGGCCCACTCGGGCAACTTCGACAACGATCCGGTGCGGCGGGGCAAGTGGATCCTGGAACACCTCCTCGGCGGCACCGTGCCCGACGTGCCGGTGACGGTGTGCGCCGTGGTGCCGGAAGACCCGGCCAAGACGCTCCGCGAGCGATTCGCCGTGGTCACCGACCAGGCCTCCTGCTGGAACTGCCATCGGCAGATGAACCAGCTCGGCATGCCGTTCGAGGTCTACGATCATTTCGGCCGCCACCGGCTTCGGGAACTCGGGGAGCCGGTCGATTCCAGCGGAGCCGTGGTGGGGATCGACGACGCCGAGGTGGCTGGGTCCGTGGCCGGCCCGCTCGAGCTGATCCGGCGGCTGGCCGAGTCGAAGCGGGCCCGGCAGGTGTTCGTTCGGTATGCGTTCCGCTACTTTCTGGGCCGCAACGAGACGCTGCGAGACGCGCTCACACTGCGGGAGGCCGACGCCGCGTTCGTCGCCTCGGGCGGCAGCATGCGGGCACTCGTCACGGCGCTGCTCTCTTCGGATTCAGCTCTCTACCGGACGGCCGAGACGCGGTAGGCTGTCCGAGAACCGTGCGGCGAGATTCGGCCTCGACGCGGCCGCCTCGGGCCTGACATCCTCAGACATCGTAATCACGCCCGACGGGAGCGGCCTGCACCGCACCGGGCCCCGGGTGGTAGCCCGGGGACGGTCTGGTGGGCCCCCGCATTGATCTTCCGGTTTCCACCGGGGGGCTATTTGGGGAAACCCGCTCCCGTTCTCGGCGACCGTCTGCCACCGTTCTCAACCGGCCTTTTGCATTCGCGTTGATTATCGTCTATGATATTCAACGCATATGAAAAAAGAACATGAAATATGACCAGCTTGTTGATGTCGTGAGCGGTTTGGTCTGCTTTGACCTGCCTCTTTTGGTCCAGGCGTTTCCGGATCGCCGGCCGGCAATCCTGTTGCAGCTTTCGCGCTGGGTGACGCGAGGGAAAGTGATTCCCCTCCGCCGCGGCGTCTACACGCTCGCGGATCGCGGCCGCAAGACGCCGCTCGATCCGGCGCTGCTCGCCCAGCATCTGTGCCGGCCGTCTTATCTGAGCGGACTGTGGGCCTTGGGCTTCCACGACATGATCCCCGAACGCGTCGTGGTTCACACCAGCGTCACGACGCGGCAGCCGGCGCGGTTCGACAATGCCTGCGGGGCGTTCGAGTACCGGCACATCAAGCAGCCATGTTTTTTTGGATACGAGCAGGTGGTCTACGGCAGCGGCACGATCCTGGTGGCCCGGCCGGAAAAGGCCCTGCTCGATCATTGGCATCTTGCGGCCGGCGAGTGGACCGACGACCGCCTCGCCGAAATGCGGTATCAAAACCTGGCCGCCGTGGATTCCCGACGCCTACAGGAATACGCCGCCCGATTCAAACGGCCCCGACTCGATCGGGCAGTCCGCCGCTGGCTGCGGCTCGCGCTGGAGTGCGATGCTGGAGAACTGATCCTATGAAGGAGCAGGCCCTCGCCCTGGCCCGGGCCGCCGCGAATCGCGGACAGGCGCTGAACACCTTGCGGGAATACCTGCAGGCGCTCGTGCTGCGATCGTTCCATGAGGCGGAGGCATTCCGGTGCGTCGCTTTCGTGGGCGGCACGGCCCTGCGGTTTCTGCACGGCCTGCCCCGGTTTTCCGAAGACCTTGATTTTTCACTCGTGTCTCCGGATGGCTACGCGGGGCAAGCCTGGATGGCCAAGGTGAAGCGGGATCTCGCCCTGGCTGGATTTACGCCGGAGGTGACCTGGAACGACCGCAAGACCGTTCACACCGGGTGGGTTCGCCTCCGCGGCCTCCTGCATGATGCGGGTCTATCTCCCCTGGCAGACGAGAAGCTCGCGATCAAGGTGGAGGTGGACACCCGCCCTCCTGAAGGCGGCCGTTGCGACCGCCAGATCGTGACTCGCCATCTTTCGTTTCTGCTCCAGTATTACGATCCGCCCTCGTTGATGGCCGGGAAACTGCATGCCCTGTTGACCCGCCGTTATGCCAAAGGCCGCGATTGGTACGACCTCGTTTGGTACCTGTCGCAGCGGCCGCCCCTGACGCCAAATTTGACGCTGCTGCAAAACGCGTTGGATCAGACGCAGGGAGCCGGTCGGACCGATGCCCGGCGCTGGCGGGAGGAGGTGAGGGATCGGCTGGCGGCGATGGACATCAAGGCTCTTCTCGACGACGTCGGCCCGTTCCTGGAACGCCCCCAAGACGCGACGATGATCACTCGGGACAATCTGCTGAGTCTTCTGCACAGTTGACCGAAGCCGGGGCGGTTTGTCCGGATCGGCTCGCAGACAGGCGGCTGGCTGAGAGTCAAGCCGCCACCGGAGTGGCGAATCAGGTCGATCAAGGAACGCGAGCGGGGTCTCTACGGCCCAGCCACTGAGCAGGCCGCGAAGCCGTGAACTGTCCGCCCCGGTCGCGAGCCGAGGGCATGAACACCTTTGACCCAGGTGTGTCATGTCTATAGCATGGATACATGCAAAAGATTCAGATCCTTTTTCCGGATCCTGTGATGGAACGGCTCCGGGCTATTGCCCGACAGCAGGACCGCCCCGTCAGCGAACTGGTGCGGCGGGCCGTTGACCGCCTCCTCGAGCAGGTCCCGGCGCTACCGCCGAAGCGGGCCGCACGATTTCCCACGTTTCATGGCGGAGGTGTGCTCGTGGATGCCGATCGACTGAAGGACGTGCTCCACGGTTTGGATGACGAGGTGCGGCCAACAGGCCGCCTTGACTCGCGGCC
The DNA here is from genome assembly GCA_964578555.1 of uncultured Candidatus Kuenenia sp. Lineage (GTDB taxonomy): Bacteria > Planctomycetota > Planctomycetia > Pirellulales > UBA1268 > CACORA01. The sequence continues at coordinate 7,835 of CAZODJ010000005.1, forward strand.
GACTCGCTGACATGAAGAGCCTCGACACCAATATTCTGCTGTATGCCGCCGACAAGGATTGTCGCGAGCATGAAGCTGCGATCAGGCTCATGAACGAAGCCCTGCGTTCGCCGGCCGAGTGGATGCTGGCCGACCAGGTTCTCTTCGAGATGTACGCAGGCCTGCGGCATCCGGGTGTCTTCGCCAAGCCTTTGTCAGCGGCGGAGGCCGCCCGAACGGTGGCCTTTCTCCGCGACGAGTCGGGGTTTTCATTCTGTTGCTACGAACTGCGGTCATGGCCGACGATCCACGCCAGCCTGGCCACCCCGGAGTTTCCGCGACGGCGAACGTACGACCTCGTCCTCGCCGTAACCTTGCGAAGGAATGGAGTCACCGAGTTTTACACGCGGAACGTCATGGACTTCCGGACCGCCGGATTCACGGCAGTCGTGAATCCGATCGACGATTGATCTCGCGCCGTCGATGACGGGCTTGCTCCGGCCAGATGCGGTGGCTGCAGCCGCGATGGTGTTTGCACGAGGCCTTATTTCTTCACGACGAGCTCGTCGATGTCGATGAAGCCCGGTGACCAGTCGCCCCAGCCGGGGCCGATCACGAGGCCGCCCCCGTCGGTGACGTCGGTCTCGCCGCTGAAGAGTTCGACATCGTCGATGGCGACCGTGTGCTGTGTGCCCACGACCTTGAGCGAGAGCGTGTGCCACTCGGTGTCGAGCGGCACGAGCCGGCCGGTCTCGGTGAGCCGATCGATCGAGACCGTGGTGAACGGCACGATCTCTCCCTCCCGCCGCGTCGCATAGGTGAGCGCGAGCGCCGGCTTGCCATCCTTGCCGTTTTGAATGCCCAGTTGCAGGGTCTGGCCGTTCTGCTTGGGCCAGTTGCCGACCTGACGATGCAGCATTTGCAAAACGCCGTAGAACTGCGGATACGGCGGCTTCGAGGTCAGCGGCGGCAGCCGGAAGCGGAGGCTGAGCCCGTAATCACCGGCCGTTGTGCCGCTCACCACATTTTGCGATGGATGGCCTGGCGTGACGCGCAGCACGTGATTGGCCGAGTCTTCTGGATCGGTAACGATCTTCGGCGCCGCCTCCCCCTGGCTCTTCCAGCCCGGTGGGAGCCCGAGTTCAAAGTCACCCCGCAGCGTGACGCCCTCGCCCCACGCCAGCGGCACAAGCCGGCTGCGGTCGCCGAGCAGGACAAGCCGCGTGCCGTAGTCGGCCGCGAACAAGAGCGGCTCATCGGCCGCCGCCAGCTGTCGCGTGAACAGATCGAGCATCGCCGTCCCCGGTGGCAGATCGAGCGTGGTTGAGCAGGCCTCGGCGGAATAACTCTGCAGCAAAACAAGCACCGGCGCGCCCGGCCCCGCCGCGGCTTGCTCCAGTGCGATCCAGGCGATCTGTGGATTGGCCACCCGCAGAAATGGCTTTTCGTCCCAGTAGTTGTGAACCCGTGTCTCGGGCGTGCCATAACCAAACCGGGCAAAGGCGGCTTCCATTGTGCGGATCGCGTCATGGTCGTAGCCGCCCGCCCCGCCGCGGATCTCGTGGACAAGGTTCATCGCCTTGTCGGAGAGGCGGCGATGATACGCGACATCGGCTGGCGGCTTGTCGGTGGAGCCATAGCCGACCCCCAGCCCGCCGAAGGCATCGTCGCTCCGCAGCGAATGCCGTGAGTGGGAAATCAGCCCCGCCATCCGGCCCATTTCCATCGCCCGTAGGTAATCGCGGGGATAGGGGAGCGGCTGGCCGGGATTGTCTTTGCTTGGGCCGCCCAAGACAAGAAACCCTCGCTTCTCGATCCGCTGCTGCTCCTCGGCCGACCATGTCGGAATCGTGTCGGGCAGCCACTGCCCGGGTGACTCGACACCGAGCGTCGCGTCCCACCAGGTCGTGAACGGGATCACCTGACAGTTTGTGACGTGGCCGACGATGTGCAGCCGCATCGGCCGCGGGTCGGCCGGGTCGTAGGGATCGATCGGCGTGAGGCCCTTGGCCATCAATTCGCGGCTTCGCTTCCAGACCCGGCGGAAATACTCGCGATGCCCCCAGAGGCTGCTCTGCCAGTCGAGACCTGGCCGCTCCTGTCGCAGGGTGAAACGGTTGCGATCGGTGTGCGGCATCGTGTTGTCGTAATAGATGCCGACGCCCCGCTTCATCCATTCGTCCGCGTAATAGACCGCGAAGTCTCGCCAGCTCTCCTGATTGGCGGTGCGGGCCTCGGGCCCCCACCCACGGCTATCGGGATAGGGCTTCCCGTCGTAGTTGAACTTGCGAAACCGGCACCAGCTGCCGAGATCCCATTCGTCCATGTACTCGACGCTTTCCGGATGAGTGCCGTTGGTCTGAAACTCCTCGTAGTAGACGGTGATGCCGTTGCGGTGAACCCGTGAGCGGGAGGCAAAGCCAAGCACACTCTTGAGCCAGCTCTCATGGCCGAGCACCGTCAGTTCAGGAAACTGCCGCTGCGTGTCGAGCTGCTCGAAAAACGCCTTGAATTCTCCCTGCCAGACATTCTTGTTCACCTCCGGATCGCGAGCCGACACGATCTTCTCCACGATCCGCCAGTCTTTCGGGTCGGGGTAGTGGGAGGAACAGTTGTAGCCCCCCCACACCACCACCTGCATGCCGCCGCCACCGGGCACCGCATAGCCTCGCCAGCCGTCCATCATCGGCTTGGTGGGGCTGCCCTGCAGGCCGAATACAAACGTCCGCGCCGCGTCGAGCATCACCGGCTGCTGGATCAACTCGACATGCAGCACGACCTTGCCCGGTTCGATCCGCAGCCGCTGGATGCCGCGCTGGCCGTCGGTTTCGTAGCCGGCGGTATGGTCACCAAACCACGCGATCCCGCGCTCCTCCGCCCCGAGCCAGACATACGGAGCGAAATTCCAAAACTCATTGCCCCAGTGCATCAGCTGCCGGCCGTCCCACACCTCGTATTCCGCGGGCGCTTTCCCGACAAAGGGCTCGACCTCGAATCGGGCCGGACGCCACGGCTGGTTGATCCAGGTGATTCTGCCGCCGCGGGGCACCTGGCCGGCGTAGTTGTGCCGCATGGAGTTCATGCCAACCATGTGACAGAGCGGCGACTCCGATTCCTTCACGGCCATGCGCAGCCAGGCCCGCTTGATCGCCACGCCTTTTCCATCGCTCGCCGTCGGCCCCAGGTTCATCTCCACCTTCGCGCAGCCGTCCTCTTCGACCGTGATGCGGCTGCGGAGGTCGAGGCCGTCGCCCCAGGCCGCGGTCTGGAAGACGGCCGTGTCGGGATGGGTCGCGCGGCCACTCACGCCCCCGCTGGGTCCCGCCGGTTTCCAGGCGACCTGACGGTTGTCAGCCAGTTCGACTACCAACTGCATCGGTTCGGCCAGCAGCTCGCGGCCCTTGGCGACCATGCTTGCGAAGAGCCCCTGCGGGTTGAGCGTGTACGTGCGCTCGACGACCGAGACGGTGGGGCCGGTGACCTCGACCGGCGTGAACGGGGCGAAGACCTCGTGGGTCTTCCCGATATCGTTGTGCTCAAACTCGAAAAAGCTGCGGGTGAGAAGCCGGTTGGACCCGATCACGCGGCCCCCGCCGAGGTCATATTCCACGCGGTAGGTGCCCCTGGCCAGCGTCGGCAGAGTAAACAGGCCGTAGCCCCGGCCGGCGGCGTCGAGCGGGATGGCCTGCGTGAACACGGGCTCGCCACCGGCGGCTGGCCGCACCCGCAGCGTCACCATCGCCGGCGGCTCCTTCGGAAGATCGGGGGGCAGCGTCTTGACCAGATCTTCGGCGTCAGCCTGCTTCATGTTTGGATGGTCGTGGATCGTGTCCGGGAGGGGCTTGATGATCTCGGCGTAGTCGAAGAGCAGTTCGATCTCGTTGGTGTATGGGTAATAGGCATAGGAGCCGCGGGCGAGAATCCTCTGCAGTTCGTCAAACCGCCGACTGTCATGGACCTGAGGGTTCCAGCCCATCTTTTCTCGCCAACGAATATCGTCTTCGCTGAGGGCTGCGGGCTCGGCCGCTTCAACGGCGGTGCAGCATCCCGCTCGCAGGAGGAGGAGCACGACCGGAATCCATCGACGGAACGGGAGGGGTCCGTGCATGAGATCTCCTCGAATGCCGCGTAGAGATCGCGCAGCTTATTGAAACTCAGCCCGGCCCCAGGTGGCCGCGCTCTCAAACGGATAGATGGCCGGCGGCTCGCCAGGGTTGCGAACCTCGATGATCTGGTCACGCCAGAGGCGGCCTGTTTCATCGCTGAAGTGCAGCTCCCAGCAGGTTGCCAGCTGGTCGCCCGGCTGCGGCGGGTCATCGGCCACGCCGAGCGTCTCCCACGAGATCCGATACTCGAGCACATACCCACGGCCATCCGCTGCCGGGACGAAGCGGCCCGTAAATCCGTCCGTGATCTCGGCGGCATCGGTGCCGAGGGCGGAGTTGAGGGCCAGTCGATCGGTGCCGGACGGAGCGTGGTGCCAGAGGAAGAGCGTGAGTAGCCGCGGATTGGTCGCCTTCACCTCTTCAGCCAGCGGCGGCTGAATGTGGCGGCAGTTGTAGTAGGCGGGGGCCTTGCCCTCGGCCGGCCAGCCGAGGCCGCGATCGAGCGAGAGAAAGAGCTGCAGGGCACCGCCGTGCCAGAGCGTTTCGAGACGCGTTTCAGGATCGACCGCATTGCGAAGCGGGTGCGGATCGCCGACGCGGGCTGCGACATAGAGCCCCGCTGCGTCATAGAGCATCCAGCCTTCGAGCCACTCGGGCCCTGACCCATCGGCTGATCGGGCGGCCCGAAACGCCGGCTCGGCCGGCCATTCATCGAGTTGGCCATCGATCACGACCGGTTCGTTGGTCCGTGGGACCGACATCGCCTCGACCTGCGGCCGACCGAACGAGCGATAGAAGCCCTCCGTGCCCGGCGTGGCCCGTCGCGGCATGCCTGGCGACGCGGGAAGCCGCCGCAGAAAGCGGCCCGCGTCGAAGGCGAGCGTCTCGTCGCTGGGGGCATCGCCAGGCACGATCCGCACGGCCGTCTCGGCATCGAGACGGAGTGGAAATCGGGCGATGTCACGGCTCACGAAGGCGTGGCCGGTGTAGTTCTGGACTTCGGTCACGAGTGCCTCCGTGACAGCGATGCCGCATTCACCACGGTCAATCGTGACCGTGGCAGCCGGCGTTTCCACGACGCACTGTCGGCCACTGTCCGGCTGCCGCACCACCATGCTGCCCCGATGGAGAAAGGCTGAATGGTCAGTCAGCAGGTCGAGTTCGGCCGGCCCTTCGACCACGAGCACGCCGCCACTGCGCAGCGTGATCTCGATGCCGCCGGAATCGAGTGTGAGCCGCTCCCGGGCGAGCAGTCGGCCGACTGCGACTGACTCGGCGTTGCCGCCAGTAGGCAGCATCGCCAGCCGCGTGTTGCTGATCTGGCCGAGGGCGGCGGCCTGCTGCATGCTGGCAATAGCCTGCCAGGCGACGGTGCCGCCAAGGCCGCCAAGGAGTGCGATGACCATCGTCAGTGCGGCTGCCAACCGCCAACGCCGCCACTGTCTTCCGTCACCTCCCGGCGCATGCGCGAGGAGATCGACCACGTCGCCAACACCGGTGCCGGCATGGGCGTCGGCCAGATCGGCCTCCAGGAGCATCGCCTCGATGTACCACCCGCGGGCTTCAGGATCGGTTGCCACAGCATCGGCGATCTGCTGACGGCTCTCCGCCGCATCGGCCGCGTCACCTTCATCGAGTGCGCGGCTCACCGTTTCGAGAAAGTGATTCTTTCGTTCGGCGAAGTCGTGCGAGTGATCGATGGTCATGCTGTCACCTCCCCGGCCAGACGCCGCTCGATGCAGGCCAGCAGGGCCGCGCGAATCCGATAGAGCGACTGCCGCACGGAGCCGACCGGCCGGCTGACCCGCTCGGCAATCTGGGTGACGGAGATCTTGGGGCCGTACCGCAGTTCCAGCAACTGTCGCTGGGGAAAAGGGAGCTGGCCGAGACAGGCCTGAAGGGCATCCTGGCGGGCGTCCACTCGTTCACGCACCGCGTCGAAGTCAACGGCGATCGATTCGAGTGTCGCGCTCGAAAACAGCACCCGGCTCCGCTTCAGTTTCTTGCAGTGCGTGAGCACCTGATAGCGGGCGACTGCGCTCGACCAGGCCCAGAAGTCCGTGCCGGGTCGGAATTCGCCGGCCTTTTGGATGAGCAACACATTTGTGTCCTGCCAGACGTCTTCGACGTCCTTGGGCTCGAAAAGCAGGCAGCGGATGAGACCCCGCAGACGGGCCTGGTGGGCCGTGAGGTCGCGAATAAATGCCTCCGACGGCCCGCTGGTCAGTTTGGGTGGCTGGTGATCCATAATGCGTCGTCGGAAAATGGCGCGACAGCCGAAATTATCACCCCGGCTGCTGCCACGCCGGGTTCAGCCCCCGAAAAGGCCGGGAACACATTGACATCCGTATAGTTGTTTTGTATCCTGTGTCCACCGTCATGAACACGTTTCAAATCTACGAAGAGTTTCGAGATTCGCTCGGGGAACCGGCGGCGCGGGCGCTCGCCCATCGGCTGGGGGCGATGTTCGATGAGCTGCGTGACGCGGTTACGAAGGAAGATTTCCGCAGCCTGCGGGAATCGATTGACGCCGACGTCTCCCGCCTCGACTCTGCCCTTGTGGAACTGGCCCAGGCACAGAAGCAGACAGAGCAGCGACTCGATGAATTGGCCCAAGCCCAGAAGCAGACAGAGCAGCGACTCGATGAACTTGCCCAGGCCCAGCGGGAAACCCAGCACGAGCTCAAGCTCCTGATCAAAGTGGTGAAGCGGCAGGCGGATCGGCTCGACAAGACGGTCGGCCGAGCAATGGAGATCGACTTCCGGGACCGGATGCCAAACCTCCTGTGGCGGTTCCTCAAGCAGGCGCGGCCGGTCACCCTGCCGGAAATTGCCGATCAACTGGAGGCTGCGCTCGAGGAGTCGGAGCTGGAAGACATCGCCCGGGCCGACGCCTTTGCCGCGGGGTTGATCGATGGCAAGCCGGCCTTTGTCGTGGCTGAGATCTCGTTTACGGCCGTTTCCAACGATGTCCGTCGGGCGGCCCGCTGGGCGGCGCTCTTCAGGAAAGCCGGGCTGCGGGCGATTGCTCTCGTGGCCTGCGACGGCATTTCGGATCGCACGCTGCGGCTGGCGGAGAAGAAAAACGTGCGGGTATGCCTGGGGGGCCGCCTGCTGGCCGACCCTGCGGCATGACACGCGGCCCCACCGGGTATCACTTTTCCGGCGGGCGGCACATTGTCTCTTGAGCCGAGCAATGAATGACCCTGCCGCCAACACCCGCCGCAGTCCACCGGATGCCGAGGTTTATGAGGCATTTTTGGGCCTTTATTCCCGCGAACAGGCCCGGATCCAGGCCTTCATTCGCTCGCTCGTGCCCGACCCCGCCGATGCCGACGACCTGTTCCAGAAGACGAGCCTCGTGATGTGGCGGAGCTTTGCCACGTTTGACCGGGAAAAGCCGTTTTTGCCCTGGGCCCTCGGCGTGGCCCGCCACCAGGTGCTCGTCCACTGGCGGACCCGCCGTCGCGACCGGCATGTTTTCAGCGAGGCGTTTCTCGTCACGCTCGCCGACGAGATGACGGAGCGGCTGGTCGTGGAGGGGGCAGACCGGCCGACGCTCGCCGACCGGCAGCGGGCTCTCGATGCCTGCGTGGAGCAGTTGCCGCCGCGGCAGCAGGAGCTCGTCCGGCGGTTTTACGGTGGTAATGAGCCGGCTGGCACGATCGCCGCCTCCTGGGGCCGCAGCGTGCATGCCGTCTACAAGGCGCTCAAGGTGATGCGCAAGGCGCTCGAAGAATGCGTCGAGCGGCGGCTGGCCGCGCTTGGCGACGATCTGCCTCCGCTGGCCGACGGGCTCGCGCCCGACTGAGAACGGTTGAGAACTTCACCAACGACGAAAACATCCCGATCGCAACCCCCTACTGCCAATTGAATAATCGACTCATAGAAGCCCGAATCGCAAGCGAGGGAAAATGTGTTCTCCGCCCCGGACTCCCTCGCTTGCACTACGGGCTTGCATGGAAATGAGTCAACCGCACTTTTCAAAGGTCAATAAACATGGCCCCCCTCCCCTGCCACGCCGACGACTTTGATAGCCTCGTGGCCGATATGCTGCATGGCACCGCGTCGGCTGCAACAGCCAGTCAGTTGGAGTCGTTGCTCGCGGCTGATCCTGGGAAGCGATCGATCTACCTCGATCGCGCGATGCTGCATGCCCAGCTTGCCGCCACGCCGCTGGCGTTGGGGCTGGCCGGGCGAGTGCATCCACCGATGCAGTTGCCGCCAATCGACCTCTTCGCGGCGGAGCAGCGGCCTGTTTCATGGGCTGGCAATCTACTGCGGGGAGGGCTCGCAGCGCTGGCGGCGGCCGCGATTGTCGCGCTCACGATCACCGGTCGTGATGCCGCGGTCGGAATAGCCGCCGGCAGCTACGACACTCGCCAGCTGCCCAGCCAAGCCGTCGGCACGCTCATCCAGCCTGCGGCGGCGGGCTTGCCGCTCGTCCGCACCACCCTGTCGGCCGCAGGGCAATCGAGTCGTCTCCGAACCGTGGCGGGGGCCGATGTCGAGCTCGCTGCCCCGAGCGTCTTCGGGCTGATGTCGGGGGATGCCGGGGCGCTCTTCGAGGGGGGCGTGCGGGCCCGCGTGACCGCGCCCGAGCAGTCGTATTCGGTGGAGGCCGCCAACCTCCGGGTCGTCGATCTTGGTACGGAATTCCGTGTCGATCGGATTGATGGCGATCGCATTGCCGTGACCGTGCTCGACGGCGAGGTGGAGGTGCAGTCGCGGCTGCGGCTGCCGCTGGTCCACTGGTCGTTCGACGATCTCAAAGACGAGGAGCAAACGGCAACCGACGCCATCCAGTCGCTCACCGCCGTCGCCGGGCCGGCGGTGAGGCCCGTTGCAGGCGTGGTGGGCGGTGCTGCGTTCTTCGACAACTCGAGCGGGGCCTTCCTTCGTGTCGAGGGAGGCACGGGCGACAAGGTCGGTGCGGGGCTCCTCTCGTTTTCAACCGGCATCTCGATCGAGGCGTTCATCGCGCCGCAGTGGAGCGGCGAGCCCTTCGACTACGACGAAATCTGGCGGAAGGAAGACGGCAACAGCCGGGTGCTGCTTTCGTTTCAGAACGACCGCACGAAACACGCCGGCTTTTCTGTGCCGCCTGTCGCGGCCGGTCCCTGCCTCTCCTTCGGGCTGCAGGTGACGGCCCCCGGGGCTAGCGGTCCACGCTACGACGAGCTCGACATGCCGCTCGACGGTGTTGACGGCCGGCCCACGCTTGCCGAGCTGACCGATGGACGCCCGCACCATGTGGTGGCCACCTTCGACAGCTTCACCGGAATGAAGGCGATCTTCATCGATGGCTCGCTGCGATTTACGCACACCTATGCTGCCGGCAGCCTGATCGTGAGCGGCGGGCCTGAGCCTGCCTTCATCGGCAGCAGTCGGGGAGCCGAAAACTTCACTGGCTCGATCGACGAACTGAGCCTGTATGACTTTGCCCTCACGGCCGAGGAAGTCGCCGAGCACCGCCGCCGCCTGCTGTCTGGCCAGCCGGCGATTCCCCCGGCGGCCTTCGTGCGGAGCGATTCTGGCGATCGGCCCATTCACTGGCAGGGCGTCACGCGGCTGGTCGAGGGCCAGACCCGCGTGTTCGACCAACGTTCCGGACTGCCGGTGGAGTGAGCCTGTGACGACACTTGACGCCATCTTTATACGCCTGTACACTCTCTTCCCGTGAACACCTATCGGATCTACGAAGACTTTAAGGCGACGCTTGGCGATGCGGCCGCCAAATCCCTCGCGCAGACGCTCGGCGCGATGTTCGAGGAACTCCGGGACACGGTCACCAAGGAGGATTTCCGGATTCTCCGCGAGTCGATCGACGCAAACGTCTCCCGGCTCGACGGAGCGATTACCAGGCTAGCCGAGGCCCAGGCCCGGACCGAAGTAAAGGTCGGTGAGCTTGCTGACGGCCAAGCTCAACTCGCTGCTGCCCAATCCCGCACGGAAGTGCAGATGAAGGAGCTTGCCCAGGCCCAGGCCCGCACGGAAGTGCGGATGGACGAACTTGCCCAGGCTCAATCCCGCACGGAAGTGCAGATGAAGGAGCTCGCCCAGGCTCAATCCCGCACGGAAGTGCGGATGAATGAGCTTGCCCAGGCCCAGGCCCGCACTGAGCAGCAGGTCGGGAGACTGGCCGAGGTGACGCAGCGGCTTTCGATCCGTACCGACGAGGTTGTCGGCCGCACGTTCGAGCTTCAGTTTCGTGACCGTCTCACTTCCTATCTGGGTCGGTTTCTGCGGCGGGGCAAAGTGGTCGGGAATGACGTGCTGCTCGATGCGATCGAGCCCCACGTGACGACGGACGAAATCGATGATTTCCTCCGGGCCGATATCGTTGCCAAGGGGCTTGTGGACGGCGTGGAGACGTATGTCGTCGTCGAGGTTTCTTCGACCGCCGATATGAAAGACATCGTCCGCGCTGAACGCCGGGCCACGATTCTCCGCAAGGCGGGGCTTGCTGCCATTCCGCTTGTGGCATGCGGGGCCATCCCGCCGGAGTCAATTCAGTTTGCGCACCGATCTGGCGTGCGGGTGTGGTGCGATGGATCACTCGTGGAAGCCGCAGCCTGACCCGAGAAAGTCGACGAAAAGATCCGTGGCGGCTTCGGGCGGCTGCAATGAGCCGGTTTTTGACGGTTCACGCAAGTTCTGAGATTGGGCCGATGCTGTCGCCGAACGACGGCGTTTCGATCCCGAACCGCTGAGCGAGCGTGAGGAGCAGGTCGTTCATCGGCCGCTCTTCGCGGTATTTGAAATACTGACCGTGCCTGAGGCCGAGTTTCGCTCCGCCGGCGAGCACGAGCGGATAATTCTTGTGGATATGGGTGTCGCTCGTACCCGACCCGAAGAGGCAGGCCGTCGTGTCGAGAAGCGTGCCGTCGCCGTCGGGTGTGGCCGCCAGCTTCGTCAGAAACTTCTGGAACTGCTCGACCAGGAAGCGGTCGTACTTCGCCCACCGCTCGTAGCCCCCGGGGCTGCGATTGCCGTGGCTGAGGTTGTGGTGGGTGTTCGTCAGCCCGATGGCGGTGGGGAAGGAGTCGCCGATGCAGGTGCCCTCGCAAGCGATCTGGTAGGTGACCACGCGGGTCGAGTCGGTCTTGAGCGCGAGATACATCAGTTCGAACATCGAGTCGAGGTAGCTCTGCGGCCCTTGTTTCGGGAAGCCGTCCTGCACGACGGCGGTGGGATCGATCTCGGGCCGCGGTACATTCGCCCACTGCTCGGCCCGGTCGAGGTCATGCTCGAGTTCGCGGATCGACTGGCGGTAGTCGTCGAAGGCCCGCTGGTCCTCCGGGTTGAGCCGATGGATCAGGCTCTGCGCACTCTCCATGGTGACGTCGAGCACGCTCCGCCGTGGCCGCAGGGCGGCCGCACCCCCCTCTTCGACGCCGAAGAGACGGTTGAAGATCTGTCGCGGCTCGGAGAGGGCCGGCACGAATTTGCCGTGGCGATCGACGGAGATGGTCTGTGCCATGAGCGGCACGCCCACGCCGCCGCCCGAGGAAAGCACGAGCGAGGGGAACCGCGTTTCCCCCTCCATGTGCGAGGCGATCAATTGATCGACGCTCACGAAGTTGGCCGACCCCTTGACGATATTGGCGCCGTTTAAAAACAGCCCGCCGTTGCGGTGGCCCGTGCCGATCACGCGGTAGTGCGGATGGGAGAGGCCGGAGAAGACGGTCAGATCCTGCTTGAAAGGCTCGAGTGGTTCGAGCGTCTTGCTCAGCCGGTAGTCACGGCCGCCATCGCCGTCGGGAAACCAATTGAAGTTGTCGTAGTCAGGGTTTTTGCTCTCGGGGTTTTTCGGGTCGGTGAGCCGCGGCGGCAGCGACACACCGAACGGAAAAAAGATCGCACAAAACCGCTTTTTCCGCTCGGCAGGATCGGGCCCGGCGGCGCCGAGTTTCTCGAGCGACGCAAAAAACGGCAGCGCAAGCGTCGCGCCCGACCCCACGAGAAACGCCTTGCGACTGATCACCTGCATGATGCTGCCCTCTGAGTTTTTGGTGTGCGGATCCCCCGGGTGTCACCGGGCTTTGTCATTCGGGCAGACCGGTGAACGACGCCGATGCCGCCACCGCCTGCACGAGGGTCTTGAAGTCGTATCCCGCATCGATGAACGCCCGGGACGCCTGCTCGACCGACCGCTCGTCGGCCAGATCGAGCCGTCGGCCGATCGCATACTGCACGAGGCTTTCGACAAAGCCGCGGGTGAAGGCGTCGAGCCGCCGCTCGAGGATGTACTTTTTCAGATCGGCGACGCTCGCGATCACGGTGCCGTCGGGGAGCCGGCTTTCGATGTTCACCGTCTCCTTCGTGTCGCCGGCCGGCACGGCATCCCGCCAGCCGCCGGCAGCATCGAAGTTTTCGAACGCCAGACCGAACGGATCGATCCGCCGGTGGCAGGCGATGCAGGATCCGCTCGACTGCGCATGCTGGGCGATCCGCTCCCGCAGCGACGCCCCCTCGATGATCCCCTGTTCCTCCAGCGGCGTCACCTTCGGCGGGGGCGGCGGCGGATCGAAAAGGATCCGCTCGAGCACCCAGGTGCCGCGGCGGACGGGGTGGGAATCGGCGCCGTCGGAGTTCATCTTCATGATCCGCGGCTGCGTGAGGATGCCGCCGAGCGGGCTCGTCTCCGGCAGCGTTACCTTCACGAACTCGCCGGTGCCCGCGTAGCCCTCGGCCCGGGCGAGTTTCGCCAGCCGGGGCGTGAGCCAGAGCTGGTCGGCATCGATCAGGCTGCGGACGTCGGACGGACCGTCGAGGCCGAGGGCCCCATGCACCGTCCGGCGAAATTGCTCCTTGATCTCCGCCTCGAGTTCCTCGTCATAGAAGGGATACCGCGTCTTGTCGATCGCCACCTGGTCGAACTTGTCGAGGTGCCAGGCCTCGTGGATGAAGCGGTCGACGAATCGCCCGGCTCGTGGGTCGGCCAGAAGCCGGGCCGCCTCGGCCCGGAGCATGGCCGGAGCGAGCAGCGTGCCGTCAACGCCCGCTGAGAGGAGTTTTTCGTCCGGCGGCTCGCCCCAGAGCCAGAACGACAGCTTGGCCGCCACGAGCAGGGCGTGAGACCGCTCGCTCGCCGGCTGCTTGAAGTCGTCGAGGAAAAGATGCTTGGGCGACACGAGCGCCGACGCGAGCGCCTCGTGCACGGCCTCTTCGAAACCGAGCCCGTCTTTCCGGAGGGCGGCGTAGAGATCGGTGAACGTCCGCCGGTCGTCGGCCGTGGCGAAGCCGCGGAAGGCCGCATCGACGAATCGGCCGATCACCTCGGCGGCGTAGGCGTCGGTGGGGCTGCGATTTGGCGACGCGAAAAAGACGGCGTTGTGCGGCGGCACGTCGTTGAGCGTGAGCTCGGCCCAGTCGATCTCGATCGCCGGCGCCTTGCCCGCGAGCGCCTCCTGGTTCTGGCGGAACACCTCCACGAGATCGGAGTCTTTCATGTAGTAGTTGGGCAGCGTCTTGGCCCGGGCCCGCTCGTAGATCTCGTCGTAGGAGCCGATGTGGATGTTGCCGAGGGCGTAGCGATGCTGCCCCGGATCGAGCGGCAGCCCCTCCTCGTGGCGACCGGCGTTCTCCACCATCACGATGAACAGCGCCGCCATGCAGTCGTACCAGTCGTTCGTGGAAAACGCCGTAAGCTTCGGCACGTTGCCGTCGCGAAACGTCCGTTCCGGGGGCACGTTGTCGAGGTAGGGGAAGTCGCGGACGTTGCCGGAAAACTCGAGCACTCGCTCGGCGGGAGAAAGCCGCACCTCCGCGAGCGTGCGGAAGTGGTTGGCGAAGACGTCGAAGCAGCCCACCTTGACCCGCAGCAGCGGGAGCACGCCATCGGCCCCGGGCTTGCCCCGCACCCGGAGGCGGAAGTCGAATGTGCCGCGGGAATACATCTGGCTCGCCGGGAAGGCCACGGCGTTGGCGAGTAGCAGGTCATTGTCGAAGTTCTTCAGTTCGCCAGGCTTGAACGGAAACAGTGCCGGGCCGAACACTGCCTTGTTCATGGGGCGATTCAGGAACGAGTTGCCTTTGAGCCCCTCGATCTCACGGCGGGTCTGAAACTCCGCCTCCGTCAGCGGGTGGGCCACGTTTTTCACGAAGTCGAAGACGTGATCTTGCGTGGCCCGCGACGTGTAGCAGTGCTCGCCGTGATAGAAATACCGCAACGGGCTTCGCGGCTCTTCGACATAGGGGGCAAACTCGCGGAGGGCGGCGATCGCGGCCTGCTTGAAAGCCTCGAGGTGGGTCTTCGTGAGCGGGTTGGCACGGACGTCGTTGGAAAAACCGGTCGGGTCAACGGCGTCGGTGGGGATGCTTTCTTCGGCGGCGAAGTCGCGGAGCGACGATGGAGCCCCCACGAGCTGCAGAAGCGACCGGTTAAACTCTCGGTTCGTGAGCCGTCGCGTCACGAGCCGGCTCGTCGCCACGCGGAGCCGCTCGGCCTCTGCCGCGAAGGATCGGTCGATCCAGGAAGTGAGTGACTGGATGTCGGCGTCGGAGAGGGGATCGGCATCGGCGGGGGGCATCGTCCGCGCCGTCATGAGCCGGCGGACCTTCTTCCAGAGGGCCACCGTGGCGGCTTGATGCATCGAGCCGTCGAGCGTCGTGAGCACCACGCCCCCTTCCTGCGTGTCGGGGTCGTGGCAGGTGCCGCAGGACCGCGCGAGCAGAGGCGCGATCTCCCGGCGGAAGCGGTCGGCATGAGGGTCGGTCGGGGACGGTGCCGGAGAAGCCACCGAGACAGCAGCAAGCGACGGCGCGGACTTGGCAGCCGGCAGGGGCAGCGCGACCACCGCGAGAGACGCCGATAGCATGGCAGTCCGATACATGGATCATCCGCGGGGGCCGTGACACCTCGCTCCTCTTCGGATGATGGTATGAAAAAACTGGTGCCTGACAACAAAGTCAGGATTGTTGCAAAAAAACAGTGCTGAAAATTGGCCATTAGTGATTCGTAGTGGTAAAATCGTCTCATGTCCGCTACGTGCCCCCTGTCTCCGGCCGTTGACTCATTCTTGGTGCAGGCCCGTGAGGCCCGCGACGTGCTGGGGCCGATTGCGTCGCTGCCGGGCGTGATGTTCTTCATCAAGGACGCCGACTATCGCTACGTGTTGATGAGCCCGGCGATCCGCGAGTCGATCGGTCTGGCCGCTGATGACGACCCGGTGGGCCGCACCGACTTCGACCTTTTTCCGCCGCTTATCGCCGAGAGCTTCCGCGTGAATGACCGGCGGGTGATCGAACAGGGCGAGACGCTCCTCGATGAGGTGCACGTGGTGGTCACCCGGACCCGCGGCACGCAACTGGCCTATTCAAGCAAGTGGCCGATCCGGAACCGTGCCGGTGCGATCATCGGCCTCATCGGCACCAACCGCCCGCACGAGTCGGCCGGTGGCGTGGCGGTCGGCGACGAGGCAGCCCGCGTCCTGCCGGCTGTCACCAGGATGATTCGCGACTACTCGCAGCCGCTGCCGATCGGTGAGCTTGCAGCCGCCTGCCGGCTCTCACCGAGCCGGTTTATGCGTCTCTTTCGTGATCAGATGGGGGTGACTGCACACCGGTTCCTGGAGAAGGTGCGGGTGTCGGAAGCAGGGCGGATGCTGCGAACCACGAGCCTGCCGATCGCCGACGTGGCGGTGGCCTGTGGCTTCTACGATCACAGCGCCTTCATCAAGCGGTTTCGGCGGCACACGGGTCTCGCGCCGCTCGCCTACCGCAAGAGCGGCCACGCGATCCTCTCCGGCGACCTGGCCGCGACCGTGAGCAAAAGGTCCCAGTGAACGGATTCGGGTACGATGCAGCCCCGGGTCTTGATTTCCCCCCAAATGTGACAAGGATCACCGATGCCCCATCCCCGCCGTTCGTTTCTGGCTGGTTCCGTGGCAGCCGCTGGGGCGGCTCTCCTCCCTCGCGTGACCAGCGGCCGTGGCCCCGGCGGCCGTCTCCACGTTGCCTGCGTCGGCGTTGATGGAATCGCGAAGCTCGACCTGCCGAAGATCGCTTCCCATCCGGCCGTCACGGTGGTCGGCCTTTGCGATGTCGATGCCCGGCGGTTCGCCGCGGCCGACGCTGCGCATCCCGGGGTGCGTCACTTCGCTGACTACCGCGAGATGCTTGCCACGCTCGGCGACACGCTCGATGCCGTGATCGTCGACACACCTGACCACATGCACGCGCCGATCGCGGTGGCCGCGATGCAGGCCGGCAAGCACGTCTACTGCCAGAAACCGTTGTCACACACGCTCTGGGAGGCCCGGCAGATGCGGCTCTGGGCCGAGAAGTCGGCCACGGTCACGCAGATGGGCAACCAGATCCACTCCTCGGCCGAGTATCGCACCGCGACGAGACTCTTGCGCGAGCTCACGATCGGCAAGGTCCGCGAGGTCTATTCATGGGCGGGCGTCACCGGCAACGAGCGCACACGACTCTTCACCGCTCCCGCTCCGGCGCCGGTGCCGGAGGGGCTCGACTGGGATCTCTGGATCGGCGCGGCGCCGATGCGCGACTATGCGCCGGCCTACCATCCTTTCACCTGGCGTGACTGGCAGGATTTCGGTGGTGGGGCGCTCGGCGACTTCGGCTGCCACATCCTCGACCCGGTGTTCACCGGCCTGGGGCTCTCCTTTCCGAGGTCGGTGCAGGCCCGCAACAGCGGCGCCAACGACGAGATCTGGCCGACCCAGGAAACCGTGAAGTACGTCTTTCCCGGCACGCGGTGGACCGCCGGCGAGTCATTGAAAGTGACCTGGATGGACGGAGGACTGAAGCCGGCAGAGTCGCTCGCGCGAATGCCGGGAAATGTCGACCTGCCTGGGGCAGGCAGCCTGTTCATCGGCGAGGATGGCTGCATGGTGCTGCCGCACGTCGGCATGCCGCGGCTCTATCCGGTCGAGAAATATGGCACCGCGGTGAAGCCGTCGGTCGCGCTCCCCACGGAGGAGGCCCGGAACCACTGGCACGACTGGGTCAATGCCTGCCTCTCCGGCACCAAGACCACCGACGGCTTCGACTACGCCGGCCCGCTCACCGAGACGGTGCACCTCGGCAATATCGCCACGCTGCTCGCCCGGCCGGTGCGTGATCCGCTGACCGGACGGCTCGCCGAACCGGGGCCGCTCGACTGGGATGCCGTCACGATGCGGTTCTCGGGTCCTTGCGCGGCCGATGCCGATCGGCTCGTGTCAAAAGGCTATCGGAACGGCTTCGCTGTCACGGCCGCGGAACAAGGTTGACCTTTGCGGTGTGTCGGCCACGAAGTACCGGGCAAACGTCCGCTTGCCGTCGCGATCCCAGGCGATCAGGCCTCCCAGGATGCCACGAGCACCGAGCGGGGAAGACGTCACCACTCTTGGCGTTGCTGTCCGTGGCGAGGATCGTAGTCAGGATCTCAAAGACCAGGATGGAACGGGTGATGTTCATGGGCGGCAACTCTCGCGTGGCCCCGCCAAACCATCTCCGGGTTTTCGCCCGGGGTTCCATGAAGAATGGAGACCCGCGATCTCGCGCGTGCCACGGGTGCCCATGCGTCATGTGAGCAACTCCTCGATCACCCTCCCCTTCACGTCGGTGAGCCGCATGTCGCGGCCGCCGAAGCGGAACGTCAGCCGCTTGTGGTCCACGCCGAGCTGCC
Organism: uncultured Candidatus Kuenenia sp.; assembly: GCA_964578555.1. Lineage (GTDB taxonomy): Bacteria > Planctomycetota > Planctomycetia > Pirellulales > UBA1268 > CACORA01. Next base: position 25,559 of record CAZODJ010000005.1, read on the forward strand.
TCAGGATCGTGGCGTGGATGTCATGGATATCGAGCGGATTTTCGACCGCCGCCATCCCCATCTCGTCGGTCGTGCCGAATGCCATGCCCCCCTTGAAGCCGCCGCCGGCGAGCCACACGGTGTAGCCCGAGACATGATGATCGCGGCCGTCAACGCCCGAGGAGTGCGGCGTGCGGCCCATCTCCCCCGCCCAGAGCACGATCGTCTCGTCGAGCAGGCCGCGCTGGGCCAGATCGGTCACGAGCGCCGCCACCGGCTGGTCGGTGATCTGGGCGTTTTCGGCGTGATACTTCTTCATGCCGCCGTGCTGGTCCCACGGGGCGTTGTTGGAGTGCGTGAGCGGGCAGGTGATCTCCACGAACCGCACCCCCGCCTCCACCAGCTTCCGCGCCCGCAGACACTGCAGCGCGTAAAACTTCTCGTAGTCGGTGCCGCGGTCGAGGCCGTAAAGCTTGCGGGTGGCCTCCGTCTCGCTTGCCACGTCGCAGACATCGGGAATCGTGGTCTGCATCCGGGCCGCCGTTTCATACGTGCGGATCGCCGCTTCGACCGCCGCCGCGTCACCCGGGCCGGCCGATGCGAGCGAATGCGATCTCAAAAACTCGAGTTTCGCCCGCTGCACCTCCGGCGGATCGGCCGCGACGATGTTGTCCACCGGCGCGCCCTTGCTCCGCACGGTCGTGGCCTGGCAGGTGGCCGGCAAGAAACCCGACGCAAAATTCTGAAAGCCGCCGTTGGGCACCCAGTCGTTGTTGAGCAGCACGTAGCCGGGAAGGTTTTCGTTGTCGGTTCCGAGGCCGTAGCTGATCCAGGCCCCCATGCTCGGTGCGGCGCCGACCGACCGGCCGGTATGCAGCAGCAGATTCTGCGCCCCGTGCAGCGGCGTCTCGCCGATGAGCGAGCGGACCACGCAGAGCCTGTCGGCGATCGCCGCCTGGTGCGGAAAGAGATCGCTCACCCAGAGGCCCGACTGGCCGCGCTTCGAAAACGGCCACAGCGAGCCGAGCCACTTGCGACCTTGGCCTGCCCCCTGCGACCGCTTGTCGGCCTTCCACTCCGCCGGCTGGCCGCTGCGCTTGTCGAGTTCGGGCTTGGGATCGAACGTGTCCACATGCGACACGCCGCCATCCATGAAGAGGAAGATCACGTGCTTGGCACGCGGCGCGAAGTGCGGCGCGATCGCGGCGCCAACACTTTGCGCGGTGTCGGCCGGCGCGGCCCATGCGGTTGCGAGGCTGCCGAAGGCGGCCCAGCCGAAGCCCATGCCGCTCGCCTGCAGGAGCCCGCGGCGCGAGAGGGGCGCCGGCGCGAAGCCGGGACAACGCGGGTCGCGGGTGATGCGCTCTTCACTCGACATGCGAAAACTCCTGCATCATGAAGACCGTGTGGGCGACATCCCGCCAGAGATCGCGGGAGGTGACCCGGGCTTCCGGCGCCACGCCGCGAGCCGTCGCACAGCGTTCGGCCACCGCCACGAGCCGCGCCACCTCGGCGGGATCCGGCGCCCGCGAGAGTGCTGCGCCGAGCATCGCCGTCACGCCAGCCTGCACGCTCTGCGGCGGCTCGGCCACAACGCGGCCGGCCCACTGCTCGGCCATCGCGAGCACGAACGGATCGTTGAGCAGCGCGAGGGCCTGCTCCGGCACCGTCGTGCGATCGCGCTTGCCGACGGTCACCCGCGGTATCGGCTGGTTGAAGATCGCGAGAAACCGCGGCGGCTCCATGAGCGTCATCTTGATGTAGAGGCTGCGGCGACCTTTGCCATCCACCGGCCCGCTCACGAGCCGCTTGGCCGCGTCTTCCTTCGGGCGGTGCGGATCGATTGGCGGGCCGCCGAGCGCGGGGTCGAGCCGGCCGGAGACGGCAAGCATCGTGTCGCGGATCGGCTCGGCCTCCAGCCGCCGCCGTGGGTGATGGTGCCAGAGCCGGTTTTCCGGATCGACGGCGACGTTTTCCGCGCGGGCGGCGCTTGCCTGCCGCCAGGCCGCCGACCGCACGATCTCGCGGACGAGCTTCTTCGTCGACCAGCCCTCTTCCACGAACCGGCTCGCCAGATGGTCGAGCAGCGGGCCGTGGACGGGCGGCTCGCCCAAGTGGCCGAAGTCGTCGGGCGTGCGGACGAGCCCCTCGCCGAAAAGGTGCTGCCACACGCGATTGACATAGACGCGGGCCGTGAGGGGATTGCGGGAATCGGCGATGCTCCGGGCGAGTTCGAGCCGGCCGCTTGACTGCGCGGCGGGCCGGGCCGGATCGGCGAGCGCGTCGGCCAAAAACCGGATCGTGCCCCGCGGCACGGCGTCGCCCAGGTCGGCGGCGTCGCCGCGGATCGCGATCCGGGCATCCTGCCCTTCGGACCACTCCTCCATCGAGCCGATCGTGCGGTCGGCGACGAGCAGTTTTTCGGCGGCGCGGTAGGAGGCTACGGCCTCGGCCACCGCCGGATCATCGAGCACTGAATTGGCAAGCCACTTCTCCCGGAGCGACTCGTTGATCGTCTTGACGGCGTCGGCGTCGCAGGCCCCCGCAGCCCATTTCTCCACCGCGGCGAGCACGTGATCGGCGACCCGCGCCACCAGCGCGGCCCTGCCCGGCTCCCCGGCTGGCAGGCTGCCGGCCGCGAAGAGCGGCGCGAGGCCGCCCACCTCGTCGAGCGGCCCCTTGCCTGGCGGATGCTCGACGACCTGCGTCACGCCAAACCACGACCGCGGATCGTCTTCGTCGGCCTTGGTGACGCCGCCGAGACCGGTCCGTGGCGGGAAATAATTGTCGAGCGACTTCGTGACGAGTTCCAGCGACACACGGCGCGGGCGGGTGTCGGGTGGGCCGGTGAGCGACCTGAAATCACCGGCCGTTACGGCCAGCCACGACCCCGGCTCGTGCTTGGCGTAGGCGATCCGCTCGGAGTGAAACGCGCGGTCGACGAGCACGGCGTTCGAGGCCTTCATGCCGCCGCCGTAGCCGACGGCGAAGTGCCGCGGCGGCCGCGCGAAAAGCTCCGGGCTGCGAACCGCGCCGGCCAGCCGCATCGAGTAGACGTGCGACCAGCGGCCCGCCGGGAGAAGATGCAGAATGGCCGCGTCGCCCTCTGTCGGCACAACGATCTCGCCGTGGCCCACGAGGCCGTGATGCATGCCCCGGCCCTCAAACCGCCAGCCGCTCCAGTCTGCCGGGTCGGCGGAAGCGAAATCGGCGACCTCCCGCAGGTGCTCGCGGTTGTGGGCGATGCGGCGGTCGCGCTCGGCGGCAAAGGCCTCGGGCGTGGGCAGGGCCGCGGCCGGGAGCTTGAGGACCGCGGCGAGCGATTCGGGAAACGCCTTCGCAGCCGGATCAATGGCCACACTGCCGAGCCGTTCGACGAGCCCCGCGCGGTCGGCCCGCCAGCGGGCGGCGAGCGTCTTCACGAGCCGTGGCTTGATCCCGCGCAGTTCGGCGATTGTGGCAACGTTTGGGTCGGAGGAGTCGGCGCACCGCGGGCTCCACCGCGTGCTCATGAAGATGCCGGTCAGGCGGTAGTAGTCGGCCTGGGCAATCGCATCGAGCTTGTGGTCGTGGCAGCGTGCGCAGCCGACCGTCGCGCCGAGGAAGGCCTTCGTCGTCGTGTCGACCATGTCGAAGACGTTTTCCTCGGTCACGTTATCGATCAAGGCGCTGTCGCCATGCCGCCGCTCGCCCATGCGGAGTGCCATCGGGCCGATGATCGACTCGTTGAGTCCCGAGGCGGGATCGACCCGCGGCTCGAGCAGGTCGCCTGCGATCTGTTCCAGGATCAGCCGGTCGAACGGCACGTCGGCATTGAACGCCCGCACGAGATAGTCGCGATACATCCAGGCGTTCTTGGCGGGCGTGTCCCATTCGTAGCCGTGCGTGTCGGAATAATGCACCACATCCATCCAGTGGCGGGCCTGCCGCTCGCCGTAGTGCGGGCTTTCGAGGAGCATTTCGACGAGCCGGTCGTAGGCCGCGGGCGATGGATCGGCGATAAACGCGGCCGCGATGGCGGGGTCGGGCGGGAGGCCGGTGACCACGATCGCGAGTCGGCGGGCGAGCGTGGCGGCCGCGGCCTCTTCGGCTGGCCGCAGCCCTTTGGCCTCGAGCCCGGCGAGGATGAAGCGGTCGATGTCGGTCTGCGGCCACGAGGTGTCATTCACGGCCGGCGCGGCGGGCCGCACGACGGGCTGGAGGCTCCACCATTTGAGCCGTTCGGCGTAGAGCTTTTCCCAGGCATCGGCGGCGGTGGTGGTTCGCGGATCGACCGCGCCGCGGGCGACCCACTCGACGAGCGTCGCGATCTCGGCGTCGGGCAGTTTTTCATCGGGGGGCATCGCGTAGTCGGCCTTCGTCCGCCGCACGGCCGCGACGAGCAGGCTCTCGTCGGGCTTGCCCGGCACGATGGCGGGGCCGGAGACGCCGCCCTTCTCCCAGCCCGAGCGGACGTCGAGGGCCAGGCCGCCGTTGATCTCGCCCTCGTGCGAGTGGCAGTCGAAGCACCGCTCGCGAAGGATCGGGAGCACGCGGTCGTTGAAGAACGCAGCGTCGTCAGGGGAGGCGGTGAAGGCGGCCGCTGCCGTGAGACCGAGCAAAGCGGCAAGGACTGCGCTGAAGACGTGGGGCCAGCCCGCTGACCGCGTGCTGAATGGAGCCGAGAAAATTCCGAGAACTCTCCGCATCGTCGGGCATCCTCAAACCGCGGTGGCAGCTGACTCGACGCTTCGAGACCGCTTTCTTAAAATAGTACGAAAAAGTCATCGTCCTTCCATCGCAAATTGATTTCATTCGCGAATAAATTCCTCCAATTCGTCAAAAAGTGAGACGAAATGGTAACAAAATACTCCAAGGACATGAGGACCAATCCCCAAACCAGCGCAGTGGTTTTGGTTGCTGCAAATTGTAGAGTTCCATGGGCATTGACCCGCGATCGACGATTGGTTATACCAAAGGTATGAAGACAGCTGTTTCGATTCCTGACGACGTCTTCGCGGATGCCGAGAGACTGGCATCTCGGCTCCGGACTTCCCGCAGCCAACTCTATGCCCGGGCACTCGCCGAGTTCGTCGCCCGCCATGATGACGACCGAGTCACGTCGCTGATGGATCAGGCCGTTCGAGAAGCGGGCGGTGATGCCGACGTTTTTATCCAGGCAGCTGCTCAGCAATCGCTTCAGCGGGTCGAATGGTAATCGCCCAATCTGAAGTTTGGTGGGCCGACCTCGCTGAACCCATAGGCTCAGCCCCGGGCTATTGCCGGCCGGTGATCGTCATGCAGTCGGATCCGCTGAACCAAAGCCAGATTGCGACCGTCGTATGTGTCGCCCTGACAAGCAACCTGCGTTGGTCTGTCGCCCCCGGCAATGTGCTTCTCAAGGCGAAGCACACTGGATTAGACCGCGATTCCGTCGCTAACGTGTCGCAACTTGTGACCGTCGATAAACGGCAATTGACCGAGCGAGTCGGCAAAATCCCCAAGCGACAGATGGAAGCCATCCTCTCCGGTATCGACCTTGTGATGGGCCGATAAGGTACCCCGCGCGGAGGGTGCAAGGCCCGCGGCGCTATCACTCGGCGTAGACGTCGATCTCGCCGAAGAATGTCGTGAAGTTGAGTTCACGACCGTCGTGATTCATGCCCGGCGTGGGCTGCACGACGAAGAGCAGGTGCCGATAGTGGCCAAGCGTGCCACGGGCTGACGTGATCGACGAAGCCTGCTGCGCCGGCCGGGCGATGCCGGCCAGACCAAAATACTCGTCGGAGTTGACACGGGCGATGAGCGTCCAGCCCGCTGCGGGGGGGCCGTCACCAAGAGCAGGCGGTTCTTCATCCGCCGATCCATACAGGACATAATTTTGTGCGGCCCGCTCGCGATGAGCCTCGCGAAGACCGGGGTCGAAGCCCGGGTTGAGACAGCGGTGCCAGGAATAGACGTTGACCTTGGAAACCGTGATCGGCGTTCCGAGATCGAGGAGCAAACCCCCCGTTTCGTTATCAGCAAAGTAGAGCGACTCCTCCGGAGCATCCGGGTTCGACTGCCCTCTGCCATCGAGAAGGATCGTGGGGGCCGCGCTGGCGATGCTCTTGCGGGGGTTCTCATAAAGCTTGCCAAACACGCGGCGGATACTCGCCTGACCGGAGTACGCATCAGCCGCATCATCGGCGGTCGGTGGCTCGATCGTGGGAAATTCGAAGTCGGGAGTCTCGTCACCCCGCTCAATCCGTGTGATCACCTGGCGATGGCCCGGCTCGATCTCCATCAATTCTCCGGCCCGGAGCAGGTGGCCGGTGTCTCGATCTCCGGCATGAAAACTGACCAGTCCCGAAGAGACGCCGATCCGGCAGCGGCCGTCGGGAAGCGCCTCGGCGACAAATTCGGTGCCGAGATCGACGATCCGGCCGGTACGGGTGCGGATGGTAAAACCTTTCGACTCCGGCGTATCGGCCGTCACGGCCACACGGCCCATCGTGAGGATCGCCGCGAGCGCCGACTCGGCCTCGAAGATGGCCGGGCCGATGAGTCGCACCGCGGCGCCGCTGGCGAAGTTGAGTCGCACGCTGCCACTAGCCAGTTCGATCCGTTGGCCCGATCGGAGCGGGTCACCCTCGCGGACGACCGTGTCGGCAGCCACCCACTGCGCTGCTTCGACACTGCCGAATGAGCCGACCACGTGCGCGACGGGCGGCACGACCGTCGCGGCCGCCACCGCGGTTTTCGTTCCAGATGGCGGTGGCGGACTCTGGGAACCGTTCGTCATCCAGAGCGTCGCGGCGATGAGGATACCCAGCACGACCACCCCAGCCCATGCGGCCGAGAGCAAGCCACCGCGACCTGCCCGAGTCGAGGCATGAGTGGCCGTCCGCCGGCTCCCCGGCGAAGCCAATTCCGCGATCACAGAGAGATCGACCGGATCGACGAAGTGGGGGGAGGTAAGCAGCGTGGCATGGAGTTCGGTGCGGAGCAGGTATTCGTCGAGCGCGGCGTCATCGGACCGCAGCAGTTCGCCGAGGAGGGTGAGTGCCTGCTCATCGGCTGTGCCGTGGCAGGCCGCCGCGACCGCGTCGTCAAACTCCGGCGACGGAAACCTCACGCTGCTCCCCCTGCCCGCTCGGCTTGTTCGATGCACTCCTGCAGGGCATGGCGAATCCGCTGCAGTGCCTTGTAGACGGCATCGACCGTGCGGCCGGCCTCGGCCGCCACACCCCCGACCGTCTGCTTGCGGAAGTAATAGCCCTCGATGATCGCCCGCTGGCCGGCGGGCAGTTTGTCGAGGCAGGTTTCCAGGTGCCTGAGTCGCTCATGGATGGCGGGCAGCGCCGCCTCCCGCCGGTCGGCGATCCGCTCAGCCAGACCGTCGGTGAGCAGCGTCCTCCAGCGGCGCTTTCGCTCGAGCCACTGTTTGGCCACGTTGAGAGCAAACCGGCAGGCGAGCGGCGTGAACGGCAGCGAGAGGTCAAACTGCTCGAACTTTCGCCAGAGTTCCACGGCCGTCTGCTGCATGATCTCGTCGGCATCCTCGCGGGCCGGCGCAATCGCGCAGACATACCGGTACACCTCCCGCTCGCTGGCCAAAAAAAGCGACAAAAACCGCTCCTGGGACCGCTCTGGGGAGCGATCCTGCGGCGGTCGATCGGGGCTGGGCGGGGTGGCTGGCATACGACAAATCTACCTCTCCCCCGACCGAGCCCCGCCGTTTGGACATCCGGCCGGAATCGGCCCCCCCAATGATGGCCTGGCCCGCTACCTCATGCCATGCGGAACGCCGGCTTTGCTCCCCTCGGGTGCGGCGAACGGAGTTAAGATGGAACCATGGACACGATGCTTGAAATCGCCAAACGAGTGGACGACTTCATGATGGCACGGTCGCCAGTCCACGACACGATGCGCAGGCTTGCCCGGGCGTTGGCAGATCTTGGAATTCCCTTCGCGATCGCCGGAGCCATGGCCGCCAACGCCCATGGCCACCGAAGAACGACGGCCGACGTGGATGTCCTGGTGCGACGGGAAGACCTTGTACGGTTCAAAGACCGATGGATAGGTCGCGGATGGCTGGATCTTTTCGAGGGCTCAAAGGGTTTTCGAGACGCGTCGAACGGAGTGAAAGTCGATGTGCTGATCGTGGGTGACTACCCGGGCGATGGCAGACCCAAGCCAGTGTCGTTTCCAGAACCGGAATCAGTGCGGGAAGTTCATGACGAACGTGTGCCCTACGTCAACCTTGTGTCCTTGCTTGAACTGAAGATCGCCAGTGGAATGACGGCCGCCCATCGCCTTCAGGACCTGGCGGATGCAATCCAGTTGATCCGCGTAAACACGCTGCCCCAAGAGTACTCGGGAAAACTCAATCCGTTCGTCCGCGGCAAGTTCGATGAACTCTGGCACGCCGCACAAGTCTCGGAAGACTACTGAGCTGGCGACGGGCGATCACGGCCTTGGCGTGACCGCTGCCTGCCGCGGCGTGCGTGCCCGGCGGTATCCCGACGGAGTCAGCCCGGTGTGCCGCCGGAAGTGCTGCGTGAAGTTGCTCTGGTCGCAAAAACCTAGCCGCTGCGACACTTCCAGGATCGGCTCCGCGGCCGTCCGTAGCGCCTCGCAGGCGGCGCGGATGCGGCACTTCATCCAATAACTGCGCGGGCTGAACGAGAAGATTTCCTGGAACGACCGCTGCAACTGCCGCGGCGACATGTCGCAGGCACGAGCCAGACGGGCCAAGGGGGGGAAACGCACGAGGTCGGCCTGCAGGAGCCTGACGGCCGGGGCCAGACGGCTGCCCACCGCGCCCGGTGGCATGCGGCCGCGGCAGGCCCGCAGCGTGCCCATCACGCCGATCACCTCCCCCGAGCGGTCGAAGATCGGGTATTTGTTCGTCTCGTACCAGTCGGGGATGCCCAGTTCGTCGAACCACACGTCGACGTGGCCCACCAGCGGCCTCCGAGTCTCGATCACGATGCGGTCGTCGGCGCGGTAGTGGGCGGCGAAGGGCCCGGGCGTGAGGTCGTCGTCGGTCGCCCCGAGCATCTGGGTGTCGTTGGTGAGCCCGATGTGCGGCAGGATGCCGCGGCTGAAGAAGAGCGTCTCGCCGGCGAGATTCTTGGCGAAAAACAGCGTGTCGCCGAGGCCGTCGAAGGCCCGATGGAAGTGGCTCTCCGGCGCGATCGCGTCGAGAAACGTCCGCTGTTCGGCGGCCCAGTCGCGTGCGGGCGTTTCGTTCGGGCGGTGGAATGTCAGGCTGTGGGAGGACTGCGTCGCCATCGGGCGAGACTCCTTTCGGGCGTGGACCACCGGCGCGGGCTCCCCGCCCCGGGCGACATCATACGGGCGGGTCAGGCCGATGTGGACAGGGCCGACAGCCGGCCGATGGTGTCACCCCGCCGCGACATCCTGGCCCTGGACCGCCTGACAGATGAGCCGCAGCGATCCTTCGAGATCGCCCGTCGCCGTCTTGAAGGCGTGGGCATCGACCGTGAGCGGGGCGCCGAGCACCACCAGTGGCGCGCCGTACTGTGGGCAGCGGATTGCCTGCTCGACAGACAGCCCCCCCACCGCCTGCACCGGAAGCTGCACCGCCGCCACGACCTCGCGGAGCTGGTCGAGTGGGCTCGGCATCCGCCGACCGCCCGCGGCGATCCCGCGCCGCTCGTCGTAGCCGATGTGATGGATCACATAATCGCAGCCCAGGTCTTCGAGCGCCTTCGCGGCCGCCACCATGTCGGGGCAGCCAAGGTTGTCACCCATCACCTTGCAGCCGAAGTCGGCGCCGGCCTTGACGACGCATTTGATCGTCTCCTCGTGGGCCCTGGCCATCACCACGACATGCGTGGCTCCGGCCTTGGCCATCATCTCGGCCTCCAGGTAGCCGCCATCCATCGTCTTCAGGTCGGCCACGATCGGCACCCCGGGAAATGCCTCCCGCAGCCGGCGGACGCCGTGCAGCCCCTCGGCCAGGATCAGCGGCGTACCCGCCTCCAGCCAATCGACGCCGGCCCGCATGGCGACCGCGGCCGTTTCGAGGGCCTCGCCGATGTCGGTGAGGTCGAGCGATATCTGCACGATCGGTTTCATCGGGAGCGAGATTACCGGCGGCGGGCGGCGGCCTTCTGTAGTGAAAGCGACATCACTCCATCGGAGAATTGCGGCCGGCCGGCCAGTGGGTGGCGATCTTCCCTCGCAGGAAAGCCACGCTCCGTTCGAGCTGCTCCATGCCGTCGACGCCGTCCTCGATGCTGATCCAGCCGCGGAATCCTTTTCCGGCGAGCTCCGAGAAGATCGCGTCGTAGTCGTTGAGGCCCTTGCCGATCTCGCCGTGCTTCAGCCGCCGGGCGTAGCCCACCGAGCCCTCCTCTTCGCGCCGCAGGTCGGCGAGCGTGCCCGATACGAGCGACCGGTCGCTGGCGTGCATCGTCACCACGCGGTACGACACGCGGCGCAACAGTTCCAGCGGGTCGTCGCCGGCGAGAAACGCATTGCTCGGGTCGTAGTTGACCCCGAAGTGCGGGTCGTCGATCGCGTCGACGAGCGCACAAAACAGGTCGATCTTCTGGGCAAACTCGGGATACTCCCAGAAATCGTCCTTGTAGTGGTTTTCGAGGATCAGCGTCACGCCGTGGGCGGCCGCGTGGGGCAGGCAGGCCCGGATCGAGTCGGCCGCGAGTTGCACGCCCTCGGCGGGCGAGAGCTCGGGTCGCCGCTGGCCCGAGAGCACCCGGCAGTAGGAGCCGCCGAGCGTCGCCGTCATCTCGATCCACCGCTTCTGCTTGGCGATTTCGCGGGCCCGAAACGCCGCGTCGGGATGCGTGAAATCGGGGGAACAGCAGAGCATCGGGATCGTCATCCCGTGCCCCTCCACCTCGCGGCGAAACCGCGGCCAGTTGGCCTCGTCGGCCATCTCGAGGAATCCCGCATACCACTCGAGGCCATCGACGCCCAGCGGCGCGGCCAGCCGGATCCAGTCCGACACGCTCATCCCTCCGTCCTTGCAAAGCGGCTGCATGAACGCCTTCGGGAAGGCGGCCAGCCGCGGGGCGGCGGTCGATGTGACGGAGGTGGCCGCAGAGGCGGATGGTGTCATCGAATTGGGGGCGGCACGGTGGTGGCGTTTTTAGGGGGATTGCGGCCGATGAACGGATGCTGTTCAAGGTCGACCACCTGCCCGCTCATCGGACCGCACTCGTCGGCGAGCCAATACACGGCCGCGGCGGCGATCTCCTTGGGTCGGATCAGCCGGCCGGCGGGACAAAACTCCCGCGGCAGGTGCGTGGGCCAGTCGTCGGCCAGGCCGTGGCTCCGCTTCCGCGCCGCCTCGTTCTCGGTGAGCACCCAGCCGGGATTGATCTGGTTGACCCGCACGCCTTCCTCGCGGAAGAGCGTATCGCCGAGGTTGCGTGTCAGCGTCATCAGCCCGCCTTTGGAGATCGAATACGGCAGCAGGTTCGGCTCGCCGCACCAGGCGTTGACGCTGCCGATGTTGAGCACGCTCCCCCGCGTCACCCGCAGGTGCGGGAGGGCCGCCTGGATGAGCCGCAGCGGTGCGAGCGTGTTCACCGCGAGCGTGCGGTCGAAGGCGGCCGTGTCGGTGGAATGGATGTCGCCGGTCGTGATCACGGCGGCGTTGTTGACGAGGCCGTCGAGGCGGCCAAACGCGGTGATCGCCAGCTGCACGAGCCGCTCCGGGCAGCCGGGAGCGGTGACGTCCTCCACGTGGCCGACGGCTCGGGGACCCGCGGCATCGGGGGCGAGCGCCGCCACGACCTCGGCCACGAGATCGGCCTCGAGGCCATGCACCACGACCCGCGCTCCCTCGGCCGCGCAGCGGAAGGCGATCGCCCTGCCGATGCCGGTGGCGCTCCCGGTGACGATCACGACCTTGCCTGTGAGCCTCGTCATGATGTCGCCGCCGGAGCCTTTCTCCGGGTCGCGTGCAGCGCGTCGTCGTGCCGGCCCGATGACGGGGGCAGGTCGGCGGCCGACGCCTCCTCCCAGCCGCCGAATCCGGCGGCGGTGATGAAGTCGAGCCACTCGGCCTCGGGCACGTCGCCGAACTGTCCGCGAACGAGGCCGATCAGGTGATGGGAGCGATGCCGTGTCATGGCCGTTTCGCCGATGGTGAGAGCACGCTTTTGACGACGGCTCCGGAATGCATCTGCTCGAAGGCCGCGTGCCACTCCTCGATCGGCCACACCCCGCCGATGATCGGACGGACATCGAGGGCCCCGCCGGCCAAGAGCGCGATCACCCGCTCCCAGATCGGCCAGTTGTGGCTGAAGCTCCCCTGGAGCGTGACATTCTTCTGCACGAGCGGATCGAGCGAGAAGCCCAGCGGCTGCGGCCCCCAGCCGACCTTCGAGATCCAGCCGGCCGGCCGCACCAGATCGAGCGCGATCTTGAGCGTGGCGCTCGCGCCGGCGGCATCGATCACGCCGTCGCAGCCTAGCCCGTCGCGGTCAAGGGCCCAGGCCTTCGCATCGCCCACGATCGTCTCGCAGCCATACTGCTTCGCGACCGCGAGCCGGCCCGCGTCGGCCGCCAGGCCGACCACGGCCACCTCCGCGCCGCAGAGCCGGGCCATGGCCGCGCAGAGGATGCCGATCGTGCCGGGCCCGAGCACCACGACCCGGTCGCCCGGCTCGACGCGGGCGTTCTTCACCACGGCCGAGTAGGCCACGCAGCAGGGTTCGGTGAGGCAGGCCTGCTCGAAGGGCAGCCGATCGGGCACGCGGTGCAGGATTCGCGCGGGCACGCGGACAAACCGCGTCATCGCGCCGTTCACTCCGTAGCCGAATCCTTTGCGGGTGGGATCGAGGTTGTAGAGACCGCGGCGGGTCATGGGGTTGTCGGGACTGATGATCGCGGCCGTTTCGCTCACCACGCGGTCACCCTCGTGCCAGCCGGCGACGCCCGCGCCGACGCCGACGATCGTGCCGCCGAATTCGTGGCCAAGCACAACGGGATAGTTCACTGGCCAGGAATGGTCGCCGGTCCATTGGTGCAGATCGCTGCCGCAGACGCCGACGTTGGCCACCTCGAGGAGCACGTCGTCGGGCCCGATCTCGGGCGTGGCGACGTCGCGGAGCTCGACGGAGCCCCTGGCGGGCGCGAAGTTCACGACGGCGGTGGGCATGCGGAGCCTCCTGGGTGCGGCGGCCCGGGACAGACTGAAACCTACGCAATACCGTACACCCCGTCCGCCGCTGGGCTCTGTAGCGAAAACGACATGATCGCTTGGGTGTTTGGCCGGCGGCAGCGGTGGGGGCCGCCGTGCGGAGCGGCTTGCGCCTGCGGCTTCAAGCCCGTTGTAAGGCCTCGACTGCGTTGACGTGAATCAGGCTGCAATGCACGACGCGGTCTTCATCCGGATACGTGACAACGACTTTCGTTCTTGTCAGGGCTACGCACTCGGGATGGAGCACGTCATGGGCCTCGCCATTCGATAGCCGGATCACGAACGGCTCGAACGGCTCGCGTCGAATAAACTCGCGGATCGACTCCATTGTCATGACAGCACCTCCTTGGATGTGAACATGCGTGCATACTAAGGACGCCGGCCACTGCCGTCAAACCGCTGGGGCGAGCATGTCCGCAGCAGCTGCGGAACCCGGTGCCTGGGCCGGGGCGTCGTCCGCGTCGGAAATTTTTCGGGGAAATGTCCAAAATGAGGATCCGGGTGGAGACTGATTAGAAATTTTTCGGTTTTCTCGTCTTTGGAGCAGCAGTCATGCGTGATTTTCGCGACGGATGTGAGGGATTTCGCCACATGCCTCGCCGGGCTGCCCTACAGGTCGGCAGTCTCGGCGCCCTCGGCCTCTCGCTCGGCGACTTTTTCCGCGTTCGGGCCGCCCACGGCGAGGCGGCCTCCTCGACCGGCGCCTACACAGTTCAGGCCGCGAAGGGCAAGCTCCCTGAGCGGATCAAGAGCGTGATCCAGCTCAACCTCGGCGGTGGCTTTCCGCAGCACGAGTCGTTCGACCCGAAGCCCGAGGCGCCAGTCGAATACCGCGGCGCCTTCGGCGTCGTGAAGACGAAGACCGGCGAGGTCTTCAGCGACAATTTTCCCAAGTCGGCCGAAATCGCCGACAAGCTCACGGTTGTCCGCACGGTCGTCGGCAAGATTCCCGACCACGTTCTCGCCAGCTATCACCTCTCGACGGGCTATCTGCCGACCGCGGTGATCGACTATCCGTCGATGGGGGCGATCGTCTCGCACGAACTCGGCCCACGTGGCCTGTTGCCCCCCTCGATCGCGATCCCGACCAAGGGCGGCTATGCGGGCGGCACTGGCTTCCTGCCAAGCACGTACGGCGCGTTTGAGACGGGGGAGGATCCTGCCAAGGGCAAAAACTTCAAGGTCCGCGATTTTTCGCTGCCCGAAGGGCTCACGATGGACCGATTCGACCGCCGGCAGCAGGCGAGGAAGCTCGTGGAAAAGCGGATCCGCGCCCTCGAGGCCGATCCGGCGACGCTCGACACCATGGATGGCTTCTACTCAAAAGCCTACGAACTGCTTACGTCGGCCGACGCCCAGAAGGCCTTTACATTCGAGGGGGAGACCGACGAAACGTTCGAGCTCTATGGAAGCCAGACAACCGGTCGCGTCCGCGGCCCGGACGGCAGATATCACCCAACGGGCCTCGCCGAGCGGCTGATCATTGCCCGGCGGCTCGTCGAGGCGGGCACTCGCTTTATCACGATCAACTACGGCTCATGGGACTGCCACGTCGATGTCAAGAAGTGCTGCGATGAGTTCATGCCTCCTCTTGACCAGGCAATCTACGGTCTCGTTTCCGACTTGGACCGCCGCGGTCTTCTCGATTCCACGCTCTTCTGGGTGACGAGTGAATTCGGCCGCACGCCGAAGATCAACTCCTCATCGGGCCGCGACCATCATGCCCGCTGCTACTCGATGCTCCTGGCCGGCGGCAGCTTCAAGCGGGGGCTGACCTATGGCATGAGCGACTCGGTGGCCAACGAGCCGATGCGAGATGGCGTGACGCTCGAGGACATCATGTTCACGGTGTACCACGAACTGGGCATCGATGCCGACAAGGAGCTCGTGGCCTTCGGGACTCGCCCGATCGAGATCATCAAGGATGGCAAGCTGGTCGAGGGTCTGATCGCATGACAAAAAGGGGACGCAGCTTATTTCCGCAAACGGCCGCTGTCGCCGGCAGAGGCAGTGTCGCTTTTGGCGGCCGGGAAATAAGCAGCGTCCCCTTTTTTCTCATCTTTTTCATTGCGGCGATTGCGATCACCTCCGGGCCGCGGGCCGCTGGCGGCGC
>CAZODJ010000006.1:0-4917 GCA_964578555.1 uncultured Candidatus Kuenenia sp.
GCCACGACCGCCACGTACGGCGCGACAGCGCCGCAGCCGGCACCCCAGCCTCAGCCGACCCAGGCTCCTCCCACTCCGGCCGTTGCCACCTACGGATCAACGCCGCTGCCCCCCTCGCCGGCCAGCCCGGCCCAGACGGCCGCCGCAGCCGAGCAGTCCGGCGACGAAAAGCCGAAGAGTTCCAATGCCTTTTTGGCGGCGCTCCAGCGGCCATTCAGTTTCTTCTCATCCACACCGAAAGTGGAGAAGGCCGAGCCCACCACGCCGCCGGCGGTGCCCGCTGCGGCGAAGGTCGATCCCTACGGCACGATGCCGCTCGGTATGGAGGGCTACTGTCCCGTCACGCTGGCCGAGAAGGGCCAGTGGGTGGAAGGCCGAGCCCAATGGGGCGCTCGCCATCGAGGCCGCACCTATCTTTTCGCCGGGGAATCTCAGCAGCGGGCCTTTCTCGCCGACCCCGACCGCTACGCTCCCGCTCTCTCCGGCGATGATCCGGTCGTGGCATTCGATGGGGGAAAGTCGGTGCCTGGCCAGAGACGGTATGGCGTGACCTATCAGTCGCGGATCTACCTCTTCTCCTCCCCCGAGACACGGACGACGTTTTCGAGCAACCCGCAGCGCTACACCGCGCGGGTCGTGGTGGCTGAAAATCCGTCTTCGCCGACCGGCACGATCCTCAGGTAGGCCGCGCCCACCCCTTCGATCGCGCCACCGCATCCGTCCACCGATCGCGGAGTCGGCGGCGGTCGCCTTCAGTCATCGCGGGCTCGAACCGCCGTTCGATCCGCCGCGCCTCCGCCACGGCGTGGGCATCGGCATACAACCCCGTGGCCAGGCCTGCGAGCAGGGCGGCCCCGAGGGCCGTCGTTTCGCGCACGACCGGCCGCTCCACCGCGATCCCAAGCACGTCGGCCTGCATCTGCAAGAGAAGGTCGTTGGTACTCGCTCCACCATCCACCCGCAGCGTGGTCAACGGCATGCCGGCATCCTGCTCCATGCAGCCGACGACATCAGCCACCGACAGGGCGATGGCTTCCAACGCGGCCCGTGCCACGTGCGCCCGCGTCGTCGCCCGCGAGAGTCCGACGAAGATCCCCCGAGCAAAGGGATCCCAGTGGGGTGTGCCGAGCCCGGTGAGTGCCGGCACCACCATCATGCCTCCGGTATCGGGCACACTGCGGGCCAGCGGCTCGATCTCCCCCGCGTCGGCGATCAGGCCGAGCCCGTCACGCAGCCAGCCGACGAGCGCCCCGGCCACGAAGACGGCCCCCTCGAGACAATAGGTCGGCGGACCGCCGACGTCGCAACAGGGCGTTGTGAGCAGCCCGCTCTCGCTCGGCACGGGCCGTGCGCCGGTCGCGAAGATGAGAAACGCGCCAGTGCCGTAGGTGTTTTTTGCCTGGCCGGCGGCTGTACAGCCCTGGCCAAAGGCCGCTGCGAGCTGGTCGCCGGCGCAGCCGGTGATCGGGATCGCGCCGCCGAGCAGCGCGGAGTCGACGATGCCAAAGTCGCCGCTCGACGGCCGCACCTCGGGCAGGATGTCGCGAGGCACCCCGAACAGTCGACAGAGCTCGTCGCTCCACTGCCTGCGATGGATGTCGAAGAGGAGCGTGCGACTGGCGTTGGTGACGTCGGTCGCATGAACGCGGCCGCCGGTCAGCCGCCAGATGAGAAACGAGTCGACCGTGCCAAAGAGGATCTCACCCGCCGCGCATCGCTGCCGCAGGCCCGGGATCGTCTCGAAAAGATGAACGATCTTCGTGGCCGAGAAGTAGGGGTCGAGCACGAGGCCGGTGCGGCTACGAATCTCCGGCTCCACCCCCTGAGCCTTGAGTCGTTCGCAGATCGGCGCCGACACACGGCTTTGCCACACGATCGCCGGCGCCACCGGCCGGCCGGTGGCGCGCTCCCACAGGATCGTCGTCTCCCGCTGGTTGGTGATGCCGATCGCGGCGACATCGCCAGCGGTCATGCCCGCTTTTTCCAGCACCGCACGGCCGCAGGCCAGCTGGCTGTTCCAGATGTCTTCGGGGTCGTGCTCGACGATCGCCATGTCAGCCTGCTGTCCTGCGGCGGCCGTGCCCTCGGCGGCCCGCGTGTGCTGGGGAAACTCTTGTTGGGCCACGGCCAGCGGCCGCCCTTCACGGTCGAAGAGGATGGCTCGGCTCGATGTGGTGCCCTGATCGAGCGCCATGACGCAGTGCGGCACCGCGGAACGGGTTGTCATGTATCTATCTCCACAAAACGCTTTCCACGGTGAATCATCGTGGCGTATTCTGAATCGACAGGTTGCCCACGCCGTGGCCCGCGGCAGCCTCATCCTGCCGACTCGCTGAGACTACCCCTGGCGATGCACGCCCGTCACCTCGAACGGAACGTTTTGCGCACGAGCCTGGCCTGCGTGGCCCTCGGATTCATGCCTGCTGCAGCCGCAGTCGAATCACCACCCGTGCACGCCACATGGACCGCCCTGCCGGTCCGCGAGGTGGCCAGCCACCTTTCTCGTTTGGCCGGCAAGCCGGTGGTGCTCGATCGACGAATTGATCCCACCACACCGCTCACGCTGCTGATCGCAGGCGAATCGTGCGACGATGTGCTTGGCACGGTCGCTGCCCGCGCCGGTGGCCAAGCGATCCACCTCGAGTCGATGATCCGCATCGTGCCGCCAGCCCTGGCCGGTCGCTGCCTGTCAGGCGAGCAGGCGCGACGGCGGGAGATCTCCCGCCTCCCCTCGCCCCAACGTGATCCCCTGACTACGAAGGCCGCCTGGCAGTGGCCAGCTGGCAGCACGCCATACAACCTCGTGGCCGCGGCTGCGGCAGAGGCGGGGCTCGCGATCGACGGGCTCGACCGCCTTCCGCACGATCACTTCCCCGCAGCGGATGTTCCGCCACTTACGCTCGCCGACCGTCTCGATCTGATCCTCGCCCACTTCGATCTCCGCGTCGCCTGGTCCCGCAGCCCGACCGGCTCTCGCCCACAGGGCCGCGTCGTATCTCTTCCCGATGCCGCACCAGCGGCCGTGGCGACTGACGCTCCGCCGGCGCGACGCAGCTCACCGGCTCGGCAGGCCGGCGGACGGCAAGCCTACACGCTTCGCCTCGAGGCTCCCTTGGAGGAGGCACTCGCCGCGGTCACCCGGCAACTGGGCCTCACACTTGCGCTCGACGCGGCCTCGCTTTCGGCCCGTGGCATCGCTCCACGCGAGATTGCCCGCGCCGACGTACGGTCGGCCTCCCGCGACGAACTCCTCGATGCGATCCTCGTGCCGCTCGGGCTTTCATGGCGGATCGACGACGGCACGCTCCGCGTGTGGGCCGAGCAGTCACCGCGATGACGAAACACCCCGCACGATCCCGGGGCGGCGAATCGCCTGCAGGTTGCGTCGCGAGGGCTCATGCTCCGGATCGATCCGGAGAGCCGTCTCGTAGGAACGCACCGCGTCACCGAACCTTCGCTGCCGAGTGGTCGCCACGCCGCGGTGAAACCAGGCCCGCACATCGCGTGGATCATGGCGGATGGCATGGTCAAAATCCCGCTCGGCCTTCTCTGCCTCACCAGCCTGCAGGTACGCCAGGCCGCGGTTGAGGTAGGCCAGCAGATAGGTCCGGTCGCGACGAATGGCTTCTGAGTAGGCGCTCACGGCCTCCAAGCCTCGGCCCCGCTCGACTGCGGTCAGCCCGCGCCACAGCTCCGGCCGGGGATCGTCGTAGGCGATCGCCGCAGCATCGGCAAAGTCTTCGGTCGCGATGCCGAACATGCCCAGATGAAACCAGGCAATGCCCCGCCGCAACAACAGCTCCGGATGGTCGGGGTTGGCCGCGAGTCCGCGCGAGCAAAGTTCGACCGCTGCCTCGAGGTCGCCCCGCCGACGCGCCTCGAGGGCCTGTCGCAGATAGGTCTCGGCGTCATCGGGAGGCACGGCCGGCGCGGTGGAGCCCGTCGCTGGCTGGGGAACTGCGGCCGCCTCAGGAAATGGTACCGGCAACAGGACCGCTGCACGGCGTGCCGGCGCCGGTGCGACTGGTGGCGGTGCCGGCGCGGGCTGATTCCCCTCCTGACCACGAAGCGGATGGAGTTCCCTTGCAAATGGATCGCTCGCACCGTCGGCTGGCTGGGCGTGCAGAGAGTCAAACCGTGCCGGCATCGCCCCACCGATGGCGATGACCATCAGCAGGATCACGGTCGCGTCGCGGCGTGCCGTGCCGATGAAGGGCCGGGCATGGTGCCAGGGCCGCCGGGGAAGAGTTCGCATGCCGTCGTGATGCTACCGACACATTCTACACCGTGGGGCCAGCCAAAAGGCCACCGAGCCGCTCCTGAATGCCTTGGCGAATCTGGCCCGCGAACAACGAGGCCATGCCTGGCAGCTGGACCTTTACCAGCACTTCTTTGTCGAGCGTCTCGATCTGGCCATTGAACCGCATCCCCATGACACTCAGCCCCACCGTCATCCGGTCGGGATCCACCCACTCAGCCTCGATCGGTCCGACCTGCCCCTCGTACTCCGACCGTGCACGAGCGAGCCCGGCGTCGATGCGGCGATGAATCTCCTCACGGCTGAGAGAATGCGGGACGCGAAGTTCGAGCGGTGCCATCAGATGGCTTCTCCAAGAGGCCGACCGCGGCGACGGCGCGACGCACCAGCGTCGCATCGACCGGGCCGAGTCGGTGATTTAAACATACGGCCGACCGCAATGCGACCACATCCGGCCGGAGTCGGCCGACGCCTGGAATCGCGTCCATCCGCAGGCGGCCGGCAAGCGCCACAGCCATCCCGGCGTTGCGTGCCGCAGCGACCCACGCTTCGAGATCAGCCCACGAACAGGCCTGCAGGAGGTCCGGGCCTGACTTGTCGGCGGTGTCTATCAACAGCACGCCACTGGATACCCGGTTCAACAGCACGCCACTGGATAC
>CAZODJ010000006.1:5017-39312 GCA_964578555.1 uncultured Candidatus Kuenenia sp.
CGGTTCAACAGCACGCCATTGGCCTCCCGGGCCACGGCCACGATGTCGAGGGGATGCGGTGCTCCGACACGCTGCCAATCCGCGTAGGCCACTGCGACGCGTGCCGTCGTCGCCGGGAGCCCGTCCATCACGTCGTGAAACGCCCGCTGCCAGGCCGAGCCATCCAGCCCCGCCAGCCCTACCTTCACCGCCGCCGGCGCAACGCGGGCGGTGCGACCCGCTTCCTCTGCGATCGCCGCGAGCCAGCGATGGATGGTTCCAGGGCGGGCCATTTCATCCCGCAACTCTCCGGCCGCCACGGTCCACGGCACCCGCTCTCCCACCGTAGCAGCCACGCTGGCCACGGCTGTTGCCGATGCGGCACCAAGCGATCCAGCCGCGGGGTCTTTCACGTCGATG
Source organism: uncultured Candidatus Kuenenia sp. (assembly GCA_964578555.1). Taxonomy (GTDB): domain Bacteria; phylum Planctomycetota; class Planctomycetia; order Pirellulales; family UBA1268; genus CACORA01. Next base: position 5,417 of record CAZODJ010000006.1, read on the forward strand.
ATCGCTGCCCCCCCTGCCAGGGCGGCCTCCGCCTCCGCGGCATCGCGAACGCTCACCAAGAGCCCGCGCCAGATCATTGGCTCGCCCCTGCTGGAGTGGCCCGCTTCGCCGCCACCAGGCGGCTGCTGAGTTCTTTCACCAGCGCCGGCGACAGGGGCTCACACCAGCGGCCATCGAGCACCAGGTAGGAATCCTCCCAGGTGGCCCATGGAGTGAACGTGTCGCCGGCACGATAGTCGAGGGCGCGTTCGGCAATCCGGATCACGAGCGTGCCGACGCGAAACGCTGCATGCTCTCCGCAGGTCGGTGATCCGTCGGCATCGAGTGGATTCGACCCCGGAAAAAAACACTCGACCACGTCGATCGGTACCTCCCGCCGCACCAGCGGCGATACCTGTACCAGCAGTCTGTCGCCCTGCCGCGCGAGCCGCGGACGATGCGAGGCCCAGGCCAGCAGCATCAGGCCAGAGGCCGCCGTGGCGGCAATTGCAGCAACGACCCACCACGCCATCGAACCGCTGCTGCCCATGACCGCCATCAGCATGGCGACGAGGGCACCGCCATCGAGGACCACCGCGACCGCGCCGAGGATCATGGCAACGCGTCTATTGCCCTGCAGCCACACTTCGTCAGGCCCGTTCGGTGCCATGGCCATGGAGGCGTCTTTCATCCTTTCGCAATTCCCGTGAACCGCCTACCATTGTCGCGGATTCGCCGCCCGCGGAAAGTTTGGATTGTCATGCACGACTCGCACCATTCACCCAGTTCCTCAAGTCCCACGCGAGCCCTCATCGGATTCGGTATCGCCCTGGCAGCCTATGCAGCGGCGGCCGCCGCTGGTTGGCCGCAATATGGTCGTGATTTGCTGGTGGCCGCACAAGCCACACACCATGAGACGCACGACGATCACGTGGCGGCCGAACACGACCACTCCGAGGCCGACCATGATGAATCCCACCACGGGAGCCACTCCGCCGGAGCTCCACCACCGGCGTGGGCTGTGATTCCGTTCGTGGTGCTCCTCGGGGCGATCGCGGTCCTCCCGCTCACGCCCCCACTCGCCCACTGGTGGGAACACAACTCCAGCAAACTCCTGGTCGCGGGCACGCTGGGGCTCATCACGCTTGGCTATTACCTCCTGCTCCATCGCGAGGCGGTCGAGCTTCACTTCCCAGCGCACTCGGTCGTGGCCCCGGCGACGAGCGGCCCCTCGTGGGGCGTGGCCGCCGCCGTGCTGGCCAACGCGCTGCTGGCGGAATACGTGCCGTTCATCATGTTGCTGCTCGCGCTCTATGTGATCACCGGAGGCGTGCGGATCGAGGGCGACTTGGAGGCCACCCCCACCATCAACGCCACCTTCCTCGGCATCGGCGCGGCGGCTGCCAGCTTCATCGGCACGACCGGTGCGGCGATGCTCCTCATCAGGCCCCTCTTGGAGACGAACCAACAGCGGAAGAGCATCGTCCATACCCTCGTGTTCTTCATCTTCATGGTCTGCAACTGTGGCGGCTGCCTGCTGCCGATCGGCGACCCGCCGCTGTTCCTCGGCTATCTCCAAGGTGTCGACTTCCTCTGGACAACGTCGCTCTGGAAGCAATGGCTCTTCACGAACGGCCTGCTGCTGGCGATCTACTGGGTATGGGATGCTTTTTTCGCCTATCCCCGGGAGCGAACGAGTGACATCGTTCGCGATGTCCATCGGGCGGGCTCGCTCCGGATCAGCGGCCTGGCGCTCAACGCGCCGCTGATGCTCGGCGTGATCGCCGCGGTCGGCCTGCTCGATCCTTCCAAGGCCGTCCCCGGCACCGGCTGGCACCCCTGGATCTTTCTCCGCGAGGCGGTGCTCTTAGCGCTGATCATCGCGTCACTGGCCCTCGGCTCCCGCGAGATCCGGCTGAAAAATGGCTTTACATATTTCGCCATCCTCGAAGTGGCGGCACTCTTCGTGGGCATCTTCGTCTGTATGCAGCCCGCCCTGTCCCTGCTCAACGAGCATGGGGCCAGCCTCGGCATCCAGTCGCCGCAGGCCTTCTTCTGGGCCACCGGGGCGCTCTCGGCCGTGCTCGACAACGCCCCCACCTATCTCGTCTTTTTCAAGACCGCCCAGTCGCTGCCGGCCGACGGCACGCTCATGGCAGGCGTGGAGGTGGGCCGCCTGGCGGGCATCAGCCTCGGAGCCGTGTTTCTTGGGGCGATGACGTACATCGGCAACGGGCCAAACTTCATGGTCAAGGCGATCGCCGAACAGGCGGGAGTACGAATGCCGAGTTTCTTCGGGTATCTCGTCTATAGTATGGGCGTTCTGCTTCCTGTCTTCGCCCTCATGGCTTTTCTGTTTTTCTGATCCTGACGGCAGCCCGCTGCCGGCTCTGCTTCGTGACCAAGCCCTCGACATCCCCCGAATCCTTCGATCACATCACAACCGCCTCCCAACTGGGGCGGCTCGTCGATCGGCTGGCAACCCAGCCTTTTCTTGCTTTTGACACGGAATTCGTGTCCGAGCACACCTACCGCAGCCAGCTGTGCCTGATCCAGGTGGCGGCCCCCGGCGTGCTGGCCGTCATCGACACGCTCACGGTGACGGAGCTCGACCCGTTCTGGCGGCTCCTCACCGACCCGGCCCGCACGACGATCGTGCATGCCGGCCGTGAGGAGATGGGCTTCATCCTCCATGCGATCGGGGAGCGGCCGGCGAACCTGTTCGATGTGCAACTGGCAGCGGGGCTGGTGGACCACGACTATCCGGCCGGCTACGCGGCTCTCGTGCGACGTCTGCTCAACGTACAGACCAACAAGGGGGAGACGCGCACCGACTGGCGGAGGCGGCCGCTCTCCGACGCCCAGCTCGACTACGCGCTCGACGACGTGCGCTACCTGGAGCGAATGTGGCGCAAGCTTCAGACAAAGCTCGATGCAACGGGCCGCACGGCATGGATGGAAGCGGAGATGGCGTCATGGCAGGACGACGTGGCGGAGTCGTTCACGCGGAAGCGATGGCGGCGCGTGTCGGGCCTCAGTGGCTTATCGCGTCGTGAGCTCGCCGTGGCGCGGGAGCTTTGGCACTGGCGGGATTCCGTGGCCGAGCAGCGCGACATGCCGCCCAAACGGGTGCTGCGGGACGACCTTCTGGTGGAACTCTGCAAGCGACGGAGCTCCGATCCACAACAGATTTCAGCGATCCGTGGCATGCAACGATCGGACCTTCGACACATCCTGCCCGGGCTGGCCGATGCCATCGACCGAGGTCTGTCGCTCCCGGATGACGAGTGCCCGGGCGGGGAGAAGCACCGCGCCCCACCGTCTCACGTGGCCGTGCTCGGGCAGTTCATGGCGACGGCGGTGGCCGGCATGTGCCGGCAGATGAAGATCGCCCCGGCACTGGTGGGCACGGCCTCCGACATGCGGGATCTCTTGGCCTGGAAACTGGGTTTCGGCGCTGAGGACGAACCCTCGCCGCTGTTGGCGACGGGATGGCGCCGCGAGGTGGTCGGAGAACTCATCGACGACCTGCTCTCAGGCAAGGCTGCCCTGCGGGTCGGCGACCTCACCTCGTCCGATCCGCTGGTCATCGACCGCGGATAGTTGCAGCGGAGGGCATGGGATTCGAACCCACAACCCCTTTCGGGGCATCTGATTTCGAGTCAGACCGCTGGCCAATTCGCTTACCCTCCGAATCGAACCGGACGACATCGTACGGGTCAGCCTGCCCCGGCTCAAGTTCGCCCCTGTCTCACGTGGGCGTTGACGAATTTGACCGGCACTTGGAGGGGGAGTACCGTCGGTCGCATGTTCGTCCACAAAGAACAACTCGAGTACGTTCTGCGGCCGGAACAGTACGCGTCCCCCGCCTTTCTCCAGGCCGAGATCGACCGCCTCTTTCTGCCCGCCTGGCACCCGGTTGCGTTGGCCGACGAGTTTCAGCGGGACGGGGATTTCAAGACGCTCGAACTGCTCGGCCGGCCCATCCAAATCCGACGGCACGAGGGCAACCTTCATGCCTACTTAAACGTCTGCTCCCACCGGCATTGCCTGCTGACCGAACTGCCCCGGGGCAACAGTGGCAAACTCGCCTGCCAGTACCATGGCTGGGAGTATTCTCCGTCGGGACAGGTATCGCGGGTTCCCGACGGAGGCTGCTTCCGCCCCTTCGATCGGGAGAACGCGAGGCTCCAGACGTTTGCTGTAGATACCTGCGGCGGCCTCGTTTTCCTGCGACTGTCCGCCGCTGGCCCCTCTCTCGCCGAGCACATCAGTCCGCATGGCGAAGCGATCGCCAGAGCTTTTTCACCGCCGTACGCCTGCAACTGGTCGTATTCCGCCGATTTCGACTGCAACTGGAAGATCCCCGTGGAGAACACGGTGGAGACCTACCACCTGCCATACGTGCATCCCCATACGCTCGGCGGCTTTGGCCTGATCCCGGAGGAGGCACAGCGTCATTTCCTCGAGGATCGCTTCACCACGCTCGTCTTTGATCTGGATCGCAGCAACCCGCTCGTGAAGCAGCAGCGGCAGGTGGTGGGCTGGCTCGGGGGCGTCGAATGTGGTGACCAATACATCCACCACCACATCTTTCCGAACCTCGTGTTCACGCTCACCGACCTCTACATGTATGCCCAGGTCTATCTTCCCAAGACGCCTACCACGTCGACCACGTTGGCCTGGATGTTCAGCCTCGAAGGTACCCGGCGGAATCCCTTCGCCCGGGTGATCGCGCGGCTCGCTGCCCGCCACGGCGCCAAGGCCAACACGGCCATTCAACGGGAGGATGCGAGTGTCTTCGCCGCCCAGCAGCGCGGTCTCGCCGCGACACCCTTCCGCGGCTGCATCGGCACCCGCGAGGAACGGATCTGGTGCTTCCAGAACTACGTCCACAGGGCGTGCGCGACGTGAGGCGCTCGGACGGTGTCGGCCCCAGCGACACGCCGCCGTGCACTATCGCGCCTTGAAGGCCACGGGGAAGCGGGATTCGCACGCCCCGCTCGCGGAGCATCCACTGCCCACACGGCCCACCACGCCCAGCGCAAATTCCCGGTCAGACGCTGTGTCCGCTTCGATCGACGCTGCGCCTCGGCCCAGCCATGATTGCACTGGCTCGCCATCGAGCAACGCCTCGAGCCCGGCCGCCGACGTCCACACGACGGGGCACGAGGCCTTCGGCAAACCGACGTGCAATGCGACCGGAAGCATGTCGTCGCAGAGGATGGTCCACTGGCCGCCGCCCGCCCCGGCCACGGCGAGCCCTACGGCCGGGCCGTATACCGGTGTCGCCCACCGAGCGGCTCCCAATGCGGCCTCCAGAAGTCGTCGCGCTCGTGGCTCAGACGCCTGCCTGGCCGCGGGCGGCCAGCGGAACTTGGTGTCGATCGCAAACCGGCACAGGCGACGAATCGTTTCGTCATCCAACCGCGGCGACGGGAGGTCAGGCGCGATCCGCGTGGTCGCCGCTGAATCAAACTCCGGATCGTCCTTCCAGTACGCGCGGTACACGTGCATCTGGTCACTGAACAGGCGGCCGAGCGTGGCCGGATCGAAGGCTGCAGGCGGCTTCGCGGGCCCACCTGCCTGTCGCTCCCGTTCGGCCATTTCCACCGCGATGCCCTCGAAAATCCGGCACAGGTCGCCGACCGGTGTCGGCGACGTCGAGGTGAGGTGGTACGTGGCTCCGTGCAACGAGCGATCCTGGATGATCCGCGTCATCACCGCAGACACCCAGTCCACCGGCACCAGGTTCTTTCGTTCCGCACCAGTCATCCCCAGCACATCGAGGAGCGAACCCGACTCGAGCGACGCTCCCACAAAGGCTTCCACGAACGGCTGCACGATCCGCAATGGCTTGTAGAAGCCGTGAAAGGTATTCGTGAAGCCGGCGACGAGATCGCCCACGATGATGCTGGGGCGGTGCACCGTGCAGGCCTCGAAGAACGGCGCCTCCACCGCCGCCTTCTCGGAAACGATCTTGCTGCGCTCATAGTCATTGCCCGGCGTCTGGCCGACGTCGAGTTCGGTTTCCAAGATGCGGCCCTGCCGCAGGCCGCAGACGTAGGCGCTCGAGACGTGATGGTAGCGGCGGATACCGGCACGGTGGCAGAAATCGAGCACGTTGGCCGTGCCGTGGACATTACTGTTCCAAGGCTCACCGTCGGCCCGCATTTGAAACGACAGGCTCGCCGCCGAGTGGACGACTTCGTCCACGTTCGCCTCCACCCACGCCGTTTCCTCCGCGGACAGTCCGAGGCCGGGGGTGGTGATGTCGCCGGAGAGAACGACGGGGCAGGCCACTTCCGCGCCGGCCACCTCCGCCCAGTCGTCGAGAATCTCGTCCACGCGGGCCACGGCCGAAGCGGTCTTCCCCGGCCTCACGAGGACAGCCACACGACGGCCGACGGCCGCCAGATCGCGAAGCAACGATCGGCCGAGCAGGCCCGTGGCCCCGGTGAGGAGTATGGAGGAATCGTGAGATGACATGCGTGTCTCCAAAGCGGGCCGTCGTGGCCCATCGTTTGATGCGGATATGACGGCGTCACACGTGAATGGCGGCACCGCCGTCCACGACGAGCGTCTGCCCCTGCACGAGATCAGACAATGGTGAGGCGAGATAGAGAACGGCGTCGGCCACGTCGCTCGCCTCGAGCATGCGGTCGCCCACCATCGTCTTGCTCTTTCGCCCGGCAAACATCAGGTCGGCGCCCGGCAGACGGCGGGTCGAATCAGTCTCCACCAACCCCGCTTCCACCACGTTTACGTTCACGCCCGCATCGCCAAGTTCCAACGCCCAATGACGGGCAAGCGACGTGAGCGCGGCCTTCGAACCACCGATCAGGCCGTACATCGGCAGGGCCATGTGAGTGCCGTGGCTGGAAAGCACGACCACCTTGCCCCGCCCGGTGGCCCGCTCGAGCAGGGGTGCGGACGCCTTCAGAAGATGCACGAGTGACAGCACGTTGGTATGCATGGCGGCGTCGAAATGCCGCTGCGTCGTGGCGGCCAAGGGACGGAAGCCGCCTGTGGCGGCGTTGTGGACGAGGATGTCGAGACGGCCGAACTCGCTGCGCACGAATCCGATCATGTCTTCGACGTCCTCCTCCTGGCTGACGTCCGCCCGCACGCAGGCCGCGCTCCGGCCCAGGGCGGCGATCTGTGCCGCCACGTCATCGGCCTCCCGTCCGCTTGTGACATAGTTGATGATGACATCGGCTCCGGCCTCCGCGAGACGCAACGCGCATGCCTTGCCGATGCCCCGGCTTGAGCCGGTCACAAGGGCCACTTTTCCTGCGAGATCGATCATGAAGAAGACTCCTTACGTTTCCGTAAAACCATTACCGTGTACCGTGCTCCACCTGGCCGTCCAAGTGACTCCCTGAAGAACGTTCTGGCCCACCGTGAGCCTCACTCGGCATGCCCATTCGCCGGAGGATCCACCTCTGAAAATGAACGAGTCGCTCCTCGCGCCGTGAAATCAAACCAGCGCCCGGGTGCCGAGGTGATTCAATCCCCGCCTGCACGTTGGGCAGCAGCGCTAAATCCTCAGCGATCACCCGCTTCCAAAATGTCAACTCACCAGCGACGCAGAGTCTTGCCATAAAATCCAGGAGGAAAGTCGACGCGTCTCCCTGAAGTGCGGCAAACCGGACAACCATTCGACACGACCGTGGCCCCGTCGGAACGATGGACTGAAAGCCAGAGAACAAATCCACGCTCGACCATGTAAACGCCGGATAGACGACCGAATGGGTGTACGCGGCAGGCATGGATTCCCTGATCCGCCGAGCCAAGGAAAGCCGCACTCTGCCCCAGCCCGAGTTTGATCCCGGACCAATAAATCGGGAGCCACCGTCAGAGAACTCGTGCTCACATACGGACTCATCCGGCGACACGCCGAGTGTTTTGCCATGAACTGACGCGACGTGGTAGCTCTCAAGATTGTTCTCGATGAGCAGTTTCCAGTTCACTGGCACGTCGATGTCGGCTCTCCACAGTGTCCGTGACCGCGGTCCAAACCTCTCGTTGATGCGTTCCCACTCATTCCCGAGCCACTCCCGAATCGGCGGCGCGCTTGCATCGAAGGACATAAAAACGACCGACCCGACCACTGCCGCTTGAACGGCGGCGAGGCCGAGCCTGCCTTTTTCGAGCGGCCGAAACGATGATGCGTCTGGGATTCTTCGCGTCACCCCCGATTCGTCGTACTCCCACCCGTGATAGTCACAGGTAAGGCAGTCGCAATGACCCCGAGCCTTGCCAGTGAGCTTCGCCAACCGGTGCGCGCACACATTGCGAAATGCCCGTATCTCCCCTCCCTTTCTCCACAGAATCACCGGTCCATCCACATGATCGAACGTGATGAAATCACCGTCTCGCGGGAATTCATCGAGCGTTGCGACTGCCCACCATGCGGACCGGAGAACATGTTTCTCTTCATCCCGATACCAGTCAGGATCGAAATACGACTCCGGCCTCAACAGCTGGGGCAGATGGGTTTCACTCAGAAACATGCGGAGACCTTCTCCAGTTCTTCGCGGCGGCATTCATCGCCCACACCACCCTTGCCTGCCCTGCGAGTCACTGCCAACGCGACGACATGCTGCCCCACCATTGCCAACCGCCCCGCGCCTGCGACACGATCATGCGGCCCAGAGACAGACCATTGAAAACGGTCCGGCCCCAGGTCGCGAACGTGCACGCGCAGCGGCTGGAATTCAATGTCGAGCCCTGCTGCCTTGTAAGCGGCTTCCTTGGCGGCCCAGAGGCTCGCGTACCAGTGCCTCGTGTGCCGAGGAAGCATGGCACGCTCTTCAGGCGTGAAAAACGTCCGGAGCGAGGCAGTTCCATCATGCGGGCACACGATGTCGATCCCAACCTGTCCATCAAACGATAGAGCGGCACCGTACATGTCTCGGACGTGGGACACGGAAACCGTCGGGCAGGACGCCTGGCCGCTGACGGCGGCGATCGGCCGCCCGGATGGAAGCAACGTAGCGACACGCACCTTGTGATTGGCTACGCCCAGAGCATCTGCAACGAGATCTTCGGCAAGCCGCAGTGCAGCGCCGGAAGATGAGGGACCGCAAGCAGGAGGCGTTTGAAAAATACATGCGACTCGCCAACGGCCAACACGCATCTCTCGACACGGATGACCGAGTGACAAGTCACCTTCGCCCGGAAAAAGGATCATACCGGCTAGCTCCGCTCGGGCTTCATCACGGCGAGGCTCAACCCGTCGATTGCGAGAAGTGCTCGACCGTCGGCTCCAAAGAGCGACAGATCGTAGACAGTCGTCTTGGCATCCTGACTTCGGAAGAAAAGTCTCGCGGTGCACTTCTCCCCAACGGCGGCTTTCGAGAGGAAGCGAATGCGGGCGAAGGTGCGAGGGATTTCCACTCGCTGACCACACATCACGAACGAATACACGCCACAAGCCATGATGCAGCCGTCTAGAAGCGCGATAGGAACCGTCCAGCCCGCGGCCCCACGAGGCTGTGCGGCGCTGTTTTCATCTGGTGCTGTCAGACGTGCCCACCCACCGCTGCGATCAAGAAAAAGCCCGTTGAGAGTCCGCAAGGCTGGACCATGTCGCAACGGCGAGTCGTCACGGTAATTGGTCGGGTAATAGGGGAAAGGTGGCTCGGAACACTGTTCAGAAATCGGCTCCGGGGTTCCGGGAACAAGCAGGGCATGGAGATGCAGCACCTCCTTGTCGGACGGATGAATGCCCCCCTGCTCACACTGCGAGAACGCCTTGGCTTCGATCACCCGGCTGCCGATCGCAACCTCGACTCGCACATCCCGAGGGGTGTCGTCGGCAAATCCTATCGGCCGTTCGATGCTGAACTCGCGTATTTCACGCACATCCGCCAGCGCTTGTGCTGCAATGCCTGCCTGCGCCAGCAGTTCCAAGCCCATGACTCCGGGCAACAGGGGGCGACCGTACTGCAGGTGCTCCAGGAGAAATCGATCGGTGGTTGGATCAAGGCGAAAAGTAACGCTCGTCGTATCACCCGCCTGATTGACATCAGCAACCAAGCTTCCCCACGTGGGACAGGTGGTATCAAGACGATGGGCGACACTCGCGTGTTCCGTGAGCTCACCGGTCGGCGACTCACGAAGATCCGTGTCACTCACGAGCACCGGCTCGGTCACCAGCACCTCCACGTCGGGCTGGCCTGCCTCGATCTCGTCCATGAATCGACGCACACCTTCGGCCAGCGGCATGAACTTCAGGCCGAACTGCTCCAGCACGAACCGGCTCTCGGGCCGACTCGCCATGCCCACCTCATCCCAGGCGTGCCAATGAAACACCGTGGCCCGCAGCGAAGATGAAGCAGTTTTGGCGTCACTGGCCATCTTGGCCAGCATGTCGTTGGCAAGAGAGTAATCGGCCTGACCATGACCACCCATGCGGCCGCTGGTCGACCCAAAAGCCACGACCCGCTCGAGCGTCGCTCGATCGAGCGACTCGAGCAGGTTCGTGAAGCCGATGCATTTCGGCCCAAGCGTGGCCTCCAGCCCTTCGAGCGTCTTTTTCTCGAACCGGCAGGCAGCCTCGAATCCCGCGCCATGGACCAGACCACGCACCGGCCCGAGATCGGTAACGACGCGGCCAACCAACGCCCGCACGGCCGCCGCATCGGCAAGATCGCAGGCATAGTACCGAGCTCGTACGCCCGCTGCCTCGAAGGCGGCCATCGACGTGGCGATCTCGATCGACTTCTCGACGACCTTCCAGGCATGCCGCGGATCGTCCCCCCGCGCCTTCGCAGCCACCATCACGCCCGACCTGAGATCCTTCAGCCCGGCCTCGTCGAGCGCGAGCCATTTCGGTTCCACATGCGTCGGCTGGGTCGATCCCACGACCGCAAGTGTCAGCCCGTAGCGTGATCCTAATTCCCGTGCGCAGGCCGCCGTGACACCCCGCGCCCCTCCGGTCACCAGCCAGACACTGCCGCGCGCCAGCGACGCCCGCGACGCCTTCAGGTCGTCAGCCTGACATACCCCTTCGCAAGGAACGATCATGCACCGCTGGCCGCCCTTGTGACCAATCTCGAGCGGTCCGGCATCATCGCGGATGGCTCCAACCACCGCGGAGGCAATCTCGTCGACGGCAGCACTCGGAGAAAAGTCGGCCACCCGAACCTGGAGATCGGGGAACTCCCGAGCCACGCCCTTGAACAGCCCGGAGAGAGCGCCACTCTCAACGCCGCCGACCGTACCCGAGAGGCCGAAATCGCCCCCGAGATTCGTGACAGCCGTCATCGTGGACGAGGCCAGATCTCCGCTCTTGCTCCTGTTCATCACCCAACGCTGGCAGGCGAAATAGGGCCCGACGATCGTTTCGTTTCGTCGCTGCATCCATGATCCGCTTCCTGCCGACCAGGGAGTGGCCACCACGAGATGGTGGATCGGCCCCGCCGCTTCCTCACGATCCAAGGCCTCACAAAGCTGACGATGGTCGCCGTCTGGCAGCAGCACCGGGCGGGCCCCGAGTGGCTCGAGCGCTGCGGCCAGACGAGCAGCGACGACGCCGCCACCGATGATCGCGACCCGTGCGCGGGAGAGGTCGCGAACCGGCAGCGGTTGAGCCAGCGCGCGTGTCACAAGCCCGTACCGTCTGGTGATCGAACTGGTCTCGTCCCGTCGTGGCGACTGAGTGCGGGGCAACGAGACTCCCTCGTGTGGCGAAAGCCAGCCTCCCCTGAGAGCGGAGCCGCCGTGGATGTGCGGCTCACCATCGACCACACCAACTGCCAGCCAGGCACCTGCGGCCGAGAGCGCGGCGCGGAGCGAATCGCCGGACTGTCCGCGAAGCAGGGAGCCAACAGCCTCCGACTCAGGCACCGCGCCATCCGCGAGGAGAATCCGCGCCAACGCGGCACGCGGGTCGCACTCACGAAAGACTTCGCCGAGCACCACCAGCCGCCCGTCCGTATCGAGCCGTCGGACACCACCATCACCGACGTGGAGCACGATGATCGGCTGATCAATCGAGGCCAGCCCCGCGGCCACACGCTCGACGTCTTCGATCGTGCAGCACTCCCGCACGAGCCGATCAACCAGGAGGACCGCGGGAGAAGCACCGTGAAGGTCGGCCGTACCTGATCGATCGCCGCGACCAAGCACCACTATCAGCCCGGCGTCATTCCAGCCGGCAACGCCACCGGGCAGACCTTTGACGCCGACGAGCGTCCCGGATCGTGATGCCTCGGCAAACCGCTCGATCGACGGATCGGCCACACGACCGAACCCGACCACGGCGCCGCGCACGCCCGCACCGGGCCGCCCTGAGCAGACGGCGACGATGTCGCTGCCTCCCAGCGCCGCGGCAGGAGCCGCCAATGCAGCCAGCAGCACGTCACATTCGACCGCCGCGCCATCGGCGACGCCTTCCATGAACTCATGGAGTTGAGGGGCGATTACCGACGGATGCAGTCCTCGATCAGCAGCGGAAACCTGCCTCGCCCACAGGCGGATGGCCTCGCGATGCAGTCGGCCGATCTCAACGCCCCGGCGGAAAGCGTCACCGCGTAGCCCGTGAGTCGAACCGGATGTCGGAGCGGGAGTCGGCGCCACGGTGGCTGGGAGGCCGCCGCTGACCCTCGGCAGCATGTAGTCCAGCAGATGCCGCAGCGTGCGGAAGTCGTCCAGCGACACGCTGTCATCCGCCGTAAGACCATACTTCTGGCCGATCTCGCCGAAGAGCTGAGCCTTGCGGATCGAGTCGATTCCCAGATCGGCTTCCAAATCCGCGTCGAGTTCCACGATCTCGCGCGGGTAGCCCGTCTGCTCCACCACGAAATCGATGAGGAACGTCTGCAGCTCGTCTCCTTCCAGATCGGGCTCGACAACCGCGACCGCTGCGCGGCCGTTGACCTCACGATGTTCCGCGGCCTTGCCATTGGAGCTTGATCCAAGTGAGGCAGATGCCGTCGCTCCGGTCGCAGCCGAACCGCCGACCCTCGGCAGCATGTAGTCCAGCAGATGCCGCAGCGTGCGGAAGTCGTCCAGCGACACGCTGTCATCCGCCGTAAGACCATACTTCTGGCCGATCTCGCCGAAGAGCTGAGCCTTGCGGATCGAGTCGATTCCCAGATCGGCTTCCAAATCCGCGTCGAGTTCCACGATCTCGCGCGGGTAGCCCGTCTGCTCCACCACGAAGTCGATGAGGAACGCCTGCAGCTCATCCCCTTTCACATCAGGCTCCGCAACGGCAACACCCGTCACAGCCGCCAATGACGCAACCAGTCCATGGCCATTGGCGGCATGACTGCCGGATGCCTTGCGATTGGAGTTCGACTCATGCGGGGCGGATGGCGTCGCTCCGGTCGCAGCCGAACCGCCGACCCGCGGCAGCATGTACTCCAGCAGATGCCGCAGGGTGTGAAAGTCGTCCAACGACACGCTGTCATCCGCCGACAGCCCGTACTTCTGGCCGATTTCTCCGAAGAGCTGCGCCTTGCGGATCGAGTCGATCCCGAGATCCGCCTCCAGGTCGGCGTCCAACTCGACGATCTCCGGTGGATAGCCCGTCTGCTCCACGACGAAGTCAATCAGAAACATCTCGAGATCACTGACAGATCCACTCGCCTGAGCGACACGTGCCGGCGGTGCGACGCCGCTCGGCTCCGCCGCTCGTGGCCGATGGGCCGGGACGATCGGCGGCGAAACGAGCCCGCCGTTGCTCTGCGGGTCGTACGCGGCGACGCGGTTCGTGGGTTTCAACGACGCGGCCACCGTCGCGGGAACGACCGGCTGGCTCATGACGTGATCAGTGGCGTGCGACGTCTGGGAGTGGCGTCCATTCGATCCAGTCGGATCGACCGGCTGCGGGCGACCGCCTCCCGCACGATTGCGAGCCCGCCGCCGCTCCGTGGCATCGAACGAGAGAACACGTCCGGGGGCATGCACCTCGGAGCCCTGCCGCTGGCTTGGCGGAGTCACTGCGGGCGCCTGCATCGCGCCAACCGCTCTCAGCTGCTCGACGACTCTCGCCAGATGTTCGCCAGGAGCACGACCGCGCTGATCGAACTGCAGCACCGTGATGTCACGGCCGTCGAGAATGCGACGCACGAGGCCGGTGAGGACGCCTGATGGACCAACCTCCACGAACACCCGCACGCCCGCTTGATACAACCGCTCGACCACGCTCACCCAGCGGACCGTCTCCGTCATCTGGCGAATCAGGCTCTGACGGATCGTCGCGGCATCGGTCAGCGGCTCCGTGGTCGTGCTGCTGAATGTGGCAATCCGGGGCGTGGAGATCGGCACAGCCTCGATCGCCATGCCCAATCGCGCCGCCGCGGCCGCGAGCAGCGGCGTGTGGAATGGGCTGGGAACGGCCAGTCGCTTCGAGCGGATCCGCTGCCCCTCGAGCAGAAGTTCCACGGCATCCACTCCCCGCACCGTTCCGCCGATCACGGCCTGCTCGGGGGCATTCTCGGCACACACCCAGACATTGTCCGCGAACGCGCTGATCGCTGCGGCCACGGTCGCGCGGTCCGCGATCACCGACAGCATCGCCCCGTCGCGCGGACCAAGCTGCTCGACCGCATCCGCGCGGGCCCGGGTGGCCCGCGCTCCGTCCTCGGCACTCCATGCCTCCACGGCCGCCAGTGAAGGAAACTCGCCAAAGCTGTGGCTGGCAACAAAATCTGGAGCAAAGCCCTCTGTTCGCAGCGTCTTCCAAGCGAGCAGGTCGGCCAGATACATGCCCCATTGCGTGTCCCAGACCTTCGTGCCCAGTCCATTCACGGGCTGCCAGGCGATCTCACCCAGAGTCTCCATGCCGAGACCACGGGCCATTGCATCGAGACCTGCGAGACACTGGCGTGCGACGGATGACTCCTCGACCAAGCCGCGGAACATGTCGGTGTACTGCGACCCCTGCCCCGGAAACAGCGCCGCCACGAGTGGCCGGCCGGCTGACCGCAGCGGTACAGGGGCCTGCGCCGTGCGTGGCTCGATGCTCGTCGCCCCCGCCGAAACGCTCAGCGGGACGGGCTTGCCGTTGTCGATCACCACATGGCCGACCAGTGTTCCGTGGATCGCCGTGACGGCGCCAGCACGGTAGCCGGACGCATCAACCGCAGCGATTGGCTGAGCGGAGGACGAGACGGTCACGCCTTCCGAGCGAACCGCCTTGCCCGCCAGCCCGCACGTTCCAGGCATTTCTCCCTGCTGCAGCGCTCGCATGAGCTTGATCAGCGCGGCGGCACCGGCACCGGCTCCCAGATGTCCCGTGAGGGGTTCAAGGGCGCCCGCGACGGGTTGATGCGGGTACTGCTTCACCAGCGATGCAAGCTGGAGGTCATCCACGTCTGGTGACCCGGACGTGATCAATTCGACTGCCTTGACGGCACCGGCCCCGACGTGCGACGCATCGCTGGCGTCTTGAATCGCTGCTGGAATTGCCCGGTCAACCGACTCGGCCGATCGCAACGCCACCCCCCTGATCACTCCATGGATTGTGTTGCCGGCAGCTTGAGCATCTCTCAGTCGCTTGAGCAGCAGGACGGCTGCGCCCTCGCCCGGCACCCAGCCCCGTGCGTCGGCCTCCAGGGCGGAGCCGGGCGTGCGCGCCAGCAATCCATCGAGCGCCATGCCTTCGAACGCCACCAGATCCATGGCCCGCTGGCCCGCTGCGCAGAGCACCGCGTCGCACGGCCCCTCACGGAGCATGTCCACGGCGGCTGCAAGGGCCGAAATGCTCGAACAATCGCCCGCATCGAGGGCGAGGGCGCCGCCCATCAGATCGAACGACTTGGTCAGTCGACTGGCAAGCGTGCTGCTCGTGAAACTGCCTGTCTCGTCGATCAACGCGGGCAGCCGCTCAAGCACCTTCTTCTCGTAGGCGGCGATCAGGGCGTCGATATCGTGCTCGGAAAGCCGTCGCCGACGCAAGGCAGCCCGCAGGTGGACGGCTGTCTCCGGCAGTCGCAGGCCGATTTGCAGATCATTGGCAAATTCGCCTCCGAACATCGTGCCGACCACGACGCCGGTGCGGGTGCGATCGAGGCCGGCGGATGTGCCACCGGCGTCAGCGATGGCGGCATCAGCCGCCTCCAACAGCATGAACTGCAGCGGATTCGCAGCGGCAATCTGCTTGGGAGGGACCTTGTGCCGCCGCCAGTCATAGGCAAAGCCTCGGACAAACCCGCCGATGTCCGCGACCGTGTGCCAGGGTCGCGGGCCCGATGGTTCAAGAGCCCGAGAAACGTCCCAACGATCGGCCGGAACGGCGGAAAGTGCCGACTCCCCACGGTCAAGCCGCTGAGAGAAGGCCTCGACGGAAAGACTGCCCGGAAGCACTGCTCCCACCCCCACGATCGCGATTGCATCTGCGTCGGGATCACCGTTGGCGTGTATTTCACGAGACGGCACGGAAGCGGCGGCTGGCACATGCTCCGCAAGCGCGACATGCACGTTGAGCCCACCGATACCGAAGGCGTTCACGGCGGCAAGTCGTGGCGAGCCGTCCACTTTCCGCGGCCAGGCGATCGACTGCCGCGGCACGCGGAAAGGCCCATGCTGCCAGTCAAACTCATCGTTGAGTTCCCGCGCGGTCGAGCCCGGCGGGATCGTCTCGTGCTCCATCGCCAGAAGCACCTTCACGAGGCTGGCCAGACCTGCCGTTTCGAGCGTATGGCCAACGTTTGCCTTGACACTCCCGATCGGGATCTGCCGGCCGGGCGCGACATGAGGAGAGAGGAGCGCGGAGAGGGCGCCGAGTTCGGTCGCGTCGCCGACCTGCGTGCTCGTGGCATGGGCCTCGATGTAATCGAGCCGTGAGAGGTCGTCGCGGTTCGGATAGGCCCGCTCGACGGCCAGCTTCTGCCCCTCCTGGCGCGGGGCCCACAGGCTCTTGCCCTTCCCGTCGCTTGCCACCCCGATGCCCCGAATCACGGCCCGGATTCTGTCTCCGTCGGCAACGGCCCGAGAGAGCGTCTTGATGACGATCGCGACGTAGCCTTCCGCCGTGATCAGACCATCGGCGTCTTTGCCGAACGGGCACGAGCCAGTGTTGCTCACCGATTGGGCGGCCGAAAAAAGCACCAGGCTGTCGCTCTTGCAGTACGACGCCCCGCCCACGATTGCCTGATCGATGCCACCCTGCAGAAGAGCCCGCGCGGCGATCGCCATCGCCTGCAGCGATGAGGCACAAGCGGCATCGACCACCAGATACGGGCCATCGAGCTTGAGCGCTTCCTGGACGATCTTTGCGGCACCGAGGGCCCCCAGATCAAGCTGCTGGCCGGGCTGCCTGCCCGGATGCCGCCTCCGAATCGAACCAGTCACCTCCTCCGCGACCGCCTGGACATCCGCGCCAAGCAGCGTCCGGGCCGCATCGACCTCTCCAAGCAGCGCTGCCGCCTCGTCGATGCGGGTGGAATAGACATAATCGCCGATCCTGGTGCTGCCGCCGGTATGCCCGACATACACGCCAGTCCGTCGCCCGGCCGGCATGGCGAAGGGATCCATGCCGGCATCACGGCAGGCCTGTGATGCGACCTCCAGAAAGATGTGGTGGGCCACGTCGTAACGCTCGCGCATGTCCGACGAAAGGGGACAGACGCGACTGTCCACAGGCCGATCGGACACGACAGACCCAAGCTCAGAGTACGACTTGCCGACCGTTCCCTTGACACCCGGCTCGTAGTAGAGCTCCCGGGGAAAACGCTGTTCGGGGAGCTTCCCCCAAGCCACCTGCCCTTGAACCACGAGGTTCCAGAATGCATCCAGCCCATCTGCTCCGGGGAGCCTGCATGCCATGCCGACGATTGCGAGCGGTTCCTTCAACGCACGTTCCTTTGTCACGGTCAGGGGAGTCGGGCTTCACCCACCCTGGCATGAACAGGGCTGCCAGCGACGCATGCCCCGAGGAGTCCGCGATTGCGAAGGACGATGCATGCCCGCGGCCTATCGGATGGCGCGGGAAACACCGCCCCATCCATGGGAACATGACGTCACCGACACGGGTTTGGCACCGTATTTCGGGACCGCCAGTATTGATGGACTCTTGTCAGAGTCAAGAATCCGCGGTGCCATGATTTTTGGAACGGAATCAAGTGACCATCCGTATTTTTGGTACTTTTATCGAGGTTTCCGGCATTCCCCAGCGATTTCCGTCTTTCCCAGATGTGACAATCATTCCTTTTCTATCGTGACGTCATCGCCAAAATGCCCTGATCGCTCGCCAGCCTCGCAGCCGCTCACCCCGCTGGAGCACCTGATGCTCCAGGACGCTCGGCCCGGCTACTCGATGAGCTTTTTCGTGGAGACCAGCCTCCACGGACCGCTCTGCAAGGAACGGTTTCGGCGGTGCGTGCATGCGCTTGTACCCCGCCATCCGCGACTCGGCTCACGGGTCCGCAAGCGATTGCGTGCCTGGGAATGGAGTGCACCAGATCGTGTTCCGAGCGTGGAGTGGTTCCCCATCGGTCTGTCGGAACGTGCGACTGACGCGCTTGCCAACACGTCCGTCGATCTGCGGGAGACAAGTGGCGTGCGTTTCATCGCCATCGAAACAGCCCCGCGCGTGTGGCGGGTCGTCATGCATGTGCACCATGCCGTCTGTGACGGAGTCGCTTCCCTGGAGGTGCTCGGTGACCTGTGGTCGCTCTATCACGAGTCATCGCTTCCGGACTTTCGTGCCGGGAAAGCCGTTGCCGCCCTGCCGGCCGCTGACATGGCGCCAGACGCCACCGTGCCGTGGTGGCATACCGTGCGCGAATTTCTCACGAATCGCCCAGCCGTGGTTGCGAGTCTCGCCGCACCGCGAGAGACCATCGGTGCCGCGGCATGGCCACCCTACACGACGGTCGCCTTCTCTGCGGACCTTACCCAACGACTTCGCCAGGCCGCAGAGGCCGCATCCGCGACCGTCAATGATGTTGTCGTTGCTGCCACGATGCGGGCCATCGCTGCCTGGAACGCGGCAGCCGGTGCGCCTGAGCGGACCATCCGCATCAACATGCCCACGAACCTGCGGCCCGCAGGATCGCGGAGTCCGGCTGCGAACGAAATGAGCTATGCATTTCTCGATCGCATGCCCTCGGACTGCTCGTCATACCACACCCTGGTCCAATCGCTCGCATCCGCCAGCAAATGGATCCAGACAACAAGGGCCACAGAGCAGTTCCTCGATGTCCTTGCCACATGCTGCCGCATTCCCGGCCTGCTGACCGTCATCACGCGGCTTCCGCTGTGTTTTTCGACTGCGGTGGTGAGCAACGTGGGCAACGTTGTCAGCCGCATGCGGACGAACGCTCCTATCCGGGACGGTCGCATTTGTCCGGCCGATCTCACGATTACGCACGTCAATGGCGTGCCTCCCCTGCGGCCGCTCACGCGAGTCGCTGTTGGGGTGACGACCTACCAGGCTGTCATGACACTGTCGGTCATGTGTGCCCCAGGCATCTTCACGCCCGCCATGCAGCAGGAACTGGCCGACAGGATCGGACAGGAAATCACCGTTTTTGCGAACGGGAACGATTCGCGTTGATCGTACGCGGGGCATGAGGATACTCGAAACGTTGACGGCCTCACACCATGCACGGCATTCATGGACACTCTGGCACACACGCCACCATCCGTCTTCATGACCGGCGCTACAGGACTGCTGGGGTCGTACCTCCTGCGGGACTTGGTGCTCAATGGCGAGAGCGTCGCCGTTCTGACGCGACGAGGTCGGAGACAATCGCCACAAAGCCGCATCGAGTCGATGGTTTCCGGCTGGGAAGCCGAAGCCGGAAGAATGCTTCGCCGCCCCGTCGTTTTCGAGGGCGACATCACCCTGCCGCGGTGTGGCCTTGACGACGATGCGATCGGCTGGATCCGGCTCAATTGCGACAGCCTGCTGAACAATGCCGCGAGCCTGACGTTTGACGGCCAAGCACCGGGGCAGGAGCCATGGCGTTCAAACGTCGACGGCATCAGAAATCTGCTCGATGTCGCTGATCGGGCGGCAGTCGGCCATGTCCACCATGTGTCGACCGCGTACGTTTGTGGGTTGCGGTCTGGTGTCATTCGCGAGGACGAGATCGGGGAGCCCGAGGCCTTCGCGAACGATTACGAACGCAGCAAAGCCCTCGGCGAGCGGTTGATTCGGGAGGCAAAGCACCTGGAATCTTCCACGATCTATCGGCCGTCGATCATCGTTGGTGACTCCGGTACTGGCTTCACGTCGACGTATCATGGATTCTTCGCGGCCCTGCGATTGGCACACACGCTGGTGCGGTGCGTTCCGCTGGGAGCGACAAGCAGTGAATCGCTTCTGGAGTTCCTGGGGATCCGACCGCACTGGCACAAGAATTTCATTCCAGTTGATTGGGTCGCCCGGACCATCGGCACGTTGCTTCGGCACCACGGGGCACGGGGTCGCACCTTTCACCTGACTCATCCTGCCCCAGTGCCGATGAGCCTCGTCGGCAGCGTGATTCAGGAGGCGGTCGAAAGGTTTTCCGAGACGGCATCTGGAAACGACACCCAGGGCCGCAGCGCGTCATGGTTCGCCACGAACTTTCGGAGCGAACTTGATATCTACACGAAGTATTTTCGCGACGACCCGGTGTTCGACCGCTCGAATGTGCTGTCGATGATCAGCGCAGACGACGTTCCGCCGATTGACCGTGCTTCGCTCCTGCGGATGTCCGAATACGCGATCACCAACGGCTTTCGCTCCGTCCCAAGCCACATGGCGGCGACACGCCCGTCCGGCCCGGCCTCGGCCTGCGACCCTGCCAGGAGAGACACTGGAAACGGCGCCCCCTCGGAGCGCGGCTGGGCCGAAGATGCCGAAAACTCCGGGAATGCCGTGGATCGCCGCGCATTCCGGTGAAAACGGCCGCGGTTCAAGGCGTTCAGCCCCTGCCTCACCGCACCCGATGCTCTCCACCAGACGGGAGCGCCGCCCGAGCCGGCCGGCCGCCCCGTTCCCAAGGAGCACGCACAGCATGTCAAAGCAGACCTGGCGGGTGGTCACCCGTGGCGCCGACGGCGAACTGATCATCCACGACTACGACTCTCCGGAGGCCCTCCTCCACACCCACCTTCAGGTGGGCACCGACGACTGCAGTACCGATCTGGCCCTCCGCGGCGCGCCGGTATTCCGGTCGCTCATCGGGCCCATGCCCGAGGGCCGCACGATCGTCCGCTACGAGTCGCCCGAAGTGTTTGAAACGCTCACCCGCGAGTGGGCGCTGCCGCGGTCGCCGAAGCGGCGGACGCGAAAGAAGGCCAACAGCCAAGCCACCGAGCAGGCTGCCGAGTGAGGCCATGGCCGACACGATCTTCTCACGAATCATCCGCGGCGAGATACCGGCCCGTATCGTTCACGACGACGACGTCTGTCTCGCGTTTCACGATGTGGCCCCGCAGGCGCCCGTGCACATCCTCGTGATTCCCAAGCACGCCATCCCGTCACTCGCCGCGGTCACGGAGCCTGACGCCCCCCTGCTCGGTCATCTGCTCGTCGTGGCCACAAAACTGGCCGCCACGCTCGGCCTGACAGACGGATATCGGCTGGTGGTCAACTGCGGTCGGGATGGCGGGCAGACCGTGGATCACCTCCACGTCCACCTCCTCGGCGGGCGGGCCATGGGTTGGCCACCGGGCTGATCGGTACCGCCCGCATCGCCCGCGGCTGCATGCATGAGAAGAAACTGCGGCCAGAATGAATCGAGGAGGAGACTGCAGCCGCCGACATCACCGGCGGCGAGCCGGGCCTCCCCGCGGGCCGTCAACTCGGCGAGTTGGGTTCGTTCGGCCTCGTTGAAAGCCAACCCGTAGACACGAATGTCGTCGATCTGCACCCGCCCGGGCCCCATCAGATCAAACCGCACCCGCAGGGACTCCAGCCCCTCCGTCGGCAGGTCATCGATCTGTAGCACGAACTGCGTCCAGGTTTCGCCCAGCGGTCGTCCTCCGGCGAGGCCTCCCATCGGGGCGAACCGGTAATATTCGCCGTGCCGATCCACGCCCTCGACGGCCAGCCGCAACGGCGGCTGAGGCTCACCAGTTTCCAGCCGCAGCCACGCTGCGACGCTGATCCGACCGGTGGCCGGCGGCACAAACGGATTGCTCCGCGTGGTCGCCAGCCCATTGAGCGATGAAAACTCCGCCGCCCTGCCCCCTTCCGTGCGACCGGTCGACACAACAGCGAGGGCGCCCCGCTGGCGGTCGACGACCTCCCATCCGGTGATCCCCTCGGCCGTGCTCGGCAGATCAAAATCGGGATTATCGAGAACAGCCAGACCGGCAGGCCGCTCCACGGTGGCCTGCCGCCGCTTCAGATCAGCCAGCCGTCCGGCGACCCACTCCCGCGTCGCATCCGAAAACTCGGCATGGGCGATCGATACCGCCGCAGCAGCGTCAACCACCACTGAGCGAATGCCCCATGGCTCCAACGGGATCGATACCCGCCCCTGCTCGTCAATCGTCAGCCGCCCACCATCGACAGCGTCGGCGGCCACCGTGGGCCGGGCAGTGAGTTCGACCGCAGCCAGCACGGGAATGGCGGAGGCGTTGACGACCAGCAAAGCCGTACCCAGGTGCGACGTTCCGGTGCGAATCACCAGCGGCGCTGGCAGCGGATCGACCAACTGGAGCGATCCCTGCGGGAGCGCGGCAAAGGCCCGCCTGGCCAGTACTCCTGCCAGCGTCGGCTGGGCGTACATCAGCCCCATGTCGAAGATCACTTCGGCGTCTCCGGCTACGAACGACTCGGCCCAGGCTCGCGTCAGCGACGCGCCGCTCCGCACCGCATGCACGGCCACGGCTCCCTCGGAAACCGCCGACCCGAACGGACCATGCGGCACGACGTCGTCCACCTGCATCCGCAGGGGCACCTCGATCGCGACGGCCCCGCGACGACGCGCACTCGCCGCTCCCTGCGCAAGACTGGCCGACCGATTGGCCCGCTCGCTTGTGCCACGCTCGATCAACCCTCCTCCCGCCCGATGCACGTGCGGTGAGAGAAACACGACTCGCTCATCGGCCGTCAGCGTGCCGGGATCGACTCCGATCTCGCGCCACAGATCGGCCTCAGCCGCCCGCGGGTCGGTCAGCGCAGGTCGCAGTCGCGTCGATACGTCTCCCACGGAGAGCAGCGTGGTGGGAGCCACGTACAGGCTCCGGCTGGCACCCTCGACCGACACGATCGCTGCGAGCCGCGCATAGAACGACGCGATCTCGCGGCTGCGCCACGCCAGCCACGCCTCCCGGCCCGGGCCCGACACGAAGGCTGACCGCTGGGCATGGCGATCGGCGCCGTCACCCACCTGCACACCCGCCTCGGCAGCAAACCGGCCGAAGGTGACGTCGTCGAGGCCCCATGCAACACCGGGAAGGTGCAGCCAGCCATCGTGGGGCAGCAGGATGGCAACGCCGTCCACGGCTGCGGCGGCACCGATGCGGCCGGCCAGTTCGCCCACGACAGCCTCCACCGCCTGCTGCACCCGCGGGTCCAGAATGTTGTAGTGGAGCAGGGCCGGACGATCGGGCAATCGCCGTGGTTTGCCATCGCCTCCCACCAACACGATGCCGATGGTGGCATTCGGCGGGCCGGCACCACGGGCCAGCGCTGCCTCGAGCGCCGGGAGCGGTGCATCGAACGACAATGCGGGCACCAGCCGCATTCCCTCTCGGCCATACACGCGGCAGATCAATTCGAGAACGTCCTTCGCCGGAGACCCTCGGCCGGCCTCGGCGGAACCGCCGCTCCACCGAGGCGCTCCCTTGGTACAGTCGGCAGGCCAGATTGCGGCCCCATCCCGGTAGACCGTCACCATCGCCCCCCCGGCCCCCTGCGCAGCCAGCCATTCGGCCGATCGACGAACACCTGTCAGCGTGCCGGCCCAGTCCGTCGGCAGGCGGGCAGTGTCGGCACCGACACTGCCGCCGCCACTCGCGCCGAGTTCTGCCGGCGAAGCGATGAAGCCGTGAATGGGACGTGCGTCGCGAGGATCGACACCCGGCGTCAACGGAGCCACTGCCTGCATCTTCGGCACGCGGACCGGCCCCGCAAACACCCGCACCTTGCCGAACGACGCCGGCGTGTGTGGCGACACGTTCATCATGAGCACCACCGGATTGCTCGTGGTGGGCCAGAAGACGAACGAGTGGCGGCCCGCCTCCTCGGAGGCAGATGCACCCGGCACGGGAGGAGCGACCGCGAAGCCGCCCGCATGACGACTCTGCACCACGCCACCAGTGCCCCCCGTCTCGAGCACGCTCACGCCAAACGTCGCTTCCTGATTCTGCGGATATTCGATTTCCACCAGATGCGGCATGCCAACCTCCGCCCCAGCAATCACGATTCCCTCCCAGGTCGGCTGCCCGGGGCCGCGGGCCGGCGGCAGCCGCAACATCGGGCCCAGCCGATGCGGCTCGACGGTCGAGTCGCCCTGATTCAGCAGGCCGCTGATCCGCGGCACGATGGACGACACCGACGGCATCGGCACCGGAGGCATCTTGGGCAGGGGAAGCTTCGGACGCGTCATCGAGGGAAACGGCAACGCGGGCAGTTTGACCGTCGGCATCGGCAGCGACGGCAGCGGCAGTGACGGAATCGTGCTTGAAAAACGCCGCAGCCGCTCGTGCAGTCGCGGGCTGGATGGGTCAAGTTCGTAGATGATCCGCCATTCGCCCGCCGGCGCAGGGGCGGGTGCGTCATCCAGCGCGAGCAGTTCAACCCTGTGGCTGGCCACCGGCCGCGACCATCCAAGGCTGCCTCGTTCGACGATTTCAAGCGTGACGGCGCAGACAGCATCCCGATCGGGGAGGACGAGCTCAAACTCCAGCGGCTGAAACGACTGGGCCGCGAGGCCGCTCCCCGCGGGCACGGCCGGCGTGTCGTCCGGGTGAATGAGTTTGGTTTCCGTCCGCAGATCGGTGCCGGCCGTGACATCGTGAAACCGCAGCGACAGTTCCCGCGGCGTTGTTGCCCCGGCCCGCGAAACCAGGAGCGGGTGCACAGCGAGTTGTACGGCCTCACCAGACCGATAGACGTGACTCGTCGCCGGCCAGCCACCGTGCGGCAGCACCACTCGGACGGCGTCGCCAGGGGCCCGCGAGATGGTGAGCCGGTTGCCGTCGCCGTCGAGTGGGCGTGGGATCGCGTCGGCGAGCACCTCCGCCACGGCGACATCCACTTCGGTGATCGCGTGCGGCGCCTCCTGGGCCGCCAGTCGGATCACGATCCGTGCCGATCGCCAGTCGGCAATCGCACACTCCACGCCGTTCCGCTCCCATGGCCGGGGATCATGCACGAAGAGCGTGTCGCCGTCCGCGTGGATCGACGAGGCGGCATCAGCGTCCTGACAGAGGATCTGCCAGCGGAGCGGGGGCGGTGGCTGCCCGCGACTCGGCTCACCATCGATCACGCGGATGGTGCCGCTCCAGGCCCGCGGCCGACCGTCCCCCCATTCCACGCGAATCGCAACGGGCGGCTCACCCGTGGCACGAGGCGGCGCCGCAGCAGCATTGCCCGCAGCCCCCACCAGGAGACCGACAACGCTCGACGCGAGAAGGATGGCAAAACGCGACACCAGCCGGCATCCCTCGGGTGAGAAATCAAGGCACTCGGTGCCGTCTCCACACGAGGCGCACCGATCGGGATGCTAGCGGCGAATCAAGCGTCGGCGAAAGAGCGATTGGCCCCTGCAAATCAGCCGTTTTCCGCTCTCAGCGAACGGCGTCCGAAAGCGGCGTTTGCCAGGCCCGGCCGGCGTCGGTTTCCCCATCCACCCGCAAGACTTCCGCCAACTCCTGCGCCACGTTCCGGCAGCGGTCGGCCACG
The DNA here is from genome assembly GCA_964578555.1 of uncultured Candidatus Kuenenia sp. Lineage (GTDB taxonomy): Bacteria > Planctomycetota > Planctomycetia > Pirellulales > UBA1268 > CACORA01. The sequence continues at coordinate 31,206 of CAZODJ010000006.1, forward strand.
TTGGCCTGCTCGAAGAAGTCATCTGGCTTGGCAAACAGCAACGGCTGCTCGTGCGCGGGTGCCGAGTGTGCCACGATGCAATGCCAGGCCGGTGTGACAACGGCATTCCCCACCGGTCCACGAATCACGACTCGATCGCGCCGAGGAAGCTGCCAGGTGGCCAGCAGGCTCGCGAGGCTCTGGCCCCGCCAAGGCTGGTCACCGGACAACTCGGGGGGGCTCCACCCGGCCAGTTCCCGAAGTGTGGCACCGAGATCGGCTGGGGTGATCAGGCCGCCGTATCGCTGGGCCGCCATCCGTCCTGCTGGATCAACGAGTATGCCCGGCACGTGGATCGACTCACCGTATGGAAGGCACTGCTCTGGGCCATCACTCGCCCCCCCCATCCAGTCATGCAAACCCAGGGGCATTCCCCGCAGGCCGGTGACACAGATCAGGCCTCCGCCTGCCTGGGCGGCTACAACCCTTCCCAGGCATCGGTCCAGAAGCGTCACCTGCGCCGCAAACACATGCCGCAGCGCCACGAGCGCATCGGGATCGGTGGCGGCACCAACCGGCACGTTCGGCACACGACAGCCAGGGGGAGGCGGAGGATCGTCGGGGTCGAGATAGCAGTCTCGCAACTCCTCCGGCGCGTCCCACGCGGCGCCGAGACAGCCGGCATGGATCCAGACAAGCGCGGGGCGTTGATCAGCGAGCACCTGGGCGGCGGCAGCGAAGAGCCGGCCGAGGTTCGTGGAGGAATCGTCGGCTCCAGGCTCGGCGGGGATCACCGGCGCGACGATCGTCACCGCGACGCCGACGGGGGGCTCGACGGCCTCCACGATTGCCGGCTGGTCGGAAATCACGGCAACCCGCCACGTGGCATCCACCGCCCGCGCGAGCAGCGAGTCGCTGCCCTGGCCCAGCAGTTGACAGGCCGTCGCTTGCGGGTCAACAGCGGGCGTAAGGAGACGATCGAACACGATGCCGCGGGCTGCCAGGGAATCGATCGCGGGAGCTGCCACCCAGGTAGCCCCCCAGGCCGGCAGGATCCATGCAGGCAGGCGATCGACCGTGATGACGAGGATACTTCTCGGGATATGCGACGAATCTGCTGTTGGCGGCATGCCTCAGTATGGTCCACATTGATTGGATCACGCCACCATGAACACTCCCTACCGCACCCACCCCGCCGACACCTCGCGAATGCCCTCCGGCATTCCCTTCATCGTGGGCAACGAGGCGGCCGAGCGGTTCAGCTTCTACGGGATGAAGGCGATCCTCGCCGTCTTCATGACCGAGCACCTGCTCGACCGTAGCGGCAACCTCGCGGTGATGAGCGATACCGATGCCAAGTTCTACCTGCATTCGTTCGTGGTGGCCGGCTATCTTTTCCCACTGGTCGGAGCGATTCTGGCCGACTGGCTCTTCGGCAAGTACCGTACGATCCTCTGGCTGTCGATCATCTACTGCCTTGGCCACCTGTCGCTGGCACTTGACGAGACCCGCCTGGGCCTGGGCCTTGGCCTCTCGCTCATCGCCATCGGCACCGGGGCGATCAAGCCCTGCGTCTCAGCCCATGTGGGCGACCAGTTCGGAGCTGCCAACCGTCATCTGCTCAGCCGTGTCTTCGGCTGGTTCTATCTCGCGATCAATCTTGGGGCACTCGCCAGCACCCTGCTGACGCCCATCCTGCTCGACCCCGCGAGTTTTCAGACTGTCTTCGGCCGCCTCGCCGGCCCCCTGGCCGCCGTCGGCATCCGCCCCGGTCCAGGACTCGCCTTCGGTGTGCCGGGGGTGCTGATGGCTCTCGCCACGCTGGTCTTCTGGCTGGGCCGCAACTCGTTCGTCCATGTGCCCCCACAGGGCAAGGCGTTCCTGAAGCAGGCCCTCAGCGCCGAATCGTTGCAGGCCCTCCGCGGTCTGGTGCCGATCTACCTCTGCGTGGCCGCCTTCTGGTGCCTGTTTGATCAGACCGCCAGTGCCTGGGTGCTGCAGGCCAAATCGATGAACACGCAATTGCTGGGGATCACGTGGCTCCCGAGCCAGTTGCAGGCGGTCAACCCGCTGCTGATCCTGCTTTTTGTTCCGCTGTTTTCCTATCTGATCTACCCGGCAATCGAACGGATCTTCCCTCTCACCCCGCTTCGCAAGATCGGCCTGGGGATGTTCCTAACGGTTCCCGCGTTCTCGATCAGCGGACTGATTCAGGTCTGGATCGACGGCGGCGCCATGCCCTCGATCGCCTGGCAGGTTCTCGCCTACGCTCTCCTGACCGCTGCCGAGGTGATGGTGAGCATCACCTGCCTTGAATTCAGTTACACCCAGGCCCCGCCGAGCATCAAGTCGATCGTGATGAGCCTCTATCTGGCAAGCATTGCCATCGGCAATGAATTCACCGCCGTCGTCAACGCCCTCATCAGCCGGCAGCCCGTCGACCGTTGGCTGGCAGGTGCCAACTACTATTGGTTTTTCACCGTCATCATGCTGCTGGCCGCGATCGCCTTCGTCGGCGTGGCCCTCGCCTACCGCGGCCGAACGTACACCCCCGAAACGACATGATTGCTCCGGAGTCCACCATGCCCATCGCCACCCAGACCCGCCGAACCTTCCTCGCATCCTCTGCCGCCATCGCCGCGACCGCCTGCCTGCCCCGGTCGGCTCGCTCGGCCCGCACCGCGGACGGTCCTCTGTTTCGCATCTCCCTGGCCCAGTGGTCTCTGCACCGAACAATCTTCGCCGGTGAGCTCGACAACCTCGATTTTCCGCGGTCGGCCAAGCAGGACTACGGCATCGAGGCGGTGGAATACGTCAATCAGTTTTTCAAGGACAAGGCGCGGGATACCGGCTACCTCGCGGAACTGGCCAAACGGGCCGCCGATGAGGGGGTGACCAACGTGCTCATCATGTGCGACGGCCTCGGCAACCTCGGCGATCCCGACGACGCTGCCCGCAAGAAGGCGATCGAAAACCACTTTCCCTGGGTCGAGGCCGCCAAGCGACTGGGATGCCACTCCGTGCGGGTCAATGCGGCCAGCGAGGGGAGTTTCGCAGAGCAGCAGAAACTTGCGGCCGACGGGCTCACGCGACTGGCCGAGTATGCGGCCCAGATGGAGATGGCCGTGATCGTCGAAAACCATGGCGGCCTTTCGAGCAACGGGCAGTGGCTGGCTGGCGTGATGCGGCTGGTCGACAAGCCCAACTGCGGTACGCTTCCCGATTTTGGCAACTTTCATGACTACGACCGCTACCTCGGCATGGAGGAGCTGATGCCATTCGCCAAGGGCGTCAGCGCCAAGAGCTATGAATTCGACGACGCAGGCAGCGAGGTGCGGACCGATTTCGCCCGCATGCTGAAATTGATGCTCGCTGCCGGATATCACGGTTGGGTGGGCATTGAATACGAGGGCACCACGCTCGCCGAGCCGGAGGGCATCCGCGCGACCAAGCGACTGTTGGAGCGGCTGCGGGCGGAGCTTGGCTCCTGAAGGTGAAGCGACCGGCGATCCGCCGCCACTTCGCCGCCAGTCGATTGACCGAACCTTCATCGAGGGGTAGAGTTCGTTCGCCTTCCGTCCACTGCGACGGGCGAACAGCCCGCCACCATGCCCGACAGTCAACCCGCCCCCGCGCGCCACGACGAGCATTCGCTGCAGAACCCCGCCGCTCTGCGGGATCACGGGTCGGTCGCCACCCACCCCCGCCGCCGACGGAGCGACCCGTTGGCGAATCGCGTGCTGGTGGCCTCCACCAGCATCGGCCGGGGTGTGTTTGCCCGGCGCCGACTGTCGGCGGGCGTCGTGGTCGGTGAAATCCGCGGTCGGATCCTCGACGCGCACCCGGAAGACGCCCAGTATTGCATGGAACTGGGCAGCGGCCGCATTCTCGAACCCGCCGCGCCCTTCCGATTTCTCAATCATTCTTGCGATCCGAACTGCGAACTCTTCTATTGGGAAGACGACCCAGGGCAGGAAGACCGGCTGTGGCTGCAAACGATTTGTCCGATCGACGCGGGCGAGGAACTTCTGATCGACTACTGCTGGCCGGCCGACGCGGCGATTCCCTGCCAGTGCGGGGCGGCGAATTGTCGGGGGTGGGTGGTCGATCCGGAGGAGCTCCATCTCGTGAGCAAGGCGGCCCCCTAGCAGACTGTGAAACAACTTTGTCGCTGCACGATGCAGCGACGGTCGACCATAGGAAACGCTTGGCATTTCCTACGGTCGAGTACAGGGGAAAAAGGCATGGATGACTTTTTCCACGGGCCGCAAGCAGCCTGGCGGCGGTGGGCTTGTATCGCCGTAATCGCCTGCACGATCCTGGCCGCGATCGGGATCTCCCGCCTGCGGGTCGATGACGATCTGCGATCGCTGCTCCGGAGCGTCGATGCTGCCGATTCGGCAGACGATTTCCGACGGATCGACGAGATTGCCGCCCGGTTCGGCGGGCCTGACAGCGACTGCATCGTGCGGGCCACGAGCCGTTCCGGTGACCTGTTTGCCACCGACACGCTCGCCGCGCTCCGACGACTGGCCGACGACCTGGCCACGGTCGACGGCGTCGCCAACGTGAAGTCGATTTTCGACATCCGCCGCGAGGGGCTTGCCGGCGCCATGCTGCCGGTGATTCCGCGCACTGACCAGCCATTGCACCCCGAGGAGCTGGAAGCGGTGAAGGCCCGTGCGATCCGCCATCCGCTCGTGGGCGGTCACCTCCTTTCGGACGACGCCTCCGCCTCCCTCATCCTGCTCCGACTGGCCGCCGATGCTGAAGCGCCGTCGGCGGCTGCATCCGTGATCAAGGGCATCGAATCGGTGCTGACCCAGGCCCGCGCCGCCGAGCCGGATCTCACGCTCGACCTCACCGGCCTTCCGGTGCTGCGGCAGCAGGCGGCCCAGGCCCTTCGCCGTGACATGCTGATCTTCAACTCGCTCGGGCTCTCACTGGCGGTTGTGCTCTCAGCGACGGCAGCCCGTAGTCTGCGGGCGACCGTGGTGGCGTGTGTGCCCCCCTTCGTCGGTGCCGTCTGGGCGATGGGGATCCTGGGCCTCCTCGGCATACCGGTCAACGTCCTGACCTGTGTCGTCCCGTCGTTGGCGCTGGTCGTAGGCACCTGCGACTCCATTCATTTCATCGAGGACATGCGACGCAGCATCCGCCGTGGCACGTCGCCCATCGCCGCATCGTCGGGAGCGCTTCGCAAGGTGGGCACCGCCTGCGGGATCACGAGCCTCGTGACCGCCATCGGTTTCCTCTCGCTTGCCGCCGCCCGGATCGAGGCGGTGCGAAACTTCGGCATGGCGGCGGCCGCCGGAGCGATCGCCAGCTTCATCGCGGTGTCACTCCTCACGCCGCTGATCGCCTCGACCCGCTTCTGCGAGGGCCTCCGGCTGGGACGCTCGTCGCGGCTCGCCGGCCGTATCGCCGCCGCCTTGGCTGCCTTTTCCGTGCGACATGCCCGGCCCATCGTCGTCATCGGCGGGGCAGCCACGCTGCTGCTGGCAGCCATCGGCTCGGGCGTTGATGCCGACAACCGCGTCATCGACGCCCTGCCCCGTGGTGCGACCGCATCGCGAGCCTTGGAGCGGGTAGACGCCGAGTTTGGCGGCGCGATGGGAGTCGACGTCGTCGTCCGCTGGCCGGAGGGCGTGGCGTGGCGGGACGGTCCCCTGGTCGCGGCCCTCGACGAGGTTCATGCCGTGCTCACCGAGGCGGGTGATATCGATCGGGCCATCTCGTATGCCACGGTCGCCGGGACACTCCCGCCCCGTGCCCGCCGCCGGCTTGATCCTGCTGCCGTCAACGACATCATCGACCCCGAGAGCCGCACCGCGATCGTGCGGGCACGGGTGGAAGACCTCGGCTCCCGCACGCTCGAGGGCGCGTACGATCGGATCGAGGCTGGCCTCGCCGAACTTGCGGCCACCCGCCCGGGCTGGGAGTTCGATCTGGCGGGCATGTCGGTGGTGTCGGCCCGCAACATCCGCCAACTCGTCCGCGATCTTGGCGCCAGCCTGCTCTTGGAAGTGGTGGTGATCGGCGGAATCATGGCCATCGCCTTCCGCTCCCTGCTGACCGGCGCCGTCAGCATGCTACCCAACGTCTTCCCGCTGGCAGTCATTGCTGCCGCGGTCGTGCTCTCTGGCAGGTTTCTCGACCCGGCTACCGTGATCGTCTTCAACGTCTGCCTCGGCCTGGCCGTCGACGACACCGTGCACGTGCTCTCCGCACTGAGGCGGAACCGGCGCGATGGCATCTCGATGGCCTCGGCCGTCCGCCGCGCGATCGCCGAAACAGGCAATGCCGTGGTGATCGGCGGCGTCGTGCTCTGCGTCGGCTTTGCGGCCGTTATGGTCAGCAGCGTGCCCGCGTTGGCCGGGTTCGGTCGGCTCGCCTGCCTCGCCATTGTGGCCGCCACGGTCGCCGAACTGGTGCTTCTGCCGGCGATTCTGGTGGTGAGCGACGAGTTGGTCAGACGACTGGGCTACACCGCGCCGACCATGCCGGCCGTGTCGGCGACCACATCGGCCAGCGTCGCAACGGCCCGCACGATCTGATCCTCCGAATGCTCTGCCGTGAGGAAGAACCGGATCCGCGCTGCGGATTCACGGACCGCCGGATAGAGGATCGGCTGGGCATTGATGCCCCGCTCCAGCAGCAGCTGCGACACTCGGATCGCCCGCGCCGAGCTGCCGACGATCACGGGAATCACCGGCGTATCACCACTGGTGCCGGTGTCGAGGCCCGCATCGATGGCCAGCTTCAGGAACAATTCCGAACGCTCGCGGAGCACCGTCACCCGCCACGGCTCCCGGCGGATCACCCGCAGGCCCTCGAGCGCCGCCGCCGCATTGGGAGGCGAGCAGGCGGTTGAAAAGACGAACGCTGGGGTCGTGTAGCCGAGGTAGCGGATCAGGCGGTCACTGCCAGCCAGATACCCTCCGCCTGCCCCCAGGGCTTTGCTGATCGTGCCCATCCAGAGATCGCCGAGCGACGGATCCACGTCGAAGAAGTCGCAGATGCCTCGCCCCTCCGGACCCATGGTACCAACTGAATGGGCCTCATCGACGTAGAGCAGCGCGTCGTGCCGCTGCTTGACATCGATGAACGCGGGGAGATCGGGATAGTCCCCGTCCATGCTGTAGACACCCTCGATCGCGACGACCACCCGGCGGTAGTTCGGCCGCAGGTCGCGCAGCAAAGCATCGAGTTGGCGATAGTCGTTGTGCCGGAACGAGCGTGTGGCCGCCTCGGAAGCGACGGCGCCCTGCACCATGCTGTTGTGGGCGAGGGCGTCGTAGAGGATCAGATCTTCCTTTCCGAACAGGTGGCGGAACACCGAAGCATTCGTGCCATACCCACAGGGAAAGACCACGGCCCGCTCCGTGCGGAGAAACGCCGCCAGCTCGCTGTCGAGCTGATCGTGAATCGTGGTGTTTCCCCCGACCATCCGGCTTGCCGAAGCGCTGCAGCCGAAGCGATCAATCGCCTCCTTGGCCGCGTGCTTCACCTCGGCATGACCGGCCAGCCCGAGATAATCAAAACTCGTGAAGCTCACCGTATCGCTGCCGCCAATCCTCGCGATGCGGCCCTGCACCGACTCGTTGGCCCGCAGGAATGGATTGACGAGCCCCGCCGCTCGCAGGCCCTCGAGACGTTCCTCCAAAGCGGCGCACTCGGGAAACAGTTCTGGGACGGTGGGCTTCGGAAGTTCCGTCACGGTCGCACGATCACCGGCATCAAACATGCACGTGGTGACGCACTCGATCAGATCGCCGCAGGTGAAGATGTTTGCCAGCCATTCGTGACGAAACCGCATGCCGTAGCGGCCCTCGAGACGATGGATGGCATCGAGAAACCGTGCGTCATCGATGCCGCACGATGTCAGTGACGAATCCTCGGAAAGAACACCCGAGCCATGGAACGACCGCACTCGCGCCAGTTCTTCGAAGACGATACGCGCGATCGTTGTACGGGCCGCCGCGGCAGGCGACTTCCGATCGATGACCGCTCCGACCTCGACCATTGCATCCGCCATGAAGGGACCCTCCGTGAAGCGCACCCTGAAAACGTCGAGCACCGACTATACGACATCTCATCGCGATCCGAATAGGTTGCGGCCCGCAGC